>DATAIH010000323.1:0-3723 GCA_036262755.1 Candidatus Acidiferrum sp.
AGCAAAGCAATCAAGCGCTGCCTCACGGTGGTAAACGACAGCTCCTCAATGATGCCCACCAGCCGCCGCAGTCGCCCCCCGACCACGGCAATCACTTTCAGCGCTACATCAGGATGCTCACGGCAAAAATTCTGAAAATCCTTTCGCGAGATGAATAGCAGCTCCGCATCTTCGGAAGCCGCAGCCGCCGCTGGATAGTTCCCGCCGTCGAATACCGGAAGCTCGGCAAACGAGCTCCCCGGTCCTTCGAGCGCCAGCACCTGTTCCCGGCCCGACGCCGACAGCTTGAAAATACGCATCTTGCCCGAGGCCACCACGAACAGACCGGTGCAGGGATCCCCTTCCCCGAACAGCAATTCGCCGCGCTGGAGGCGCCTCCTGGTCGTTCTCGCCGCCAGCGCCTCGACTTCCTCTTGCGTAAGACTCGCGAACAGAGGAGTCTTGCGCAGCACCGCCTGAACGTTATCGATCATCCTTGCGAACCCGCTCGAGTTCCCGAAGTCTTACAGATTGTAGAGGAAAAGACCGTGGCACGCGCGAAAGGATTCAGAACCTTCGATCCGCTGGGCGTACGGTCAAGAGCCACCATCCTCCGGATTCCCGGAATCTTCTTGGACGGCCGCCTGACTAAAGCTATTCCCGGGCGTCCTTCCTCGTTCGCGGCCACCTCCTTGGTGATATGCTTCAGCACCATGCCTTCGTCAAGATCTTCAAAACGGATTTCACGCCGCTCGTTTTTGCGGGCCACTTCGCTCGCCGCCGCCGGGCTTGCCGGCTCTCGCTTGCGGCTTCCTGCTCTCACCTCCGCCTCACAAAACTTGCCTCCGCTGGCCCAATTCGGCTATGGCGACGTGTCGCTCTCGAGCGCGTTGCACGAAAAGCAGCTCCGCGAGACGCAAGCGGTCTTGATGAATCTCAGCGAAGACGGTCTTCTCAAGCCTTTTCGGGAGATGGCCGGAGTGCCCGCGCCGGGCGCGGAGTTGGGTGGCTGGTACGTTTACGACCCCAACTATGACTATCACAGCTTCGATGCGGGCTTCGCGCCCGGAGCAACCTTTGGTCAATGGGTCTCGGCGCTCGCCCGCGGTTATGCCATAACCAAGTCGCCGGAAGTTCGCGAGAAAGTTCTGCGTCTAAATCGCCTTTACGCCAAAACCATCTCCGGGGATTTCTACGAGAAAAACCGTTTCCCGGCCTATTGCTACGACAAACTGGTTTGCGGGCTGATTGATTCCCACGAACTTGTCGACGACCCGGAGGCCTTTTCCATCCTGGACCACACCACGGACACTGCCTTGCCGCACTTGCCCAAAGCGGCGGTCGAGCACGACACCGTCTGGCGCCCCGGCAAGGACGTCTCCTACACCTGGGATGAGTCCTACACCATCTCGGAGAATCTTTTCCTCGCTTACCGGCGGGGCGCCGGCGAACGCTACCGGTCCCTAGGCATCCAGTATCTAGACGATGGCTATTACGATCCGCTGGCGGAGGGCCGCAGCGTGCTCGCCGGTCGTCACGCGTATAGCTATGTCAATTCGCTCTCTTCGGCGGCCCAGGCGTATCTCACGCTGGGCAGCGAAAAATACCTGCGCGCCGCAAAAAATGCCTTCGACATGCTCACCGAGCAAAGTTTCGCAACCGGCGCCTGGGGACCGGACGAGACCCTGCGCGCGCCAGGCAGCGGAGACCTTGCCGCCAGCCTCACGAACACCCACAGCAGCTTCGAAACGCCCTGCGGCTCGTACGCACACTTCAAACTGACGCGCTACCTCTTGCGTGTCACCCGCGACCAGCGCTACGGCGACAGCATGGAGCGCGTGATGTACAACACCATTCTCGGCGCCAAGCCGCTCGAGTCCGATGGGAAAGCGTTCTACTATTCCGATTACAACTTCTCCGGGAGCAAGGTCTATTCGCCGCATCGCTGGCCCTGCTGCTCGGGCACCATCACGCAGGTCGCGGCGGATTACCGCATCAACATCTATTTCCGCGACGAACAGGGCGTGTATGTGAATCTCTACATCCCGTCTACGCTGAAATGGGTGCAGAACGGAACACAAGCCTCGCTGACGCAGAACAGCGCTTATCCCTTTGATTCGCTTATCACCTTTGACGTGACGCTCGCCAAGCCCAGCGAGTTTGCCCTGCAATTCCGCATTCCCGCCTGGGCCCAAGGCGCTTCGCTGGCCGTCAACGGAAAACGCGATACGCCCCAGGTGGTCTCAGGGGCTTTCGCCTCCGTCCGCCGCGAATGGAAAACCGGCGACCGCTTGGAGCTCCGTTTGCCTATGGCCTTGCGGCTGGAGCCCATCGACGACGCGCATCCGGACATCGTTGCCCTGCTCTCGGGCCCGCTCGTGCTGTTCCCCACAGGCACTCGACCGGCCAAGCTCACCGCTCGCGACCTCCTGTCGGCAAAGAACTCGAGCCCCGGCAAATGGCAACTGGCTGGGGCGGGCGAGCGCCTTGAGTTGCGGCCCTTCTTCTCCATCGAAGACGAGCCGTATTCCACCTATTTCAAGCTGAGCTAGTCTCCTGTCTCATTGATTCGCCACAGAAGTTTGCGGGTGTTGTAGGGCCAGAGTGCGTTGCGCGAAACGGGCGATGCTGGCCAGTATCTGGTCCGCTGTCTTAGTCCAGACGAACGGCTTGGGATTCTCGTTATGCGTGGCGAGGAACTCTTGAATGGCGGTTTCCAACTCGCGGACACTACGATGGACACCACGACGAAGTTGCTTGTTAGTGAGTTCAGCGAACCACCGCTCCACCAGGTTCATCCAAGATCCGTAGGTGGGAGTAAAGTGCAGGTGGTAGCGCGGCCGCTTGGCGAGCCAGTTGCGGATCAGAGAGGTCTTGTGGGTGCCGTAGTTGTCCATGATGATGTGCACGTCGAGATCGGCGGGAACCTGGGCGTCGACAACATCGAGAAACTTGCGGAACTCCAGGGACCGATGCCGACGATGTAGGCGGCCAATGACTCGACTGGTCTTCACTTCCAGTGCGGCAAACAGACAGGTCGTGCCGTGCCGCTTGTAGTCGTGGGTTCGCCGCTCGGCCTGCCCAGGGCGCATAGGCAGCAGCGGTTGCGTGCGGTCCAACGCCTGGATCTGCGATTTTTCGTCCAAACACAACACCACCGCATGATCCGGTGGATTCATATACAGGCCCACAATGTCGCGCACCTTCTCCACCAGCAACGGGTCGGGCGACAGTTTGAAGGTTTCGCTACGATGTGGTTGGAGTCCAAAGGCGCGCCAGATCCGGCTGATTGTGGCTCGGCTCAGGCCGCTGGCGGTGGCCATCTGCCGCGTACTCCAATGGGTAGCCCCGCGCGGCTTGCTTTCTAAAGTACGCACCACAACCTCCTCCACTTGGGCATCGCTGATCTGACGCGGTGCGCCAGGTCGCGGTTCGTCGTAGAGGCCATCCAGTCGCTGTTTCAGGAAGCGCGCGCGCCACTTGCACACGGTCGTGGGAGAACAACGCAACTGCAGAGCCACGGTCTTGCTGTCGCGTTCCTCACAGGCCAACAGGATCCGTGCCCGCCGGGCTAGAGCGGGTGCCGTGCGGGAGCGGTGAGCCAGAGATTCCAGACGTTCTCGTTCTTCCGCCGTGATGTGCAGGGCTGCCTTGGGTCGACCAGTGCGCATGTCGCGTCCTCCTGTATCTTAATACGCATGCGCCCTTCACTTATTACACACATTTCCGAGACGGGAGACTAGC
>DATAIH010000324.1:0-2303 GCA_036262755.1 Candidatus Acidiferrum sp.
TGCTGCCGTTCTACTCTTGAAGGCAGCCGGTTTCGAACCAGGACTGAACCAGGAGAACCAGGACCAAGGTAAATTTGTTCTGACGGGTCGCCGCAGGAGTTTACGATTTTCGCGGGGATGGGGCATCCCTCCACGATGCTGGCCCGGTAGTTTTTGATCCCTCAGCCGACCGGTGGGTCTTTGACAGTCACAGCTTTGCCCGACGCCGGAGAGTGTTGATTCTGCGGCGATCCAGTAGTTCAGCAGGAAGTGGTTCGTTCTCGAACACACCTCAGATGACGTGACAAGCGCAAGAGTTTTCGCTCATGCGCAGATAGTCGAACACCAAACGCACGTTCAGGGTGAGCCGTCGCATTTTCTCTGCCACGCCCCCTCGACCTTTGGATCGGAGCACGCCGATGGCGAAACGGCGAAGCCGCGTGATGTTTTCCGGGCCATACCCGGTCCGGATGCGACTGCGATCTTCATCGAAGTCCCAGTCCAGCATGTGATGACAACTCTCGATGGCCCAGTGTCCGCGGTTGGCCTGCAGCACACGTTTCGGGCTGGCTTGCGCTACCGTGCGGCTGGTGATGCCGTAGCAGATGTCCAGAGAAGGCTTGCCGGTCTTCTTGTTCGTGCTGTGCCGCTCGATGACGAACGATTGCCCCACATACGGAAAATCGAGATACGTGTTCAGCTCTTCTGTCGTCCAGATCTTGCGCGTTTCGATGCGTCCGTGATCGGCTGGGGTGTGCTCGACAAAATCGGGTTCGCCCCGATCCCGGAACTGGAACTCCAAGGCTTCCAGAAGACTGGGTTGGTTTCCTTTTACGGTGAAAAAGTAATGAGCTTTGCGCTTCTCCACCAGATACGTAGCGAATTCACGCTGGGTCAGCAGGGCATCGACGGTGACGTCCTTGCCCTCAATATCGATCGCGTCCAGCAGCGGGATCACCGTCTTGATCTCATTGGTGCGTTTGACTTCGTCCTTTTCCTTCCCCGCTACGGGCAAGGTACCAACTTTTTTTGGGTGTAGCAGGTCTTGGTCTGGTGACCGACCACACTCATCACATGCGTTTGCTGACCTTCCTCATCCATGGCATTGCGCATGGTCTTGCCGTCGATGGCCAGAGTTTCATCTCCGGCGCCATAGCGTTCATTCCAGCGTTGCAAGGCCCGATCCAGATCGGCCGGAGTGACGCGGATCAGCATATCGCGGAGGACGTACTCACTGGGCACCCTATAACCGTCCCCTTCGTAACGGCAGCCGAAGCGCCGTCGCGACTGCTGCCCGAGGCTTTGGGCCCACTCGGCCATGGCCTTGTACCCGCGCATCCCGCACAGCACCGCCCCCGCGGCGATTCCCAGCACCGTGGACAACCGATGCCGCGTCCCTTGGGCTCGCCGGGGATCGGGGATCTGCGCAAAAAACGACGGGAGCGAACGCATCTGCTCGGCAGTCAGTCTCATGGTCGTGCCTCCGAAACGATAGGGTGGAGAAAGCATCGGACTGCACAAGACTTGGCGGGCGTCGGCCCGCAGCGGTTTGAGAAACACCCTCTTGGGGGTTTGCGGCGTGTTCGTGTAGCCCGTGTGGGTCCGGCGATATCCCCGCGTGTCTCCGACATACAGCCAGTTCGCCGCCTGGTACACCGTCCCGCGATGCCGCTGCGGATCCACAAAGGTTTCCAGCAACACCACGCTGTGGCCGAAGGCTTTTTCCCAGTCCCCCAGCAAACGCCTTTCGCACAGAGACAGAACGCGAGACCCCAAATTGAAAAGGTGCCAGTCCGGAAGAATCAGAAATCTGCTGTTGTTGACCACCAGCTTCAAGCGGCCGTAGTGTTGGCGCACGGTCCAACCGATCCAGCGATCGCGTGGGGCGCATTTCAGCGCCGAGCCCGAGAAGCTCAGCAGGGCGAGCCATTGCTCTTGCCAGGTCGCCACGTACCAGAGCGTTTCCCCGATCTTGGGCAAATAGCCCAGGTAGTGGTGCTCGCGCATGAGCTGCTGATAGCGCGGCTGTTCGTGGGAACGAACCAGCCGGACCACCGTCTCGCACAGCTGGGCTCGCGAAACAGAGTCAACCGGATCGGGATGCATGCCGGGGTGAAGATACACGAACGGAGGAAAAAAGTCCACAAGAAACTACAACCGCCTAACCTTTGTGGGCGTTACGTACCTCGACAAAATTACCCTGGGGAAACTTCGGCGACGGTAGTCTCTTCTGTGGCAAAAGTGTTGGGTTCCGCGGATTGTACGGGTGGAAGGTCTTCGAAGCTCCGTATGGCGACGGACAGTAACGGAATTTTTCGTAATGC
>DATAIH010000325.1:0-7576 GCA_036262755.1 Candidatus Acidiferrum sp.
GCGCCTACAGGCGGTTTTCGCTCAATACGGCTCGCGACTCAATGACGACCAAAAAGCAGACCTCGGGAGGCTCGCCGTCGAGGGCCAATCCGCACTAGACCGTCTTCGCACTTATCCCACGGATAATGGCGACGGGCCCGCCCTCTATTTGAAGCCTTTGATCGAGCGTGAGAAGAAAGCTTCGCCGCTGCCTGCCTCCAGGAAGCCAGCCGGCGCGCCGCAAAAGTCCTGAGGAGCCCCCAATGCCCGGCGAAGAGATTTTTTTCCTCTCAGTCAGCGAACTCGCCAAACGCATCGAATCCAAAAAGCTTTCTCCAGTGGAACTGACCGAGCTCTACCTCGATCGCAGCCAAAAGTTTGGGCCGCGCTTCAACGCCTACGCGACCCTTACTCCGGAAATCGCGCGTGAGCAGGCCAAAGCCGCCGAAAAGGATATCCAGCGCGGCCATTACCGCGGCCCGCTCCACGGCATTCCCTATGCCGCAAAGGACCTCCTGGCCGTGAAAGGCGTGCCCACGACCTGGGGCGCAAAACCCTTCGCCAATCAGGTTTTCGAAAACAACGCCACAATCATCGATCACCTCAAGAACGTCGGCGCGGTGATGATTGGCAAAGCCGCGATGATCGAGCTTGCCGGAGGCATGGGCTACCGGTTCGCATCCGCATCCTTGCAAGGGGAAGCCAAGAATCCCTGGGACCCCGCGTGCTGGACTTGCGGCTCTTCCTCCGGTTCCGGAGCTATCGTTGCCGCGGGCCTCGCCGGTTTTGCCATCGGCACGGAAACCTGGGGCTCGATCATTTGCCCTTCGGCGTTTTGCGGAGTCAGCGGACTGCGGCCGACCTACGGCCGGGTCAGCCGCTATGGCGCGATGGCCCTCGCTCCGTCGATGGACAAGATCGGGCCCATGGCTCGCAGCGCCGAAGACTGCGCGCGCATCTTTGCCGCCATTGCCGGACACGATCCAAAAGATCGCGGCACGATTGCCATCGACAAGGCCGCTTTCACGTACTCACCTTCGGTCGAAATGCGCAAACTCCGTGTCGGCTGGCTTTCCAGCGCCTGGAAATCCTTCGATGCCGGAAGCGCAAAGCCGGTTGCGGCAGCAAAATCAGCCTTGAAAAAAATCTTCAGCGGCATGAAGGATGTTTCCTTGCCGGTCGGCCCGTGGGAGGAGGCTGCCTCCCTCATCGTGCAGGTGGAGTCGGCCGCTTCTTTCCGCTCGCTGATTCGCTCGGGAAAAATCAGCGAACTGAGCGATCCGCTCGGGCAAATCTCCGGCTACTTGAACGAGCAATATTCCGCCGCAGACTATGGACAGGCCCTCAAAGTGCGCGAGATTCTGCAAAAGAAGATGGATGCGGTTTTTGAAAGCTTCGACGTGCTGGTGGCTCCCTCGCAGCCGGTTCCCGCCACCCCTCTCGCGCTCAATCTGGAAACCGACCTGGCCTTTCCTGATCCGCTGGGCGCCATCGGAAACCTTTGTGGGTTGCCGGCGCTCTCCGTTCCCTGCGGTTTCACCGAAAAGAACCTGCCGATTGGACTTGAGTTCCTGGCCGGCGCGGGCGACGACATCGCCGCGATTCAAGCCGCGCGGACGTTCCAGCAACACACCGATTTTCACAAGCGGCACCCGAAAATCCACTAAGTTCGGTTTTTGTTCAGAAGTTCGTAGACAGCGCGTACGCGGTGCGGATAAAGGCAGCAGCGGCCTTTCGCTGTATCCGGAGTGTACAGCATGCGAAGTTCCGGGCGCTGTTCCTTCAAACGCGCGGCAGGTTCTTGACCGGTATTGCCGAGAAGCATGTGAAGCAAAAAAGCGCGCTACCTCCTCCCGCTGCCGTCCGACTATCCTTTGGCGGACGGCTCATGATGCGGGGGTTCCCGCAAGCGCCGTAGGTCATGACTTGGGCCGGGTCACCAATGAATGCGGGCCGTGGCGCCAGAGCCAACATTTTGCTATCGCACACACTTTGGAGGCAGCATTTCTGCGGATAGGCTCGGCTGTTCTTGTCTTATTTCGGGTTATGCGATATTTGGCTTGTGACCCTTCTCGGGAGGCTACGCGCCATGCATGCAATTTGGAAAGACATGTTCGTACTGGGGATTCCTCTCCTGGAAAAAATCCTGCGTCCCATCGTGGTCTACGCCTTCCTGGTCATCAGCTTGCGGCTGGCCGGAAAGCGGGAGCTGGTGCAGCTCAATCCCTTTGACCTCGTCGTCCTGCTGACGTTATCCAACACCGTGCAAAACGCCATCATCGGCGACGACAACTCCGTGCTGGGCGGGATCATCGGCGCCACTTCCCTGCTCGCCACGAACTTCTTGGTGGTGCGCTTTCTCTACGGGCACCGCAAGCTCGACCAGTTGGTCGAAGGCCGCGCGGAGGTGCTCATCGAAAACGGCAAAGTCCGCACGCCACACCTTAAGACCGAACTGATCACCATGGCGCAACTGGAAGCTGCCGCGCGCAAGCAAGGCTTCAGCTCGCTCTCCGAAGTCAGCCAATGCGTTCTCGAGCCCGGCGGAACACTCACGTTCGTTAGCAAGAGACCGCCCGCAGAGGAAGTGCGACACCAGGAATTGCTAGGCAAGATGGAGAGCCTGGCGCACGAAATCGCGCTGCTCCGCGGTTCGTGGCCTCCGGCGCGCGCGTAATCAGCGGAGCAGCAGGCCAGTTGCCGCAAGCACGATACCGCCCCCGCCCAAAACCGCGCCTGCCAGCCAAAAGCCTTTGCGCTTGGTGAGTAGAGTAATGGAGCAAATGACGAGGCCGATTTCCAGAAAGGCCTCCCCTCCGTCGAACCGGTCGGCCTTACGGCCGGCAAAGTCCCGCTCCCCTTCCAGGTCCTTGGCTTCCTTGCTGATATCTTCTTTGTCGCTTTGATAGTGTTCCACTTCTTTCAAATACTTTTCTCGAAGGGCTTCACCTTTACCCTGATCCATGGCCGCAACCAGGTTGACAACGTCAGAAAAACCTTGCGTCTCGTGAAGGCGGACGCTTTTTGCCTGATATTGCGCCCATTTGTCGGCCGCCTGGCTTTGTCGCAGCAATTCCTCCGTGTGTGCGCGATGCCCCAGCAGGGTCACACCGGCAACCAACACGGCCATGATCGAAATGGTGATGGATACCGGAAGAACCAACGGGTGGTCTCCGCCTTCGTGGTCTCCCTCGGGAAGTTCGATGCCTTCAGGCATTCCTGTTTACTCCTGTGGTTGAATCGCAATCAGACCGAAGGCTCGGCGGCCATGACCTGTAAAGCTTCCTGGGCCGCGGCCAAG
The DNA here is from genome assembly GCA_036262755.1 of Candidatus Acidiferrum sp. GTDB lineage: Bacteria > Acidobacteriota > Terriglobia > Acidiferrales > UBA7541 > Acidiferrum. The sequence continues at coordinate 3,281 of DATAIH010000325.1, forward strand.
GTGCGGTCAATGTTTCCGGAAGTGTGCGCCGCAGAAAGAAAAGCCGCTTCGAACTGCGAAGGCGCGAAGAAGACTCCCCGCGCCAGCATCTCCCGGAAAAACTGTGCGTAGCGTTTTGTGTCCGAACGCTTCGCGTCCGAGTAGTTTCTTACAGGTCCCGGCGCGAAAAAGACGGTCGCGAGCGAGCCAATCGCGTTGATCTGAGCGGGAATTTTGGCGCCTTCCAATTCGGCGCGCAAACCGCGCACCAGGCGCTCCGCCAGCCCGGTCATCTCCTCGTACATTCCCGGTCTTGCGAGTTGCCTGAGCGCGGCGATTCCCGCGCGCATCGCCAGCGGATTTCCCGCCAGCGTCCCGGCCTGATAGACCGGGCCGAGCGGCGCAACTTGATTCATCAACTCCGCACGGCCGCCATATGCAGCAACCGGAACTCCTCCGCCGATGATTTTGCCGAGTGTCGTTAGGTCTCCTTCGACGCCAAGAAGCTCTTGCGCGGAGCCGTTGCGCAGGCGAAACCCGGTGATGACTTCATCGACGATAAGCAGCGCCGCGTCCCGGTGCGCGATTTCCCGCAAACCTTCGAGGAAGCCGCGTTCCGGCGGAACAACTCCCATGTTTGCCGCGATGGGCTCCACGATGACCGCGGCAATTTTTCCTTTGTGCGTTCGAAACACTTTCTCAACAGCTTGCAGGTCATTGTAGGGAACATTCAAGGTCAATCCAGCCAGCGCTTGCGGCACGCCGGGACACTCCGCAATGCCCAGCGTCGCCAGGCCCGAACCCGCTTGCGACAGAAAACTGTCCGCGTGCCCGTGGTAACCGCCCTCAAATTTCACGATGAAATCGCGCTTGGTGGCGCCGCGGGCCAGCCGGACCGCGCTCATAGTGGCTTCCGTGCCGCTGGACACAAAGCGAATTTTTTCCAGGAAAGGGATGGCCTGGGTGATGAGCATGGCGAGTTCCAGCTCGAGTTCGGTGGTCACGCCGAAGCTCGTGCCGCGTTGGGCCTGATCGGCGACGGCCTCCGCGACCGCTCGATTCGAATGCCCGAGAATGATCGCGCCCCAGGAGCAAACGTAGTCGAGCAGCTCATTACCGTCCGCGTCGTAAAGAAATGGTCCGCTGGCGCGGTCGATGACCAGCGGCTCCCCGCCCACGGAGCGAAACGCGCGAACCGGACTGTTCACTCCGCCAACCAAAACTTTCTCGGCGCGCTCAAAAATCTCCCGCGACCGCTGCCGCTCGGCTTTCCGTATGGTTTGCGCTTTGCTCATTTGGCCTTTTTTAGACTCTCCTCTGCTTTCGGCTAACACGCCTTCAGCCAGCGCGCCACGTCCTTGGCATGGTAGGTCAGGACATGGTCCGCGCCGGCGCGCTGAATGCCCGTCAAGATTTCGAGAACCACGCGCTTTTCGTCGAACCAGCCGTTTTGCACCGCGGCTTTTACCATCGCGTATTCGCCACTGACGTTGTACGCGCCGACGGGGACGTCAAACGCTTCGCGTACGCGCCAGATCACGTCGAGATACGGCAGCGCCGGCTTGACCATCACCATGTCCGCGCCTTCTTCCAAGTCCAGCCGCACTTCTTTCAGCGCCTCGCGCGCGTTCGCGGGATCCATCTGGTAGCTGCGCCGGTCGCCGAATTGCGGTGCGGACTGCGCCGCTTCGCGAAATGGCCCGTAAAATCCGGAGCAGTATTTCGCTGCGTAGGCAAGAATGGCGACGTTCTCCAGCTTATTTTCATCGAGCATTTGTCGAATCGCGCCGACGCGGCCGTCCATCATGTCCGAAGGCGCGACAATGTCCGCACCCGCGCGCGCGTGCGAGAGCGCCTGCTGCGCCAGAATTACGAGTGTCGCGTCATTCGCCACTTCTCCGTGCTCGATGACCCCACAGTGGCCGTGATCGGTGTATTCGCACAGGCACACGTCGGTGATGACCAGCAATTTCAGATTGGCCTTTCGGATGCCTTCGATGGCCCGCTGCACCACGCCCTGCGAGCTGAGTGAACTCGCGCCGCGCGGGTCCTTCGTTTCCGGCAAACCAAAGAGAATCACCGCCGGAACCCCGAGCGATTCCACTTCCCGGCATTCTTCCACGACCTGGTCGGCGGACTGCTGAAAAATGTTTGGCATCGAACCGACTTCGTGGCGCACATTTTTACCGGGACACACAAACATCGGATAGATCAAACCAGCGGTGGTCAGGCGTGTCTCGCGGACCATGCTGCGCAGGGCTTCGGTGCGCCGTAAGCGCCGAGGCCGATGCGTGGGAAAACTCATGCTCGCTTGGCTCCTGCCGGCGCGGCCTTCGCGGCGGCGAAATATTCTTCTAAAGCTTCCAACACCGAGACGGCGTCCGTATCTTGAGCAACCACGGCGTGCTCTGCCCCGGCTTCGCGCAAAGCATTAGCGGTAACCGGCCCGACGGCTGCGATGGCCAGCTTACCCTGGATCTGATGCAGTTGTCCGGCACCAACGAGTCCCACAAAATGTTGTACCGCCGATGGACTAAAAAACAAAATTGCGTCGGCTTGGCCGTTGGCAATCTTCTTCAGTTCATCTTGGTCGGTCTCCGCGGGCCGCAGCGTGCGATAGGCAATCACTTCGGTGACCTGCGCTCCAAATCGCGTTAGCGCCACAGGCAGGTCCCCCTTGGCGCGATCACTGCGCGGCAGCAGCACCTTGGCGCCCTGGAGCTTGCTCCCCAACTCATTGGCAAGAGCAACGCCGTTGTGCGTCACGGCGACGTATTCTACGGGAAGACCCGCTTTTCGGGCGGACTCTGCCGTAACCGGACCCACACACGCAACACGCAACCGGCAGTCCGCTCCGAGCATCGGCTGCTGCAAGTCGGCGGCTCTTTCGATCACGGCGCGAACCGCTTGCGCGCTGGTGAGAATCAGCCAGTCAAACTGCGGCATCTGCGCGATGGCGCGATCCAGCGGCGCGAAATCGTCCGGCTCGGCAAACGACACCAGTGGAAGCACGACGGGCGTTGCACCGCGGGCGGAAAGTTTCCGAGCAAGGTCCTCACTCTGGGCCGCCATGCGCGTAATCACAACGCGCTTCCCCGCCAGCGAACTTTGACAACTCTCAGACACGATGCCGACCCACTTCCTCCAGGATGGTCTGGGCGCCTGCGTCGATGAGCAACCGCGCCATGTGCTCGCCAAGTTGCGCGGCTTGCTCGGGTTGCCCGGCGGCATGCTGCCTCACGCATTGCGCTCCATCCACGGAACACACACAGGCGTCCATGAGAAGCTGGCCGCGCTCGACGCGCGCCCACGCGCCCATAGGCACCTGGCAGCCGCCGTGCAACGCGCCGAGAAGCGCGCGTTCCGCGATCACGGCGGCGCGAGTCTCGGCGTCATCCAGGGAGGCCAGCAAGTCCTCGGCCTCCTTGTCGTTTAGGCGGCATTCCACCGCGATCGCGCCCTGCCCCACCGCTGGCATGCACACTTCCGGAGAAAGCACTTCGGCAATGCGCTGGTTGAATCCCAAGCGGTCCAATCCTGCTTTGGAAACGACAACCGCTTGGTATTCCCCGCTTTGGACTTTGCGCAGGCGGGTGTCCACGTTGCCGCGCAAGTCCCGCAGGTCGAGATCCGGGCGAAGATGGCGCAGCTGAGCCTGACGCCGCAAACTGCTCGTGCCTACGCGCGCTCCGTGGCGGAGATTCGCGAGAGCCGAACCCACCAGACAATCGCGCACGTCGTCGCGCTTGCAGACGGCGGGAAAAATCAGTCGGGAAGGAATATCTGTGGGAATGTCCTTCACGCTGTGCACCGCCAGATCGATGGTTTCCCCGAGCAGGGCTTCTTCCAGTTCTTTGATGAAAATGCCCTTGCTGCCGATTTGCGCCACCGGCGCGTGCAGCATTTTGTCGCCCGTCGTTTTGATGATGACGATTTCCGGCTCGATCCCGGTCGCTGCAAAAAGCCGTTTGCGAATCGACTCCGCCTGCCATTTGGCAAGCAGGCTCCCGCGGGTTCCGATGCGCAAAGTCCTCAAGATCTCTCCCGGTTGGCGAGGAATAGGTCGCGCAGCGCCTCGACGTTTTGCACTTTTCGGCGCAGGTCTTTTTCGCCCCGCAAACGCTCGGCCGGCTCCAGCAGCAGGCTTTCCAGCATTTGATCCATTAGTTTTTCAACGAGTTCGCGGTCCGCATCGGTCAAGTGCTGGATGGATTCTACGCGGGCACGGATGAACTGTTTGCGTTCCTCGCGCATCTTTGCGCGCAGCTCATGGACCAGGCCGACCAGCTCGACGCCCGCCTGCCACGATAGAAATTT
>DATAIH010000326.1:0-41320 GCA_036262755.1 Candidatus Acidiferrum sp.
GCGCGGTGGGGCCTTCGCCGTTGATACCCCTGGCCTTTTTTAATTTATGCGAAGCTGCGCTGCAGCAGCTACGATTCTGTGGATTTGATCATTTTGAATGCTTACTTGCACATGCGGAAAGATCGGTGGGTCCCGCGTTGATGGCGGTAAGGAACGCGTTGCCAACGGAACGGAGCTCGGAACGTTCGCTTCGCAACCCCAGCACTGGAACGACGTGAAGATCACCGACATCATCGTCGACAACATGGCCGGTCGGGACGGCGCAGGAATCTCGTTGCAGGATGCGTTGCATGTCAACATCGTTAACAACCCCATCACGCATAACGATACCCTGGTTTCTTCGGGCGTGCTCACCACCAGTCTTGGGGCACCCATGGCCAGCGGCGCGGGGCGGGCAGCTGATCGGGACCTCGAGCTCTCAGGGCCACCAAAACTCCTGAGTCACACCGAACTACGAGGCGCCTGTGGGTTCAAAGAGGGCACCCGCCTCTATTTTCAGTGGCGCGAGCGTCAACCGGATTCCGGCTGCGTACAGCGCGGCTTAGGTCTCCAGAGGCCATCAGTCTTCTGGCTCCTGGGTCACGATGTGAACGTCCACGGCGGGAGACTCGCGGAGGAAGCGGTGCACAGCGGAGAGATAAAGGTATTTCCTCCAGTCACGCACTGCAGCCCGGCCGAAAATGACCTGGGTAATGTGCTTCGAACGGACAAAAGCGGCCACGGCGTCCGCAACGCTTTTCCCTTTCAGCCGAATCACCTTCGCGCCCAGGCTTTCCGCGAAACGCAAGTTGGCGGCCAGCGCGTTCGGATTGGACTCACGATGGACGGGGCCAAGCTCCCGGTCGACGTGGACCACGTAGAGCTCGGCGTCCATGCGCCGCGCCATTCTGGCGCCACGAGCAACCAGATACTGGCCGGCTGGATTCGAGGAAATGCAGACGGCCATGCGCTCCCGTACGCCCCAGTTTTTCCGGATATCTTCCGCCTCCATGTAGGATTCCAGGCTGCGATCCACCTGTTCGGCGACCTGACGCAAGGCCAGCTCGCGCAACGCAATTAAGTTGCCGCGACGAAAGAAATTCTTGAGGGAACGTTCGACTTTCTCAGTGCTGTACACATCGCCACGCTTCATGCGGGCGTGCAGGGCTTCTGGCGTGAGATCCACCATGACGGTTTCGGATGCCGTTAGCGGCACCCAGTCAGGCACCGTCTCGCGCACCACAATTCCGGTGATGGACCGCACTACGGGCGCGATGCTCTCGATATGTTGAATATTCAGCGTGGAGAGCACATCGATATTCGCGCCAAGAAGTTCCTGCACATCCTCGTACCGCTTGCGGTGTTTGCTTCCGGGAATGTTGGTGTGCGCGAGTTCATCGACCAGCACGACGCCCGGGTGACGAGCGAGAATGGCATCCACGTCCATTTCTTCAAAAATCGTGCCTTTGTATTCGATTTTCTTGCGCGGCACGCGCTCCAACTGCCCGGCGAGCTCTTCAATTCCCTGACGGCCGTGCGTCTCCACGACACCGATGACCACGTCTTCGCCGCGGCTGCGCCGCCGCAAGGCTTCACTGAGCATGCTGAACGTCTTTCCGACGCCGGGAGCGTAACCCAGAAAAAGCTTAAAGACGCCGCGCGTTTTCTGGGGCGGCGAGGCAACTTCGAGCCATTCTTCGGGTTTCTTGGGCAACGCTTACTCTCCCTACGCGGCAAGCCTGGGCTAGAATGTACGCATGCAGAGACTCCTCGGCACACGCGTCCTTGGAGTGGTCGTGTCCCTACTCTTAGTCGCCGGCATTGTTCTTGTTTATCGTCACGTTCTAAGGGTAAACCAAACCACGGTCGCGCTGTCTTTTCTGCTCGCGATTTTAGCAGTTTCAGCAGTGTGGGGAATGCTGATTTCGGCGTTCATGTCCGTGGTGGCGATGCTGGCGTTCAACTATTACTTTTTGCCTCCCATGGGGACACTCACGATCGCCGACCCGCAGAATTGGGTGGCGCTATTCGCGTTTCTGGTCACTTCGATTACCGGGAGCCGACTCTCTTCGCGCATTCGCAAGGAGGCCGATGAAGCGCATCAGCGCAGGCGGGAAGTGCAGCGATTGTACGGCTTCAGCCGGCAACTGCTGGGGGAAGGCAACGTCATCCAGTTGATGAATGCCATCCCGGATTACATTGTGGAGAGCTTTGAAGCAGGCGCGGCGGAACTGTTCCTCCCGCAGAAAGAGAAGTTCTATCGTTCCGGATTCGGTGCTGCGCACCTCGATGCCGAGAAAATGAAAATGGCGTTCCTCGACGATGAACAGACTCTGGACACCGAGCATGCCGAGTATTTCATCCCGGTGCGAATGGGGGTGCGCCCCATTGCCAGCATAGGTATTTCTGGGGCGCAGCTTTCCCGCCAGTCGGTGGACGCCATTGGTACGCTGGTCGCTATCGCGATCGAGCGGGCACGCGCAGTAGAGCAACTTGGCCAAACGGAAGCGGAAAGGCAGGGCGAGCGGTTGAAATCCGCGTTGCTCGATTCCATCACGCACGACTTTCGCACGCCGCTGACGTCCATGAAGGCGGCGGTGACCGGCCTCCTGACGTCCAAGACCCCGGACTCCGCCCAATCGCATGAACTCCTGACGGTCATCAATGAGGAGTGCGACCGGTTGAATCATTTGGTCGAAGAGGCCGGGGAAATGGCCAAGCTGGAGGCCGGAGAATTTAGGCTCGATTTGGCGCCAACTTCCGTTGAGGAAATCATCAACGCGGCGGTGGCGCACTGCAAGAGCGCGTTAGCCGGACGTCGCGTGGACGTGCGTGTGGCAGACGGCCTTCCTCCCGTGCGAGCTGATCTGGAACGCGCGAAGGAAGCGCTGGTGCAACTGATCGAGAACGCCAATCTCTATTCACCGAAAGGGGAGCCAATTACAATTACTGCCGAGCTGACCGGTGACGCGGTGACGACCAGTGTTGCGGACCGCGGTCCCGGTATCGACGATTTTGAACAGACAATGATCTTTGACAAATTCTATCGCGGAAAAGACCAGAGATATCTCGTTCGCGGCACCGGTATGGGCTTGCCGATAGCGAAGGCCATCATCGCCGCGCAGCAAGGCGGCATTAGCGTGACCAGTCAGTTGGGCCATGGGTCGGTGTTTTCTTTCACTCTGCCCGTCGAGCATGCCCCGGCCGTGGATCGCGCGCAAAAGGATGACCGGTGAGCGCAGCCAGCATTCTCGTCATTGATGACGAAGCGCAAATTCGCCGCGTGTTGCGCACTACCCTCTCAACACACGGTTATGAGATTGCGGAAGCCAAGACGGGCGAAGAGGCGCTGGAATGGCTGCGCAAGCAACCACCCGACCTGGTGCTGCTCGACATGAACATGCCGGGAATGGGAGGGGTGGAGGCTTGCCGCGAGATTCGGCGCGCGTCCGACGCGCCAATCATTATGCTCACGGTGCGAAACGCGGAGCGCGACAAGGTTGCGGCTCTGGACGCCGGCGCGGACGATTATGTCGTCAAACCGTTTGGCATCGAAGAATTGCTTGCGCGTATTCGTGCTGCACTTCGCCGGTATGCCCCGGGCGACGCCCTTCCGCCGTTTGTCTCGAAGGATTTGAGTATCGACTTCGAGGCGCGCAAGGTAAGCGTGCGCGACCGCGACGTGCACCTGACCCCCAAAGAGTATGAGGTCCTCAGACACCTGGTTGCCAATCAGGGAAAGCCGCTGACGCATCGCCGTCTCTTGCAAGCGGTCTGGGGTCCGGACTACGGCGAGGAAACCGAAAGCCTGCGCGTCGTGATCAACCAATTGCGGAAGAAGCTCGAAGCTGACCCGGCTCGCCCCAGGTACATTCTCACGGAGCCGTGGGTTGGCTACCGCTTTCAGCCTCCCCGTGCAAGCGCTGCAAAGGCCGCCGCGCGAAAAGGATGAGTTGAGGCTATTTCCGCGGATGGCCCGCATCCAAATCCAGATTTAGCTCGAGGACGCGCACGCGGGGCTCCCCTAGAAGACCAAACTGCCTCCCCTCGGTATGCTTCTGAACCAGCGCGCGAACCTCGGCTTCGCTCATTCCACGCTCGCGCGCGACGCGCGGAACTTGGAATCCCGCGGCTGCGGGAGAAATGTCCGGGTCGAGTCCTGATCCGGAGGCGGTGACGAGATCTATGGGAATCGGGATGCCTGGATTTTCCTCTTGCAGCTTTCGAACGTCGGTCTTTACGCGCTGGATCAACGCCTGATTTGTAGGGCCCAGGTTGCTGCTACCGCTTGAGGTGGGATCGTAACCGGTTCCAGCGGCGGATGGCCGTGAGTGAAAATAGCCTGCCCCGGTGAATTCCTGGCCGATAATGCGCGAGCCTACGAGCTTTCCGTTTCTCTCGATAAGCTGGCCGTTGGCGCGGTCTGGAAAGAGCAATTGCGACAAGGCCGTAACCGCAAGCGGATAAATGAGACCAAAAATAACCGTGGTCACCAGCGTGAACCAAATGGCGGTAAGAAAGTTCCTTTTCATAAAATCCTCTAAGCCATCCGCAGATACATGAGCAATACGTCGATCAGCTTAATTCCAATGAAGGGAGCGATAATTCCGCCGACACCATAGATCAGCAGGTTGCGCTCGAGCAGCGCGGCCGCACCGAGAGGCCGGTAGCGCACGCCGCGGAGGGCAAGCGGGATGAGGGCGATGATGATGAGTGCGTTGAAAATCACTGCGGAGAGAATGGCCGATTCCGGAGTACGTAAGCGCATGATGTTGAGCACGCCGAGAACCGGGAAGGTTCCGGCAAACATCGCCGGGATAATGGCGAAGTATTTGGCCACATCGTTCGCTACGGAAAAAGTTGTGAGCGCGCCGCGGGTAATCAGGAGTTGCTTGCCGATCTCCACGATTTCAATCAGCTTCGTGGGATTGGAGTCCAGATCGACCATGTTGCCGGCTTCTTTGGCGGCCTGTGTGCCCGTGTTCATCGCCACGCCGACGTCGGCCTGAGCCAAAGCGGGGGCGTCGTTCGTTCCATCTCCGGTCATGGCTACGAGCTTGCCTTTCGCCTGTTCGCGCTTGATGAGCGCCATCTTGTCTTCCGGCTTGGCTTCCGCGAGAAAGTCGTCCACGCCCGCTTGCCGCGCGATAGCAGCCGCGGTCAGTGGATTGTCTCCGGTGATCATCATGGTGCGGATGCCCATGGCGCGAAGATGATCAAAGCGCTCGCGCATGCCGCCTTTCACGATATCCGTCAAGGCGATTACGCCCAGAACGCGGCCATTCTCCGATACCAAAAGAGGCGTGCCGCCGGCGTTGGAAATTTCAGCGATGCACTGTTTAGTCTCGGAAGGAACTTGATTGCCGCGTTCGGCAACGTGCTTCGCGATGGCCTCAGGAGCGCCTTTGCGAATCTCCTTGCCGTCGAGGTCTACGCCAGACATGCGAGTCTGTGCGGAAAACGGGATGAACACAGGGTTGCGATGCCCCAAATCGGGTCCGCGCAACCCATATTTTTCCTTTGCCAGCACAACAATCGAACGGCCTTCGGGAGTCTCGTCTGCAAGGGACGCTAGTTGGGCAGCATGGGCAAGCTCTGCCTCGGTGGCGTTAGGGCAGGGAAGGAAAATGGTGGCTTCGCGATTGCCTAGAGTAATGGTGCCGGTTTTGTCCAGCAAAAGCACATCCACGTCGCCCGAGGCTTCCACCGCGCGTCCGGACATGGCAATGACGTTGCGTTGAATCAGGCGGTCCATCCCCGCGATGCCGATCGCCGAGAGCAGGCCACCAATCGTTGTTGGAATCAGACACACCAAAAGAGAGACCAGCACGAAAATGTTCTGGCGCGCGCCGGAATAAATCGCAAAAGGTTGAAGCGTGACGACCGCCAACAAAAAAATGATCGTCAAGCCCGCGAGCAAAATATTCAGCGCAATTTCATTGGGGGTTTTCTGGCGAGAAGCGCCCTCGACCAGCTTGATCATGCGGTCGAGGAACGTTTCCCCGGGATTCGAGGTAATCTTCACCTTGATTTCATCGGACAGCACGCGGGTCCCGCCGGTTACCGCCGAGCGGTCTCCGCCAGACTCGCGGATCACGGGCGCGGATTCGCCAGTAATTGCGGACTCGTCCACTGACGCAACGCCTTCGATCACTTCGCCGTCACCCGGGATAAACTCCCCTGCGGCAACGAGCACAATGTCCCCGGTACGCAGCTTGGAACTGGCCACGATCTCAATACCGTCCCCGCGCAGACGGCGCGCCTCAGTCTCTGCGCGTGCCTTGCGCAGGGTGTCGGCTTGCGCTTTGCCGCGGCCTTCTGCCATCGCTTCCGCAAAGTTGGCAAAGAGAACCGTGAACCACAACCACAGCGTAATCTGAAGCCCGAAACCAAACTGTCCGGCGTGATGGAAGGCATTCCAAACGAGCTGGACCGTGGTCAGTACCGCACCAACTTCAACGACGAACATAACGGGGTTTTTCACCATCGTTCGAGGTTCCAACTTCCGGAACGAGTCAAGGATCGCCCGCGATAGAATCGCGCTATCGGCAAGGGATTTCTTTCTGATTTGACTGATTTCAGATCGAGGGTCCATAAGTGCCTCAAAAAATCTTCCCTGCATGCATGAGCAGGTGTTCAAGGATCGGCCCGAGACTGAGTGCAGGGAAGAACGTGAGTGCCCCCACGATCAAGATCGTACAAACCAGAAGGCCGCTGAACAGCGCGCCGGTTACGGGAAAAGTCCCTGCGGATTCCGGAACTGTTTTTTTCCTCGCAAGGCTTCCGGCGATGGCCATAATGGGAATAATCATGAAGAAGCGGCCGAGCAGCTCCGCGGTCCCGGTAGTGGTGTTGTACCAGAGAGTGTTTGCATTCAGCCCGCCGAAAGCGGAGCCATTGTTCCCCGTGGATGAGACATAGGCATACAGAATTTGAGTCAGGCCGTGCGGCCCGGGATTTGAGATGCTCCGAGTACCATAAGGCTTGACTACGGATACAGCCGAAAAGCCGAGGATGGTGAAGGTCAGGATGAGAACGGCCAGCATGGCCATTTTCACGTCGTACGATTCGATCTTCTTCCCCAGATACTCCGGCGTGCGTCCGACCATCAGTCCGGCGATGAACACGGCTAGAACGACGAAGACGAGCATGCCGTAAAGGCCGGCGCCAGCCCCGCCGAAAACGATTTCGCCGAGCATGATGTTGATGAGCGGCACCATGCCGCCAAGGGGGGTAAAAGAATCGTGCTGGCCATTGACGGCGCCGCAACTCGCGTCCGTGGTGACGCTTGCAAACAGCGCCGAATTGGCGATGCCGAAGCGAACTTCCTTTCCTTCCATGTTTCCACCGGCTTCGAGCGCGCTCACACGCTGGTCGGTGCCGGCCAGAAGGGGATTGCCTTTAGCTTCGGCCCAGTAGGCAGTCGTGACGGCGCAGAGAAACAAGAAAGCCATGGCCGCCCATACCGCCCAGCCGTGACGCCGCGCGCCGGTCATTCTGCCCAACGTGTAGGTGAGCCCGGAAGGGATCGCAAAGATCAGGACCATCTCGAAGAAATTCGAGAACGGCGTCGGATTTTCGAAAGGGTGGGCGCTGTTGGCGTTGAAGAACCCGCCTCCGTTTGTACCGAATTCCTTAATGGCCTCCTGAGACGCCACGGGTCCCTGTGCAATTACCTGTTGCGTGACGGTTTGCGTCGTGGTCTTGCCGTCGCTGCCGGTGACTTGCGTCGTGTACGGCTGAATTAGCTGGACGGTCGTGTAGGGCTTCAGGTTCTGGATCACTCCCTGCGACACCAGCGCGAGCGATCCGACCAGGCAAAATGGCAATAGAACCCAGAGCAGACAACGCGTCGTATCAACCCAGAAGTTTCCGAGCTTGTCGGTTTCTTTGCGCGCGATTCCGCGAATCACGACGATGGCCAACACAATGCCGACTGCCGCGGAAACAAAATTGTGATACGCGAGGCCAGCCATCTGCGTCAGGTAGCTCATCGTGGACTCGCCGCTATAGGCCTGCCAGTTGGTGTTCGTCGTGAACGATGCTGCCGTTCCCCAGGCCAAGCTGGGATCAACGTTTGCAAATCTCTGCGGATTGAAGAACAGGAACCTCTGCGTGCGCTCAATGAAATACAGGAGCAGCATGGAGAGTCCACTGAACAACAGCATCGAGATGGCGTACTCGGTCCAGGGCATTTCATAATTTTCATCAACGCGAATTAAACGATAGACCCGCTTTTCCACTGGGCGAAGCACTGCGTCGAGAAAGGTTTTCTCGCGACTAAAGACGCGCGCCATGAAAACGCCAAGTGGTTTGGTGAGCAGGAAGATCACCAGGAGGAAAAAGAAAATCTGAAACCAGCCATTGGCCGTCATGGACTAAAACTCCTCTGCCTTCAACAAGGCATAAAGTAGATATCCGCACAGAGCGATCGAAATGATGAGCAGGATTGCATCACCGAGCGTCATTCGCGTTCTCCTATTTCAACCGATCGCAGGCGCGAACGTAGAGGATTCCCGCCGCGAAAAATATCACCGTAACGGCAATGAAAATGACGTCAAGCATAAGCGTGATTCCTCGGTTCTGTTTAGTGGGCCTACTCCGTCTCCGGAATATTCCGAATCTCAGAACTTGACGAGAATCGCCATGTTGATGCGATTCTCGATCTTCTTCAGATCCGGCGTCCACAGTCCTAAGGCGCCGCAACCCGTCGCCGGTTGAACGCTGCCGTCCGAGCAAACGAATGCCGTGGGGTTGCCGTTGTTGCCGCCGGGAGGCGTAATGCCGCCGGGCCCGGACCAATACGGGACGTCGGCCGCGCGATGATTGAACTCCCAGCGGAAGGTGATGTACTGGCTCGGCATCCAGTCGAACGTGCCGGAAGCATCCCACGCCTTGAAAGGATCCCCAGGATTCCCGGTAAAGTACGGCGAATTGATCGCTGCGGACTGGGCCGTCGCGCCGTTGATGGGGGGAATCAGCACGAGATAGCGTCCTGGATTGTTGATTTTGCCACCGCCGAGCGTCAAGCCGTACTTGTCATTGTTGAACCAGAAGCGGTTGTAGAACATGAACCCGAGGAAGCTCTGCTTCGGGCCTAGCTTCGTGGTGGTGTAACAGCTTACACCGCCACCATGCTCGCATCCGGCGTCGCCCGTCAGAGAGAAAGCCATCCTGTTGAGGAAATTCTCGGGGTTGTCGTAGTACTTGATCTCGATGCTGTCGTCGGTGTGATAACGCACGCGGCCCGGAACACCAAGGGTCTCTTCTCCGAAGGCATATTGATTTCCCAGCACCGAGAGCCATCCATTGGGCCGGTACAAGACCTGCATTCCGAATCCTGGCCGGTGATTGAATCTACCGTAGGATTGCCAGCCGTTGGTGAACCACGGTTCGATCTTAAGGTGCTCTGTCGGAAAAATCTGTACGCGTACGCCATTGAAAAACCACGGCGTGTTGGAAGAAACAAACGACGGCTGGTACGCCCAGTTGTCAAAATTGTAGTAACTGAACAATCCGATGTAAGACATGAAGATTCCCGCGTCCACGTTAATGCCGTGCAGCACATCAAAGTGATAGCCGCCGTAGGCCTCGGAAACGTAGCGGTACGCGGTATCCAGGCTCCACTGCCCGCGCGCAGGGCTGGCGTCGTTGCGAGGGGTGGTGAATGAATACATGCCAAACTGCGTCATCAGGCGCGCGCGAACATTGTCGTAATGGAAGTCGCCGCCCACCCCGAGTTGCGTTACCTGAACTTCCTTTGACCGAAAAACCTCGCTGGAACCGCTGATGGTGTCGTCTTTCGGGCGGTTGAAATCGTAGATATAGGAAATGTCCGCGCGGACTTCCGGCGTGAAGAATTTCGTGTCCACCGGTGATTGTTTGGTGCGCGCATTTCCGTTCAGCCAGGTAAAGTCCGCAAACGCAAAGGGCTCAGCTCTCGCAGGCTTGGTTCGAGCCTTTTGCTCCTGCTGGGTCGAACCGGCTACCGGCGAATTTGCGGCAGCAATATTGACGGTGCTTCCCGTCGTTGGTGCCGGCGTTCCTGGCGGTGCCGAATTGCTGGTCGCGCCTGACGGGGCCGGCCCAACCGCAACTTCTGTCGCCGCAGCAGGCTGAGCGGCGATCGCTTGCGGAGGCGAACCTTCTCGAGAACGCGCCGCTTTCGCATTACCTTTGGATTCCAACTCGGCAACACGCTTCTCAAGCTGCTCCACGCGATCGAGTAGCCAGCGCTCTCTCTCCGTCAGCGGAGCAGGCGGATCGGCGTTACTCTTCACTGGTTTTGCCGTTTCCCCTCTGCTCTTCGAGTCGCTACTGGCTTTGTCATCGGCAAACACAGATCCGGGCGCCATGCCGACAACGAGTAGCACCACGAGCGTCAGCTGGATAAGTCCCGATTTCCCTGCACAAGCGAGCATATTCCTCTCCTGAACTTCTGCCCGAGGTAGCAAATCAATTCGAATAAACCAATTTTGTAGTCGTAGAAAATTCTGTCCGTGCTGATGGTTTCATACCGGGTCGGCCACCATGCCTAGTTTGCGCGTTAGTTCAATTTCGTGACCACCCATCGCACCAACGCCGCGAGAGCGGCAAAGGTAAGTCTTCCAAGCTTTATCATCGCGGTCATTTCGCTCTCCTTACCGTTTTCGTCTCGAGATCAGGGCCCGCGCAATTCTCTCGTAAGCCACCCGTTCGCGGCCGCAACAAACCACACTCGGCTGTTTTAACTCCCTGGTTATGCCACGAGTTCGGCCGGATTCGAGCACCGATTGACTCTTATTCCCCCTGGTGGGCCGGCGAGAAATCGAAAATAGCCGATGTTTCTGGCTCGCGGCACGAGTGCTTTCCGTTCTTGGCGGCGGGCCTGCCGGCTTGCGATCTTTATCGGCGGCCCATTGCAGCCCTACATAGATCAAAAAGGCGCACGCCAAAAGGCCCAACGCTGTGAAAATGATGACATTCATGGCGCAACACGGGGCACGACCGGACAGCTATTTCGCCAGTGCAATCCCTCGCGGATCGAAAGGCCGCGACTCCAGGTGGCACATTACCGAAATGGCTCTCAAGAATGCCTTAGAAATTTGTAAGGAATCTATAAGGGCGACTTCTCAACTCATTGATACTTCAAGACCTTCGCGATGCCTTTGGGGGCGCTCAATACAGTTGCACCGGCCATCAAAATCATAGATTCAATTCATTGAAAAATTGCGTTTGCGGTTCATTGAAGCGAGGGTCCAGCATCCCAGTAACACGGGCCATCTGCTGTCGCTCGTAGCCCCGGGGAGCAGTGCTTTGTCGCGAAGGAGAAGATCATGAGACGAATGGATCAGATCTGTTTCCTGGTCGTTTTGATCTGCCTGACGCTTCCAGTTTGGGCTGCCCAGCGCGACAACGAGGCCAGGCAGGCCAATTCACACCCGGCAAAATCAGCCAAAAGAACAATCAGCGTTGCTGGCCGCGTGGGCTTGGACGGAAAAACGGTCGTGAGCGACCGCGACAGTAGGGTCTGGAACGTGGTCAATCGAGAAATGCTGAGCGGCAGCGAAGGGCGGCTGGTCACGATAAAGGCATACGCGGAGGCCAACTCGAGCGAGATTCGCGTAACGGTCGTCAGGCTGCGGGAAGAAAGGACCACCGCAAAGCTCGACGACGCGGCGTTCCGCAGGTAGTCGAGACCCTGCTACCCGTTTTTTGAATGCTACACCTCACACGTTTGGTTTTTCTTGAGTATTTAGGCTCGATCTCCTGAATCTTCTGCCCGCTTTGGCCTGTCCAATTCTTCAGAGGGAAGATTCCGCGCCCTCGCGTAAACTGTCAAATTCAACACGCGAACGGGCTCTTCATCATAGGGGGAAAGTGATAACCTTGGGAATCAGGATTAGGAAACGCGGAAACGGAGACCCTCGAAAGGTGAAGGTCACCGATACTCACAAAGCCCTAGCATGACCTCTACGAACGCATCGCCCGCGCCTTTGGCGAAATTGGTCAGACGCCGAGAAGTCGCCGACCGCACGGTGGCGTTTGAACTTGAAAAGCCGCCCGGTTGGACGTTCAAGGCCGGGCAGGCGGTTGACGTTACGTTGCTGGAACCTCCAGAAAGTGACGGGGAAGGGAACACCAGGACTTTATCGATTGCCAGCGCTCCCCGGGAGGGATCCTTAACGGTTGTCACGCGTATGCGGGATACCGCTTTTAAACGCGTTTTGTCAGCCATGCCTTTGGGTGCCGAAGTTAAGGTCGAGGGTCCTTTTGGGAACCTCATCCTGCACAACAATGTCGCTCGGGCGGCGGTGATCCTGGCCGGCGGCATCGGCATTACGCCATTTCGCAGCATGGTTTTCCACGCCGCGCAGGAGAAACTTCCACATCGCATCTATCTCTTCTATTCGAACCGAAGGCCGGAGGACGCCGCGTTCCTTGAAGAGCTCGAAACTCTCGAAAAGCAGAGTCAAAACTACAGATTTATTCCAACGATGACGGGCATGGAGAAATCGCATCGCGCGTGGACCGGCGAGACGGATAGGATCGACCAGCGCATGCTTTCTCGACACTTGATCGACGCGCCGTCGCCCATCTATTACATCGCCGGACCTCCCGGAATGGTGAAGGGGCTTCACGCGATGTTGAAGGAGTCCGGAGTCGATGACGATGATATCCGGTCGGAGGAATTTGCCGGCTACTGAAGCCAGGCCATTGACGGCGCTTCTGGTTTCCTACAGCCAAGCGCAAGAACCGCCTGCCTAGAAGTAATTCCAAGAATCTCAGAGCCGAAGGAAGGGTTTCTTCAAGCCCGGGCTGCGGCAAGTCCGAAGAAGCCCGTTTGGGTATTTTACCGGGTGGCGGCGCGGTGATTTGATAACATTGCTGCGCGATGACCGCCTGCGAAAAACTGCGCATCGCTGTCCCGGGGAGCGGGGAAGTATCGGCGCTGCTCCTTCGTCCGCCAACCGCACGATGGCTGCTGGTCTTGGGCCACGGCGCGGGGGCGGGCATGACCCATCCGTTCCTCGAGAAGCTCGCAAAAGAATTGGCGGAAGCGCGGGTCGCGACGTTGCGGTATCAGTTTCCTTACCTCGAGGAACGAAGGCGCGTCCCCGACAAACCGGAAGTGTTGATGGCTGCGGTGGCTGCTGCGGTCCACCGGGCTCGGCAAACGACGCCCGAATTGCCGTTGCTGGCCGGCGGAAAATCAATGGGAGGACGGATGAGCTCCCAGGCAGCCGCCGAAGGGTTGCTCGAACCCCTGAAAGGGTTGGTATTCTTCGGTTTTCCGCTGCATCCGCCGAATCGCCCGGGAACCAAGCGCGCCGAGCACTTGGCAAAGGTCAATGTGCCGATGCTTTTCCTGCAGGGGACACGGGACACGCTTGCCGATCTCGCGTTACTGCGTCCAGTCTGCGAACAGCTGGGATCGCTCGCCACATTGCACGTCATCCAGGAAGGCGATCACTCGTTTCATGTTCTGAAAAAGGCGGGCAAAACGGATGCGGAAGTCATGAAGGAGCTGGCCGAGACCACTGCCTGCTGGGCGGACCAGCTGAACACCCGAGGGTGAAATTATGCAAATGATGTGGTCAGAGAGAATGCAACCAATAGGGAAGGGCTTGCGCCGTCTTCGGCGAACGTGTTTCTGGTCGAGCGCCGTCCTGACTCTCGCGAGTCTGCTTTCCGCGGGATGGGCGGCGCCAAAACCCGAAAGCGGGAAGGCGTTGCAAATCTATTTGGTGGATGTCGAGGGCGGGCAGGCCACCTTGTTTGTGACCCCGGAGGGGAACTCGCTGCTGATGGACACGGGCTGGCCCTCGAGCGACGGGCGCGATGCGGACCGCATCCTGGCCGCGGCGAAACTGGCCGGCATCCATCAGCTGGATTTCGTGCTTCTCACCCACTACCACCTGGACCATGCCGGCGGAATCACGCAGCTTGCAGCCCAGATTCCGATTCGAACGGTGATCGATCATGGCGAGAACCACGAGGCGCAAAACGCCGCGACGGAAAAAATCTGGGAAGACTATCAAAGCTTGCTGGCTCAGGAAAAGTTCAAGCGCATCGTTGCCAAGCCCGGAGAAACATTGCCTTTAGAAGGCCTGGCCAGCAAGGTGATCAGCTCCGATGGAGCTTTGATTGAGGAACCGTTAAGCGAAGGAGGCGAGGACAACCCTGCCTGCAAAGGCTCGAAGGAGTATCCACCGGATCATACGGAAAATGCGCGATCGCTCGGCGTGCTTTTTACTTTTGGAAAACTACGGATTCTGGATTTGGGAGACCTGACCTCGGACAAAGAAGTGCAGCTGGTGTGTCCCGAGAACAAGCTGGGAAAGATAGACATTTACATCGTTTCGCACCACGGAGCAATTTCGAGCAACAGCCCCGTGTTCTTGAACGCCATCGCGCCGCGCGTAGCTCTTATGGATAACGGCGCCGCGAAGGGCGGGACGCCTTCTTCCTGGGACGCGGTCGAAAAATCGCCTCGGCTCGAGGCTTTCTGGCAACTGCATTATTCCGACGAAGGGGGAGAGGCGCACAACTCTCGGGATTCTTTCATCGCCAATCTTTCCGGTCCGGATACGGGCAACTACCTGAAGCTCAGCGCGTGGGAGGACGGAAGCTTTGAGGTCTTCAATTCGCGGACGAAGCAGACCAGGCATTACCCGTCAGGCCGCTGAACCGTCCGGGCCTCCTGCGCGGCAAGTTGCAAACAGAGGATTTTCCCTATGCTTCGGGGGCCGCACCGACCACGACAAGCGCCATCGAGAGTGTGATCGCGCCGTGGAGCGGCAACTGAAATTCCACGAGCCAGAGGTCGCCGTCGTCCAAATGAAACACGGAAGGAAGGGATTTCGGATGATCCTCGGGAGGCGCGAGGCTCCAGACCGAGGGATGATTCGACCCGGTAGCCTTGCGGCTCAAGGTCAGAGTCTGATCGATGGTGAGGGTGGACGGATCCTGGTCTAGCGCCGCGGGAGAAGCCAGAACGAAATCCCGCTGCGGAGCTACACCCATGTGATTTCCGTTCTCGGGCACCAGCGCATAGCGAAGCGTATAGACACCCGCCTTGATCGATTGCTTGCGATAGTCTTTCACAGAATTGGGGAAACGAATCGCCCCCACGAGCGTGCCTTGCGCGAACTGGGGAAAGACCACACCTAGCGATTGCGGAGCGTTTGCTTTTCCCGCGACGGCTTTGCCGAGCCAGATGTCGCACAGTGCGCCGCCCGGTCCGCTGACGCGGATGCCGGTCGGGGAAAGGGCCCTTTGAACCGATGCAGCCAAGTCGCTGGGAGGCGCTTCGTTAAGCGGTTCGGCTTTGTAGCTTTGCGCTGCGGCTGGTCCGGCAGCGGACAGCCACAGCGTCAGGACGAGCGAGAAGGGCAACGTTCGCGAAGCGAAGGTTTTCATTCCGTACGCACCTCGACAAAACAGCGGGATTGGCGGCGTAAATGTCGCGTCCAGTCTGCTTAGGCCAGGAGTTTACATTCGCCCGAGCCACCACTTTCGGAGAGACGCGGGCTTTTGCCGACCTCTCGGGCGAATCTTTCCAGAGCGACGACAGGCTTGCTACAGGAGTCCGATCAAGACCACAAGAAAACTCAGACGGCAAACCTACCGACGAAAGCGCTTCGGCGGTTCGATTCGTTCCAGGTGCTGCCGAGATGGTTTCCGCTGTAGGACGATTTGCTGGCAACGGCAGGCATCGCATGCGTCAAGTGCGAAACCAGCGGTTGATAATAAACATCTTCGTTGTGGCAGATCTCGTCCGCTTCGGTGATCGGGCGCGTGCTGATTTGCGCAATGTCGCCAACCGCGAGCGAGGCGGTCCCGTGTTTGCTGGCATCGACGGTGAAGCGGATGGGCTGCGTCTCGGTGGCAACCACGTTGCTAAGAAGCTTGCCGGCCTGCGCTTGCGCGAAATTCACAAGCGCGGCACGCTGTGCCGCGTTGGCGCGCTGGTCCACGATGAGTACGGCCCTGGCGGGGAATGGATTGCTAAAAGCATCACCGAGCGTTGCGCTTGCGCGCACCACTGCGGCGACGCTCAAACCATCCAGAGAAACGTTGTCCCACGTGCCCTTGTCCACGTGCCATCCAAGGACCGCTTCCTGGCCGGTCAGGTTGACTTCGGAATTCGCGAAGCACGGGCCGGTATAGACGTCGGCGGTCCGCGACTCGATGTATTCCCCCGACACGTGTCCCGCCGGCTGGGTCGCCCGCGCGCAAGACGGCAGAGCGATCAACGCTCCTGCGAAAAGCAATGACGCGGCTCCGTTCCCTTTCATTTGTGCCTACCTCCCTTGCTTGGCCTAACGACTTATTTCGAACCTCGCTCTTATTTTCCCACTCCAACGTTTTGCATTCAAATTCTCATTTCCTATTCAACGATTCTGGCATGCCGGAACTCGAACGAAAATCACTACGTGGTTTCGCAGCACGAACGTCCCGGGCGGCATTTCTCGGTATTGGCGAAGCCTCCGTCCGGCCCCAGGAGCGATTGCGTTTGCGCGCACCAGAAGGGCCCGGTGGGCATCGCCAAGGCTTTCTCCTCCGGCGAAATAATGTCCATGCTCGTCGCAGGAACGCCGCTACCCTCGTAAAACATCTTTTTGTCTCGCAGGCAGTGGCACACCGTGGCGTTCTGAACGAGTTCGGTCAGGGTTGGCATGGCTACGCTTCTCCTTTCGCAGCGGTGAGCAACGCGCGTTTGACGGCCACTTTCGCGAGCTGGATCTTGTAACCGTTCTGGCTGAGCGGTCTTGCTCCGCGGACCGCGGCCTCGCCGATACTGGCTGCTGTGCTCTCGGTGATCGATTTTCCTTCCAATTCTTTTTCCGCCTCGCGAGCTTGCCACGGAATGGGCGCAACGTGACCGAGCACAATGCGTCCCTCTCTCACTTTCCCGCCTTCCAGCCTGACCGCAACCGAGGCGGCGGCCAACGGCCAATCGAGCGCCGTTTTGTGGCGCACCTCATACGTTGCGCTCCGAAGCCCACGAGAAGAAGCCGGAATAAGAATATGCGTAAGCACTTCGTTGGGCTTAAGAACGTTTTCACGCTCCTCTTCGGATTTGGGAATGACGAAAAATTCCGAAGCGCGGACTTCGCGCTGGCCTTTGGAGTCTGCCAACTGAAGTTTTGCCTCGAGCGCGATGAGCGCAGGCGCGAGGCTCGACGGGTTTACGAAGTAAGCGGGGCCGCCGTTGCCAAGAATGGCGTGGTAGCGATTTTCTCCATCGGGGACGAGCGACTTCCCGTTTTCAGCCTTGGCCAGCAGACCGTAACCATTCCGGAAATACCAGCAACGCGGGCGCTGGCAAAGATCGCCGCCGGCGGTGCCCATAACGCGGATCTGCGGACTGGTGATGCCTTGGGCGGCGTGGGTAAGGGCAGGGAAGTCTGAGCGAATCGTCGAGTTTTCGAGGAGTTCGTCCATGGTGACGAGGGTGCCAATCCTGACTCCCTCGCTGTTTGACTGAATGCCGTTCAAACCTTCGACGTTCTTGATATTCACGACGCGCTTTGGCGTGACGACGTACTCTTTCATGAGGCTGATCAGGTCCGTGCCGCCGGCCAAAACGGCCGCGTCACTCCAGCTGGAGCCGAGCAGCCCGATGGCTTCGTGCTGTGTCGTTGGTTGAGCGTACTCGAAGACTTCCATCAGGCTACCGCTCCTTTCTCGAGCGCCCCGAGAACTTTGTCAGGCGTGAGCGGGAGCGTGGGCACGCGCACGCCGATGGCATTGGCTACCGCGTTGGAAATCGCAGCGCCAGGAGAAATCACCGGCGGCTCGCCGAGCCCGATGACGCCGCGCTCGTCGTAGCCGGTGCCGGTCATCATGTGAACGACGATTTCACCGAAGTCGCCAATACCGGCAAGCTTGTAAAATTCGAGATCGGCGTTGAGGCAGCGGCCGGTCTGCTCGTCCATGATCTTGTGTTCAAGCAGCGAGTAGGTGATGCCCATGATGCAGGCGCCGTACACCTGGCTCTCAGCCGTTTTCAAATCAATGACCAGGCCGCAGTCCTGTACCGCGACCAGTTTGTCGACATGCACGAGACCGGTCTCGGTATCCACGCTGACTTCCGCCATCTGCGCGCCGCCGACGCCGCTGGAAATAAGGTCATCGTTTCCGCGCTGCCGCTGGCCCACGCCGGTGATGGAAGTTGTGCCCAGCTTCGCGCAGGCCTGTTTCCAGGGTATGGCTCGGTTGGGATTGCCTTTGACGCGAATTTTTCCGTCGACCGCTTCCAGTTCATCGGGCTTGGCACCGAGCGAGGGAGCGACTTTTTCGAGGAGCTGGTTCAGGGCCGCGGTAGCAGCGCGGCGAGTGGAGGAGCTGACGCCGCCGACCGTCGTGGAACCGCCCGACGCGCCATCGGGCGGGTATTTCGAGTCGCCAATGTTCACCTTCACGGCTTCCAGTGGCAACCCCATGGTTTCCGCGGTAATGATGCCGATCACCGTCCTCGTTCCGGTTCCCAAATCCTGCGACCCGAGCGAAGCGGACACCGAACCGTCCGGCTGAATCGTGCAGTTGCAATTGCTGGGGTGGCCTGCGCCGCCCCAGGTGTGAATGGAAACGCCCAGCCCTTTTTTGATGGGGCCCGGCGTTTTGTCGCCGCGCGGATGGCATTTCTTCTTCCAATCCATCAATTCGGCGGCCTTTTCCAGCTCGGCTGAATACGTTTTAGCGAGTTGGCCGGTCAATTGGATGTTTTTCTGCAGCATCTCGAGCGGATCCATGCCCAGCTTTGCGGCCAAGTCATCGAGCGCGGACATCGTAATCAGACACATCTGCGGATGGTTCGGTGCGCGCCACGCACGAGCCGGGCCGATATTGGTCAGCACGGTGGTGTGCCGGACGCGACGGTCGGGAATGCGAACAACGTAGGGGATGCTGGGAGCGCCACCCTGGGCATCGGGACCTCCCGTGCCCCAGGATTCTGACGCCCAGCCCATCAGGGTGCCATCTTTTTTCGCGCCCACTTTGACTTTCGCATACATTGAAGGACGGGCGCCGGCAGCCATCAGTTCCTGATCGCGCTCGAGCATCATCTTTACCGGGCGGCCGGCCTTTTTGGCGAGCTTCGCGCACGCAAGCCCCCAGGTATCGGCGCCGAACTTGCTCCCAAAGCCTCCGCCCATGACCGGGGTGAGGACACGCACTTTTTCCGCGGAGTCCGCGACTTTCGCGCGCACCATTTCGCCCGGGATGCCGCTCACATTCTGCGTGGACGCATAGATGGTGAGATTGTCGCCGTCCCATTCCGCCACCTGGCCGTGCGATTCAAGGCAGCAATGGGTGATGACAGGCACGCCATACTCGCCTTCGCTGATCACTTCGGCCTGTTGCAAGGCCTGGTCGGGATTCCCGTCGGTTTGTTCGGCGAGTTGCTTGGTGTGTTCGCCCGCTTTTTCCGGGCTGACGTCGGAAACCAGATGAGGAAGTTTTTCGTAGCGGACCTGAATGCGGCGGGCCGCATCGCGGGCTTGCTCTTCGGTTTCCGCGGCAACGGCCGCGACTTCATGGCCGGCCCAGAAGACTTCTTTGCCGGGCTCGGTCATGATCTCCACGGCTTTCACGCCAGGCATTTTCTCTGCGGCGCTGGTATCGATGCTCACGACCTTGGCGTGCGCGTACGGTGAGAACACCATCTTGCCGTGCAGCATGTTGGGGCGATTCACATCGTAGCTGTACTTGATGCGTCCCGAAGACTTCCAGGGACCGTCAAGGCGCGAGATGCGTCTGCCAATCAAGGTGCATTTGTCGGCGGGGGGCCAGTGATAGTCAGCCATCAGGCGCGCCCTCCTTTCATAGACATCGCCGCTTCCACGACGGCGTTTCGAACGCCCATATACGTTCCACAGCGGCAGAGATTGCCGCCGAGGGCTTGCTTTACCTCTTCAATGGTGGGACTCGGATGCGTCTCGAGATAGGCGGCGCAGGACATGACAAAACCGGGGGTGCAGAAGCCACACTGTTGCGCGTCGTTTTCGACAAACGAGCCGGAAACGGGGTGCAGCTTTCCTTCGGGAGCGAGCCCTTCGATGGTGCGGATCTCCGCGCCTGGTTTTCCGTCGCGGTCAGCCACTTCAATGGCCAGGACACTGCAGGAGTACGTGGGCTTGCCGTTTACGACGATGGTGCAGGCTCCGCAGGTGCCCCGGTCACAAACTTTCTTTGCGCCGGTGAGATCGAGGTGGTTGCGGAGCGCATCGAGCAACGTTACGCGCGGCTCGACGGTCAGCTTTCTTGCTTGGCCGTTGATGCGCAGAGTCATTGCCACCGGGCCGGGGCCAATCACCTTGCCGGAGCCGAGAACCTCCTCCGGCACGGTGGTAGCGGCAGCGGCCAGCTTGTGACCTGCGAGAACCTGGGCGGTGGCGGCCACGCCGGTTCCGCCGACCAACTTCACGAAGTCACGTCTTCGCAGACCAGGCCCTTTCTGAGACTCACTTTTGGGGCGGTGCCCAGGGTCTTTGGGATCCTCTAGCTTGGCCATCGAGTGACCTCCCGAGTGCTTTCAAGAAATACCGAAACGACGGGGCCGAGTGTGGGGCGTTTCGCGGGCCGGCGGAGTTTTCTGCTGGCGTTGAAAAAACGATATTCCGAGGCGGCAAAACACCTCTCGCGTTTGGCCAACTCAGACACAACAAGCGCGTCTTTCGAGTTTGTTGCGCTTTCCTTGAGGATGATAGGAAGCCAAGCCCGCAACGTCAACTTGAAAATACTGAATAGGCATTTTAAGGCGGCTAAACGTTGCTGGTTTACGGTGGGCATCACGAAGCACCGGAGCCGATGGCCACGACAAAGTAGATGGCCGGTACCAGGCCCACGTTTTTGATGCCGTGCTCGTCGTTCGAACGCACAAAACCTACCGAACCCGGCCCCAGACGAGTGCTTGCGTCGTTCACCGTGATATCCACCGTACCTTCGCGGATGAGCCACATTTCGGAATGCGTGTGGCGGTGCGGCGGGTGTGGCGCGGCGCCGGGCGGCAGCGTGGTTTCGTGAACCTCGACGGATTCTCCGGTGGCAAGATTGCCCTTCAGCACGGCGCGCGTCACTGCCGTGCTTGAGGTGTGGACCGGCAATCGGTCGAATGGATACATCGCTGTGGGCAAGGAAGGTTGCTGCTCCGTTTGCTTTGCTAGCAACAAAGCAGGGAGCAAGGCGGAGGGGAATAGCAAACACATTTCACGGCGCGTTGGCGACATTCCGGCCCCCTTTTGCGGCTGGCAAAGAGAAGAGACAGGCAATTGTGCCAGAAGCGTTGCTCTTCTCGATCGACCTTTTTCGCCAATCTTGGTACTAGATCTGCGGCACGGCGGCCTTGGCTTCTGCAAGCGTGACACGCCGCTTTCCGCGATACGCGAGGTTGGCCATGTGCGCGGCAATCGCCGAGCGGTAGCCAATCTCCACGCTGGCATTCGGAGTCTGGCGGCTGCGTATGCAATCGATCCAGTTGGCCATGTGATTCTGGTCTTTCGTTTCGCTCGTAAGCGCGACGCCTTCCGGGCGGTTGACTTTCTCCGGGTAGTACCGGGTGGCTTCCCTGGATTCGCCGGTGACCATGTCGCTCGCCCCGGCGACATGCTCGATGGTACCGTCGCTGCCGAGCAAATGCTCGCCTAACCCGTAGTGCCTATTATTGAAAGTGGATCGCCAGGTGACCACCACGTCCTGCGGGAATTCCAGCGTCACGGCAATGGTGTCCGGCACCTCGCGGCCGTCTTTTTCAGAGAAAATGCCGCCGCTCATCGACGCCGCGCTGGGCTCCGGCAAATCCAGCGCGCTTTGGATCCAAGCAATTTGGTGGATCATGTTCTCTGTAACATTCCCGCCGGAGAATTCCCAGAACAGCCGCCAGTTGAGGAATTTGTAGGGATCGAAACCATGGTCGGGCCGCCCGTTCAAAAACGCCTTCCAGTCGACGTTTTGCGCGGTGCAATCCGGAGGCACCGGGCGCACCCATTGGCCTTTGCCATGCGCCGTGTTGCGGCTCATCCAGGATGCGACCTCGGTGATCTTTCCGGCGAGGCCGTCCTTGATCCATTTGCGCGCGTCCGCCAGCGAGCCGGAACTTTCGTGTTGCAGCCCGATTTGCACCACGCGGTCGCATTTCTTCGCCGTCGCCAGGCATTCTTCCGCTTCTGGAATGGACCAGGTCATCGTTTTTTCGCAATAAAGATCCTTTCCGGCTGCGATCGTATCCATAAAATGTCGCGCGTGAATGTGCAGCGGCGTGGCAACGATGACGCCATCAATGTCCTTCACGTCCAGCAACTGCCGGTAGTCGTCCATCGTCTGAACGCCTGGCGCCAGTTCCTTGGCGGCATCACGCCGCCTCGAGTAGACGTCGGCGATGGCCACCAATTGCGCGTTCGGCACTTTCAGAACCTGTTTGAGCAGCTCCTCTCCGCGGCCGCCAACTCCGATCATTCCCACGCGAACCCGGTCGTTGGCGCCCAGCACTGACCGAGGCGGGTACGCTGCCAAAGCGGCCGCGCCGATGGCCGCCTGCTTTAAGAATTCACGTCTCGTATTCGTGGTCATGTCCCTATCCCCCAAACCAGTTTGTAAGGAACCGTTCAAGAATTCTTTCCTCGCGCACCCGGCGCTTCCAGATACTTCGCCATGACGCGGGCAAAATCCGCGATGGCCACTTCCGGTTCTGCGATTTCCGGATGCCAGGCCTTTTCCCATTCGAAAGAGTAGTAGCCGGTATATCCCGCGGCGACGAGCAGCTCCACCTGGCGCTTCACGGGCACTTCGCCGCGCCCGGTGAGCACGTAATGATCTTGTCCGTTCTCCGCTCGCGAGTCCTTTAGGTGCGTGTGGCGGATATATTTGCCAAGCTGGCTTACGGTTATCGCCGGGTCTTCCTTGCCTTCGACGAAGGTGTTGTGCGCATCCCAGAGCAAACCCACATGAGGCGAGGCGGCCTTTTCAAGGATATCGCCTAGAATTGCGGAATTCGCAAAATCCCCGTGGGATTCCAGCAGCACCGCCACGTTTTTGGGCGCGGCATAATCTCCCAACTCGGCTAGCGAAGCGGCGATGTGCGCGACGGCTCGATCGCGAGGCCCCACTAAGTTATTTCCGAAAACGCGCACGTAGGGTGCGCCGAGTCGCGCGGCCAGATCAATGAATCGCCGCGCATCAGCAAGCTGTTTGTCGTGCTCCGCGCCCGTGTCGTGCATATTGGCGGAACTGCTTACGCAGGAAATGCGCAGACCGCGGCGAGTGACTTCCTTCTTCGATTGTTCGATCTGCGCACCGGCAAATTCCTGACGCGAAGGCAGATCCATCGTTCCTTGGAGACCGCGCAGCTCGACCGCCGCGAAACCATTCTGCTCGGCGAAGTCGAGAATCTTGAGCCAGTCCCAGGCAGGACAGCCGAGTGTCGAGAAACCAATCGGCAGTCGCGCGTCCGCGCCGCGAGCCATCTCAGGCAGCGCCGCGAGCAGCATCGCTGCGCGCTTGAGAAACTCCCGTCTTGCTAAGGGAATCGCGGACATGGGCGTAAGCGGAACGGCATCATCCATCAATTTCGAAGTTCGAGTCGGGCAAGGACGTGCGAAATTTCACAGTTCGGGCAAACAGAGTCCAAGCAATTAAGCACTTAGGGCACCAGCTTCCCCCAACTCCTTTTTCATGCCCGCCCAGCTCTGGCGCGTTGATTCCTCGGGAGTCCCGGCGCCCCGCCAATGGGTTTCCAGGCTGACGGCGAAGTGATACCCGTCGCCCTCGAGAGCCTTGAACTGGCCGACCCAATCGATCGTGCCACCGCCCATGGGCGCCCAAGCGTATTTTCCGTCCGGCTTCTTCACCGAGTCCTTGCAGTGGCAGTGGCCGATGCGGTCTTTCGGCAGGAGGTCGTAGCCGCCGGGATAAGGGATTTCGCCGCGCTCCGAGGCATTTCCGGGAT
The DNA here is from genome assembly GCA_036262755.1 of Candidatus Acidiferrum sp. Classification (GTDB taxonomy): domain Bacteria; phylum Acidobacteriota; class Terriglobia; order Acidiferrales; family UBA7541; genus Acidiferrum. The sequence continues at coordinate 23,909 of DATAIH010000326.1, forward strand.
CCCAGTTCAGCATTAAATAGGGAGACTTCACGGCGGCGAGAACTTTGGCGGCTTCCGCTCCGGTGGCGGTATTGCAGGACATTTCGTTTTCGAGGACAAGCAGCACGCCCTGCTTGCCTGCCGAGGTGGCGGCATCCATTAGTTTTTCGTTGATGGCTGCGCGATAGGGCGCTTGATCGTCGAGACGCCAGAAATCGAAGCAGCGCACGCGATCGGTGTTGAAAGCCTTGGCCAGCTCGATGCTGCGCTCGAGCACCTGGTCCTGCTGGTCGAAGGTGAAGTCGGCGTTGAACTGGTCGCGCTTCGGGCTGTATTTCGATTGGGGTGCGCCTTTCCAATCCACCTTGAAGAGCGGGCTGGCAATATCCGTCACGCGCAGCTTGTTTTGTTCCAGGATACGGCGGGCTTCGGCAATTTCTTTCGCGTCCAGTTTCAAAATGTTCTTGTTCCACATGCCGCGCAGTTCGATCCACTCCATGCCAAATTCTCTTGCCGCCACTTCGCAGGCCCTGCCAAAGTCCTGGGTGATTTCATCGTTGATGACGGCGACGCGGAAGGGCGACTTCATACCGTCACCCCAAGCTTCTCTTCCAGATATTTCTTGCTGATCTCGGCGCACCCTTTGGGTGTGCCGTCTTTTTCGGGCACGGCATCCAGCTCGACGATGGCCCAGCCGCGGAAATTCACCTTGTGCAGGGCATCAAACACCGCGGGGAGGTCCACCCGCCCGCGGCCCAGTTCGACGAAGCGATAGTTGCGCTTCGGATTCTCAGCATTCGGCAGAGATTCCACATCCTTGATGTGCAGGAACAGCAAGCGATCGTGGTATTTCTCGATGGCCTTGGCAGGGTCGCCGCCACCCTGGAAGTAATGCGCTACGTCGAGCTCCAGCTTGGCGTAGCGCGGATCCGCCGCTTCCATGATTCGGTCCACTTCTTCGGGGCTTTGTCCGAGCGTGCCCATGTGGTTGTGGTAGCCGAGGGAGACTCCCAGGTCCGCGGTTCGCTTTCCAATTTCTGTGATCAACTTGCCCAATCGCTGGTAATCCGCTGAAGTGACGGCGCGATCTTTCGGACGCTCGTCGGTAACTTGAAGGTAGAGCCCTCCCACGTCATGCACAAATTTTGCGTGGGCGGTGTGCTTGGCGATTTCATCGGCCTCGACTGCAGGATCGATGCGCACGCCGCCGCTCGAAAGTGCGACCATCTTCAGGTGATGCTTTTCGAGCAGGTCGCGCAACTCCGCAGGACCTGAAAACGCCTTAAGGACATTGGCGCGTAACTGAATTCCCGGAAACCCGACAGCGGCAATATCCTCAATCGCCTGGCGGTCGTTCTCATTCCAGGTGATGGAAGCGTACCCGAAATGAATTTCAGACGGAGCTGGCGAAATGGGCGTGTCGAAGTACGACAGGTTCCTGGGAGGGTAAAGCAGCTCAGCCGCATAGAGATTCTTCAAAGGGAGGGGAAAAGCCGCGCTGCCCGCGGTCACCACACTTATCCCGCGAAGGAACTCGCGGCGGTCCACTCGGTGCTGCATGACGGCGTCTCCTGCTTTTCGCGTTACTCAACAAATATTTTATCGCTGTTTGCGAGGCCGGTATTTTTCGTTTGACTCGAAGCTGTTTTTAGAAACTTAAAACGTCAACTTCGCACCGAGTTGGAGAACGCGGCCGCCGGTGGCGCTCGTGATGTCACCGAAGCTGCTGCTGCCGAGGGTTGTGCCAGATGCCGTCCCACCATTGCTGGCAAAGAAGAACTGTGGCGTATTGGTCGCGCCAAATGCCTCCAAGCGCAGATCCAAACTCATGCGCTCGCTCATCTTGGTCGATTTGGACAGTGCAGCATCCAGATTGAAGAAGTTCGGCCCACTCAGGTAATTCCGGCCGACGTTACCAAAATTGGTGCCGGTCGGGGGGGCAAAGCTGGAGGTGCTGAACCATGGGTTGCCCACGCCGATACCATGGAGTATCTGTACGGGGGCGACCAAGTCCGGCGTTTGGGTATTGTTGGGCGCCTTTAGGTTGCCACTTGGGGCAGTAAAGTATAAGGGAAGGCCCGACATCCAAGTGAGGAAGCTGGATACGCGCCAGCCGCCCAGAATTACAGCGCCCGGACCAGAATTGACCAAGCGCTTGCCCTTTCCAAAGGGCAGATCGTAAACAATGCTTTGCACAAACGTTTGCGTCCGGTCAAAGTCGTTTCGGGCGTAGTCACGGCGCTGATTGATATAAAACGACAGCCCGCCATCATCATCCGTCTGGAAGCCCATTCCTTTGCCGAATGTGTAGGCCGTGGTCGTCGTGAAGCCGTTGGAAAACTTCCTGTCAAACTTCACTTGCAGTGCATGGTAGCTGGAGGAGTAACCGGCAAAAAGCAGATTCGTCGATGCTGTTCGGCCGAAAGTTGGAAACTCCGGAAGACCCGCGTTGCCTAAGCCAACAACGGTAGCCGCGTTGAGGTTGTAGTTAACCACGGTATCCACAGCGTGATTTCCGACGTAGGCAACATCGAGGACAAAGCGCCACGGCAGAGTGTGCTGGACCGCCAAGTTCCACGATTCCACATAGGGGTTCTTGAAGTTTTGATTGACCACAAAATAGTTTGAAGCCAGCGTGGGGTTGGTGATGATGCCATTCGACGGAATGACCGGCTGGATGAGGGCCGGGAAGCCATTCTGGAATGTGGCAGGTTGGCCGTTAGGGAGCACTGCAGGACCGTACGTGGCAACCGCGGGATTGAACGCGTTGTTCGCTCGTACGGGGAAGTTATAAGCGTAGCTGTTGTCTGGAAATGGGGTATAGCTGATGCCAAAGCCCGCGCGAACGACAGTCGATTCTCTCAGGCGATAGGCCAGCCCTATTCGAGGCGCGAAGTATTTGTAATGTGTCGTAATTCCCAGGTTATCGGGAATACTTCCGTAACCACTAACCTCGAGGGTGTTGTTCGAAGGATTGTAGTTGGAGAAGCCGCCTTGGGCCACCGGCGTAGCAGGAGGATAAAACTCCCAGCGCACCCCTAGGTCCGCTGAGAACCTAGAAGTAACCAGCCATTTGTCCTGGACGAAGCTGAAGAATTGCCAAGCTCGATAATTCGGGAAAAACGTGGCCAGGTCGCGCCCCGCTTGTCCGGGCACGTCGAGCAAGAAGCTGGCAAAATCGTTTGTAAAGCTGGTTTTCGACTCGCCGGTTCCGGTGTTTAGCGCGGTCTGGCCCTCGTTGAACGTATAGATACCGCGTGGGCTAAAGGTCTGCTCCTGGAGCAATGCATCGCGAATGCGGCGCAAATCCGCGCCGAATTTGAAAGTGTGATTGCCGAGAATCTTCGTCCAGGTGTTCGCAAAGTCGATATTGGTTTCCGAGCGGATCCAGGGCAAGCTCGCGGAGAAACCAATCAGCGGGTTGGAAAATCCGCCATTGATCGTAATGCCCACAATTCCACTAGTAATTGTTTTGTCGAGGTTGACGCCAGGGATGCCGAGTGACGTTGATGTTGCCGTGCCGTAATCGGTGTTGTGAGCCTCGTTATGATACCACCCAGCGCCTACGCGGAACTCGGCCACGAGCGTGTTCGAGAAGAAGCGATTGTAGTTGATCCCAGTACTGTAGGTGTTTTGAAGACCGCTCCCTTCAAAGTTGCCTTGCGCCGGCCCTCCCGCCAGGCCAAATATAGGCGCCTGGAGAATCGATGGACGCTGATAGCTGAATCGACCGCTCAAGCGATCTTTGTTCGTCAGGTTGGCATCGATTTTGCCGTCAACAAAGTCCGTATCCTTGTGAAAAGCGAGCAGTGCAAAGTAATTGTTTACGTTGCTGGTGTTACCCGCAATATTCGGAGCTGGCAAAAGGGCTAGAAGTTTGGCCGAAATCGGATTAATCAAAGCTGTTGGAATGACGTTCGGGCAACCTGCGGCGTTTGTGCAAGCAGAGTTGAAGGCGTCTACTGTCGTTCCATTGGGCCCAGGCACCGTAGCTACGCCCTGAGTGGAAGTCGCAACTATGGGCTGGCGGCCCGTGCCGTCCGGATTGCCGCTGAAGGGATTGTAGATTGTGGTGGGTGTTCCGGTCGACGTAGGGGCAACGTTCAAGTTTCCCGCGATCAAACTTGTGGTGGGGATATTGATCGTGTTGGTGTTCGCCTCGTGATCAAAGACCTTCAAATAATCGGCGAAGAAGAAAAGCTTATTCTTGATAACCGGTCCGCCAACATTCCCGCCAAAGTAGTTGTAAGCCAGATGACCAACGGATTTATCGAAATAGTTGCGCGCATTGAAATCATTGTTGCGAGCGAACTCGTAAGCCGCGCCGTGAAACTCATTGCTACCTGATTTGAGGATGACGTTCGTAACCGCACCGCTCGCGCGGCCCAGCTCCGCGTCGAAGTTGCTCGTCGAGACGTCGACGGTTTGAATTGCTTCGAGGGGCGGGATTAGGATTTGCAGAAGTCCGGTGCGCTCGTTGTCGTCGATCCCTTCAATCTGGTAATTGTTGCCTTCGCGCAATTGGCCGTTGACTTCCGTCTGCAGCGAATTGCTCGCGTTGAAGAACTGCGAATGTTGAAACATGGCGCGAGTGGTGCCGGGAACGATGTTCAAGAGGTTCTGGAAATTGCGATTCGTGCCAAGCGGTACGTTCTCGGTTAACACCGTTTCGAGCTTTCGCCCCGTGTCCGCTCGCTCCGTCTGAAGAATCGGCGTTTCTGCTTCTACCGTGACAGTCTGCGAAACGTCCCCAGGTTGCAAGACGAGGTCAACACGCTCTGTCGTGTCCACAATCAAATCGATGCCGGCCCTGGACGCCCGTTTAAATCCCGCCTGTTCTGCAGTGACGCTGTACGTGCCCGGTGGCAAGTCCGGGAATACATAGTTGCCGCTCTCGTTCGTTTGCGTTGTGTGGCTTATGCCCGTATTCGTTTCTGTGATCGTTACCTTTGCATTGCCAACGGCTGCCCCGGACGAGTCGCTGACTGCGCCAAGCAAAGTTGCATTCACGGCCTGGCCCATGACCTGTGCAGAACAAGCTAGGAGCACTAACACGAGCGCGACTGCCGCACGGATCTCTGCGAACCTGACGAGGCTCCCGCTAGCCGCTCGGTCGCACTCCGAATTCTCTTTCCTGGATTTCCGCGGATTCACCCCAAACAAGGACATGCTGAAAAAGTTGCTCATGACACTCCCCCACCCGGCGCGAATACTGGCTTTTTTTCAAGAAACACCCGTGGAACTGGTTCCAAACCATAACCGCGTGTCTCGCTCGCTGTCAAGTGAGAAGTTCAACGAAAATTCGACGAATCAAATTCCTTGATAGGCCTTTGTCTGCGGCTCGAAGATGGTCTTTACCGCGCAAAAAGTGCCCGCGCGCTTGCTTATCCCTGTTCTTATGGGTTCACTTCGGACCGAGGAAAGCTGCTCCAGCTCTCGTCCCTTAGCGATTCCTCCCTCTGCCTAGGAGCCGCGTTGTCGAGACGATTCCACCAGCAAACATAGTGATTCTAAATAAATTGGTGAACTCCGTGAGACCCGTCATCCTCCTTCGGGGCTATTTGCCCACCGCGCCCACCTGCATGATACTGAAAGAGCCATGGGAGTTCCGGTGTTGTACGCAGATGGCCGCGGGGGAAGTTGACGGCCTTCCTGGCATGAGGTGTGCTAGACTTTCCGGCACACGTCACCCGGGGATTCCAGCAAGGTCGAGGAACAATGCGAAAGCCCCAGAACGCCGGCAGTAGCGTGGAAGCAGTTCCACCGAGAACGACCATTCGGGATGTAGCGCGGGCCGCCGGCGTCGGAATTGGAACTATTTCGCGGGTGCTCAATTCCAGCTCTCAGGTGAGCCGGGAAACTCGCGCGCGCGTACTGGAAGCCATCCGGCGTCTGGGGTTCCGGCCCAATGCGCAAGCTCGCCGCATCCTCAAGCGCCGTTCCGAGATTGTCTGCTTTCTTTTGAGCAACCGCGACTTTCTTCATCCGTTTCACGCGCACATTTTGCAGGGCGTCGAGTCTTATGCCAGCAGCCTGAAGCATCACGTTCTATTTGCCGTGCTGCATTATTCGCCGCGAACCCCTCCGGAGAAGATCGACCTGCCTCCCGTACTGCAGGAACTTGGTCTGATTGATGGCGTTATCCTGGCGGGCACGATTTATCCGAACCTGCTCCTCCGGATTGAAGCCATCCACATGCCCTTTGTGGCTTTCAGCAACAACGTCGTCGGAATGGACGGCGAGCAGCGCTACGACCAAGTGGGTTTCGACGACTTCAACGGGGCGCTCCAGGCCACGCGCTACCTCATCGCGCAAGGTCACCGGCTCATTGATTTTGCGGGCGATATGTCCTACCCGTGGATCCAGCGCCGATTCGATGGTTATCGTCATGCGATGCGTGAGAAGAAACTGAAGCCGGTTTCGATCCAGCCGCTGACCTCCGACGGTTTTGTGGATTTCGGCCAGCAAAGCGCGGGTCGCATCTTGGATCGGCCCGCGCGGCCCACGGCAGTCGTGGCCGGCAACGATGAAACGGCCTACGGGCTATGGCTCTCGTTGCGCCGGCATGGCGTGAAAGTGCCGGACGAAATCAGCCTGGTGGGCTTCGACGACCGCGAGGAAGCCGTCTTGATGGATCCGCCGCTCTCGACCGTTCGCGTTCACAAAGAAGAGATCGGCGAAACCTGCATGAAGATGCTTCTCGAACGGCTGCATCATCCGCAAATGGCCTTCAGCCAGCGAATTCTGCCTACCGAATTTGTGGTTCGTGAAACCGTTCGCAGCCTTTAGAAAGAAACTTGCCGCGCGAATCAGGAGTGAGGGAGATCACACGCTGACAGTTCCTTGTGGACTGCGTGTGGCGCGATAGATAGCTTCGACGAGGGCAAGACTACGCCGTCCTTCGCGTCCGTCGCAAGCGGGGACCGTGTTTTTCCGAATGGCGGAGAGAAAATCTTCGATGACCGCCTGGTGACCGCGAAAATCGCTGACAACCGCAGAAGAAGAGCTTTGATTTTCGTCCCGCGGAGCAATTTTCGCGCCTTCCTGTAGTGCTTTTCGGAGATCGGCGGCGATGATCCGGTCGTGTTCGAGGATTACCGTCCCTTCGGTGCCGGAAATCTCCACGCGGCGCGGGTAGCCCGGATAGGCTGCGGTGGTGGCATGAAATAGGCCGAGGGCGCCGCTAGCGAATTCAAAAATCGCCGTCGCGGTATCTTCGGCTTCGATCGCATGCAACTTTGTGGCGGTTTGCGCCTGCACGCGAGAAATATCGCCCAGCAGCCAGAGCAGCAGGTCGATCGTATGGATACCCTGGTTGATCAGGGCGCCTCCGCCATCGAGCGCCAGTGTGCCGCGCCAGCGGGATTTTGCGTAGTATTCCGGCGGGCGATACCACTTCACGCGGGCATCCGCCAGCAGGGGCTTGCCGAGAACGTCGCTATCGATCCAATCTTTTAGCTGCCGAACGTGGGGTTTCAGGCGGTCCTGAAAGATCACCCCGAGTTTCACTCCGGCTCGGTCCGTCGCCTCGATGAGTTCATCGGCGCGGCTCGTGTGGATGTCGATGGGCTTTTCTGTAAGAACGTGAAGGCCCTGGTTTGCGGCAGCAATGCCGTGCATGGCGTGAAGGCCCGACGGGCTGCCGATGATCACGAGGTCCATCGGCTGGTGTGCCAGAAAAGCGGGGAGATCTCCATATGGTTTGCCCCCGTGCTTGCGACAGAGCCGCCGCACTTTCTCGGAATCCGTACCGTAAACCGCGGCGATTTCTACGCCCGAGAGGGCACGCGCCGCCTGCGCATGCGTCGCGGAGATGTTACCGCCGCCAATCAAGCCGACGTGGAAGGTCATGAGAACACATGCATTAAAGCACTACTGATAGGCGGCGACAAATTCGTTGTAGGCCCGCTCGGTGCTTTCCGGTGAGGCGATTTCCGAAGAGATCAGGATTCGGTAACGGAACGTGACGCTCTGGTGCGGCGCCAGAGTAAGCTGCAACTCCTCCTTGCCGTTGCTGAAGACTTTTTCGCCTAAGGGATTGGCGGCGAAAAGCCCGTAGCCGCGCGCGTGCCAATACGTAGGGAAGCCCGGATTCCGAGGATGATCCAGAATCGTAATGGTGACCGGCTCATCGGCGATCTTTCCGCTGAGATTGCACCAGCGGCCACGCGTACCCCAGGCGGCTTCGCCTTTTTTGCCTTCGCTCGTGAGATAGACGCCGTTCACGCCGGCGTTGTTGAGCTTCGCCACGGTAGTCGCTCGCCCGCTCGCGTCCGCGAAAACTTCGGCTTTGTCCGAGGGCATTTCCAGTGCACGAACGACGCGCAAGCCGAGCATCCCGTCCTTGGCGTCAGCGAAAACCACCTGTTCGTCCAACGCGCGCAGCGTCGTTAGGCGATCCACGCTTCGGAAATCCGGCCCTCCGCGAAACGCGAAGCGCGTGTGTTCGTGCAACAACACCTTCCTGCTGTAGGTCAACCAATCCGCTTCCACCTCCAACTCGCCCTCCTCGGAGCCGCTTCTTGCGGCAACGATCGCGCGCTCGCTGATGGTGCCCATCTTTGGCGCGTCCTGCGGTTTGATGGCCTCGGAATTGTTCCAGAAATCAATTCCATTGACGTTCTCGTAAGTGAGCCACATGCCCACGTGATGCGGATGATCGACACGTTCGCCCGGGCGCGGCTCGAGTGGATAGCCGCGGGTGATGATCGTGCCCTTGGCTGTGCGCAGCGGGTAAAGCACGGGCTTGGCCAACCTTTCGGGCCAGATGTAGGACGTGAACGGCTGGCCGTCGATGGAAACGTCCACCCGTCGCTGTTCCTGGTTAACCGCGACGGTGACGCGATCACTCGGATGGCGGTTCGCGGAGGCGAAATGCGCCACAAGCGCAGTCACGCCGAACAGCAAGAGTGTTGCGCAGGCAAGAGGGACGCGCATGATTCGCTGTCGCGGGCTCAGACTTCTTCCGGAACGACATAAGGCGCGCGATAACTGCCATGCAGCAGACGATTTGCCTCTTCATCCCCGATGACACACTCCTTCTCAGGATCGAAGCGCAGCGCGCGGCCTAACCGGTAGGAAGCGTTCGCCAGATGCACGAGCGTCGTCGAAATGTGGCCTTCCTCGATCGGCGAATGGATGTCCTCCGCGCGGCGGCTGCGCACGCAGTCAATGAAGTTTGCGTAATGGTCGCCGGAAGCCTTGCCGGAAGGGCCGGGCACGACTTCATCGGTTATCCACGTCTTATAAGCGTCGTATCCGTCGATCGCAAGATAGCCGTTTGATCCGTAGAAAATGTTCCCAATGGTATTGGTCTTGGCGTCTTTCGGCCCCAGGGACGGTTGCTTGTCAGCCGGCTTTTGGCTTGCACGCGCGCTCAGCCCTGCGGGCGGCACGTCGCTGGTTCCGTAAGAGCCAGTGCCAATCTGCGCTTCGTGATTGGTGATCCAGTGTCGCACCTCCAGTTCCAGCATCTTGCGCTTGCCGTCGGGTGCATCGAAGCAAAAGGTGGCATGCAGGGTATTGGGCGTTTCCTGGTCGTCTTGGAACATGAAGTGTCCGCCCATGGCGGAGGCATGCACGGGGAACCCGACTCCCAAGCCCCAGCGAGCGATATCAATTTCGTGGATCGCTTGATTGCCAACTTCACCGTTTCCCGTGTCCCAGATCCAATGCCAGTTGTAGTGAAAGCGATTCCGGGTAAAGGGCTTCAGCGGCGCGGGACCCGTCCACAGGTCGTAGTGCACACCGGCCGGAACGGGTTCCTCGGGAGCGTGCCCGATCGATGGCCGCCACTTATAACAAAGCGCGCGCGCCAAATAAACGTCGCCAATCGTGCCGTCGCCGAGATGACGAATGGCTTCCATCATGGCGGGGTTCGATCGCGATTGACTTCCGTGCTGGCAAATCCGGTTGTACTTCTTCACGGCGCGCGTGAGTTGGCGGCCCTCAAACCAGTTATGCGAACAAGGCTTCTCCACGTAGACGTCTTTGCCGGCCTGGCATGCCCAGATGGCGATCAGCGAGTGCCAGTGATTAGGCGTCGCGATGGAAATCGCATCGATGTCCTTATCCTCAAGCAGCTTGCGAACATCCACATACGATTTAGGTTTTGGCTTTCCTGTCTTTTCCACGTTCGCCAGGCGCTGGTTCAACACGCTTTCGTCCACATCGCAGAGAGCGGCAATTTCTGTGCCAGGGACGCGCGAGAAGCCGCGAATGTGATCCTGGCCGCGGCCCCGCACCCCGCAGATGGCCACGCGGACTCGGTCGCTCGCTCCCAGAACTCGCGAGTAACCGGATGCGCTGGAAGCCAACGCCGTGCCGGCGACTCCGGCTCCAGTAAGTTTCAGAAAGTCTCTACGGGAAGCTTTTGAGGCGCACATACACCCTCCAAGAAACGCAATCTCCAGGACCGGGCAATCCGTCACGGCGTTCTTCTTCGAGCAGCTAGAGTCCAGCACAACGAAACCGGAAAGCCCCTATTCCTCAGGGTACCCATGGTAATCCAAGTTTAAGAAATGCGAGCATTGAGACTTCCTAAAGACATTGTTTAGACACGATGTTGGGCCCTAGGGGCGAAGCGGGTCGCCGAACGTTAAGCAAGGCTGAATGCCCATTTCAGTTTTTTGAGTTTGACACTCCTCCTGGCGCCTTTTATATTCCCCTTCGTTCTTTATCTTTCGACCCGGACCGCCGGCAAAGTGAGGAGCCTATTGCTGCCGGTATCCCCGGCGAGTTTTTGTTTTTAGGCAAGAGTTGCACTAGAAGAGAAGCACTGCTCCCTGGCTAGAACACATCTCCCATGGCAGCCACTTCGGTTAAATCGCCAAACCGCAAAGAAGTTTCGTCTTCCGCTCGCCGGATAAAACCCGGGGAGATTGCGACGGAAGTCGAGGACGTGTTGGCGTCCACGCAGGTCATTGATATTCACACGCATCTTTTTCCTCCCGCGTTTGGCAAAATTGGGTTGTGGGGAATCGACGAGCTCCTGACGTATCACTATCTGGAGGCGGAGTTCTTCCGCTCTTCCGACACCACTCCCGAACAGTACGGGACGCTCTCGAAAACCGAGCGCGCGGACGCCATCTGGAAAGCCTTGTTCGTCGAAAACAGCCCGCTTTCCGAATCCACGCGCGGTGTCATTGCCGTCCTCGGCGCTTTTGGCCTGCCGACCGACGCTTCGGGATTGCTAGAGGCGCGGCGGTTCTTCGCGGCGCAAGCGATCGAGACGCACATTCGAAAAGTGTTGCAGATCGCAGGCGTGAGCGATGTGGTGATGACGAATGATCCGCTCGACCCCGACGAGCGTGCCGTTTGGATGGGCAGCGGGCCGAATCATCCCCGGTTCCACGCGGTTCTGCGGCTTGACCGCATCCTCTGGGGCTGGCCGCAGCACTGGCAGCAGTTGGCGGGCGAAGGCTACGCGGTGGATGAACGCGCCTCCGGAAAATCGGTTCACGAAGTCCGCCGGTTCCTTGCTGACTGGCACGAACGCATGCGCCCGCTCTACATGGCCGTCTCGCTGGCCGACACCTTTCAATTCCCGGAAGAGAGCATCACCGGCAAGTTGCTGAGCGAAGCGGTTCTTCCATCCTGTCGCGAATTCGGCCTGCCAATGTCCCTGATGATTGGCGTGCGGCGGCAAGTCAATCCCCGATTGCGACTGGCCGGAGACGCCGTAGGCAAAGCCGACCTGCGCGCCGTGGAAAATCTTTGCCGCAACTTTCCTGATAACCGGTTTCTGGTTAGCGTGCTCAGCCGCGAGAATCAGCACGAGCTCGCCGTGTACGCGCGCAAATTCGATCACCTGATGCCATTTGGATGCTGGTGGTTCCTCAACAATCCCTCGATCGTCGAGGAAATCACGCGCGAACGGATCGAACTTCTCGGAACAAGCTTTATTCCGCAGCACTCCGACGCGCGGGTTCTCGAGCAGGTCGTTTACAAATGGCAAAATACGCGGCGCACCCTTGCGCCGATCCTCGCGAATGCTTACCGGTTGCTCCACGCCGACGGCGCGGAGATCACTCGGCAAAAAATTCAGCGCGATGTGAACCGGCTCTTCCGCGCCAATTTCGAGAACTGGACGGGGCCGCTCCGCGCATAAGTGCGGAGAGGCAAGGGCGGCACGGACACTAGCTTTTGGCCGCCGCTTTCCGCAGAGCGTCGGGAAAGGAACTTCGCTCTTGCTCCGTCAGGGCGTCCCGGAGAAAGTTGGCGATGGACTGCGTCAACTTGCGTGGACTCTCCGTGCGAATCATCGCCAGCGCCAGCTTTCTCGTAAGCCGGTGGCCTCCGACCCGAAACTTTTGAAAGAAATGCGACCGTCCCCGCAAAGCGTGAGCGGGGAGGATGGAATAGCCGAAGCCTGACTCGACGAGCCGTTTGATGGCTTCCGTGTCTTCGGCTTCCATTTGCACGTTTGGCTGGACACCAATCTCTTTGAAGATTTCATCGATGGCTCGCCGCACGTTGCTTCTTTTGGGGTAGAGAAGAAACGGCACGTTTTCGAGCTCGGCGGCCCGCAGCGTCCCAATATGGCTGCTGGCCGCTTTCTTGACCGAGGGGCGGACAACCAGCAACTCTTCGTCGAACAGGGGGATGATCTGGAGATTGTCTTCAGGAACGGGCAGGGTGATAAGCGCCAAGTCGAAACGGCGATCATGCAAACCCGCGACCATTTCTTCGGTCACGCTCACGGTGACGCGGATCTCCGCATTGGGAAAGTGACTGCGCAGTTGCCGGAGGGGCCGGCCGAGCTGGTAGATGAGCGTGGTGACTCCGGTCGCAAAATAAAAAGGGCGCACATCCTTGGTTGCGTCGTTTGCGAATTCCTGCTGGATGTGGCCCATCAGCTTGACGAGTTCCTTGGCGCGTTCCGCGAGGCGCAAAGCGGCTGGCGTGGGAATCAGGTGCTTTCCCCGGCGCACGAAAAGCTCGGTGTGAAGTTCTTCGGCGAGGTTGTGAAGCTGGAGACTCACAGCGCCCGGGGATAAGTGCACTTTCTCCGCTGCCCGCGTCATGCTGGGCGAGTCCATCACCGCGAGAAAGAGCTCAAGTTGATGGACATCCATTGGCGTTCTCCGAAAATGCCGGCCGGCAGAGACTCGGGGACCGTACCCGGATTCCTAAAGAAGCGGTAAGGAAAATCAAGCGGTCCGCGCAGGAATTTTACACTGGCCGCAAGCGATGGCGTCAAGCTTCGGGCTGGCGCGCGGGCGAGGACCGGCAGGGTTCAGGGTCGGAGCGCCTACCGCTGGCTTGCTGAAAGCGGTGCGGCTAAAATGAGCATCCGGGAAAGCAAAGGTTCACATGTCGAACAGCGCAACAACCGAAGGCCGCGTTTTGCAACTCGACCCGCGAGACAACGTTCTCGTCGCGCTCACGGACCTGCACAAGGGAGACCGGATTGGCTTTTTAGAGAAAGAATATGTTTTGTCGGTGGACGTTCCTGCCAAACACAAATTCGTTACCGAAGACCTGGCTGCAGGCGGCGAAATCATCATGTACGGTGTACTGGTTGGGAAAGCCACGGAAGCTCTGCGATCCGGGGATTTGCTTTCTACCCGCAACCTTCGCCACGCCGCCCGAGAGTTCCACGAGAGCGAGAAGGTCGGTCGCGCATGGACTTCACCCGATGTCTCGGCTTGGCGGGACAAAACGTTCGCGGGGTACCATCGAGCGGATGGCCAGGTGGGAACCAGGAATGACTGGGTCGTGCTTCCGCTGGTCTTTTGCGAAAACCGCAATCTTGCGGTTTTGAAGCAAGCGTTTGAAGAGGAGCTCGGCTTCCGAGCGCCGCAGGTTTATCGCCGCCAGGTTGCTGAACTGGTCCGCCTGTACCGCGAAGGGAAGAATGACGCATTAAAATCATTCTCCTTCCGTGCCGTGCAGCCGGGAACGCCTTCTCCCAGGGTGTTTCGAAATGTCGACGGGATCAAATTCCTGATGCACGAAGGCGGCTGCGGCGGCACGCGTGAGGACGCCACCAACCTCTGTGGCTTGCTCGCCGGCTATATTCACCACCCGAACGTGGCTGGCGCCACGGTTCTCAGCTTGGGTTGCCAGAATGCCCAGCTCGCCATACTCGAAGAGCAAATCAAGGGTCGCGATCCACATTTCAGCAAGCCGCTTTTGGTCTTCGAGCAACAAAAGAGTCCTTCGGAGGCGGAGATGATTTCGCGGGCCATCCGCGAGACGTTTCTGGGTTTGCGCGAAGCGGACAAAGTCGAGCGGAAACCGGCGCCGCTCGGGAAACTTACGCTCGGCTTGAAGTGCGGCGGCTCCGACGGTTTTTCCGGTCTTTCCGCAAATCCCGCCATTGGGCACACCGCCGATCTGCTCTGCGCGCTGGGCGGACGGGGAATTCTCTCTGAGTTTCCCGAGCTCTGCGGCGTGGAGCAGGAACTGATCGACCGCTGCATTCGAAGGGAGGTGGGCGACCGCTTCGTTCAGCTCATGCGGGACTACGCCGCTCGAGCGAAGGCCGTTCGTTCGGGATTCGAGATGAATCCGTCCCCGGGAAATATCCGCGACGGATTGCTCACCGACGCGATGAAGTCGGCCGGCGCGGCAAAAAAAGGTGGCACTTCGCCTGTCACTGCGGTTCTGGACTATCCCGAATATTCGGGCGAGCCCGGCCTCAATCTGCAATGCACGCCGGGAAACGACGTCGAGTGCGTGACTGCGCAAGTGGGAGCGGGAGCGAGCGTCGTTTTGTTCACCACGGGATTGGGTACGCCCACGGGAAATCCCATCGCGCCGGTGCTGAAAATTTCGAGCAACTCCTCTCTAGCCGAGCGCATGCCGGACATTATCGATATCGACGCTGGCGGCATCATTTCCGGCGAGACGACCATCGAGCAAATGGGCGAAATGATTCTCGACCGTGTGGTTCAAGTCGCCAGCGGCGAAGCGCGCACCAAGGCGGAAATTCTGGCGCAAGATGATTTCATTCCCTGGAAGCGGGGAGTCTCTCTCTAGCAGGTTCAAGGGGCGGGTTCGCGCGCGTCCCTCGCAAGAGTCACGTGATTGCTTCGGTCGAGCAATGGAATGCGGACGGCTGCTATGAGAATTGATTCGCATCAGCACTTCTGGAAATACCACGCCAGGCGGCATTCCTGGATCACCGAGGAAATGTCCGCCTTGAAGGGCGACTTCCTCCCTGAGAATCTGGAGGAAGAGCGCAAGGCCAACGGAATCGACGCCACGATCGCCGTCCAGACCGACCAATCGGAAGACGAAACGTTGTTTTTACTCCAGCTCGCCGAGCGCAACTCAAGCATCGCTGGCGTGGTTGGCTGGATCGACTTGTGCTCGCCACAGGCGGCGAAGCGCATCAAGTTTTTCTCGAAGTTCGGCAAGCTGCGCGGCTTCCGCCACATCGCTCAGGATGAGCCGGATGACCGCTTTCTCGTCCGCGATGATTTCGTCCGCGGCATTGCTGGCCTCCGCCCATTCGGGTTCACCTACGACATTCTCATCTATCCCAGACAGTTGCCGGCAGCGCTGGACCTGGTCGCTCGCTTTCCCGAGCAACAATTTGTCATCGACCATTTGGCCAAGCCCCAGATCCGGGCCAGGAATCGCTCGGGATGGGCCGCGCTCATGCAAAAGATGGCGGCGCATCGAAACGTGTACTGCAAGCTCTCGGGAATGGTTACCGAAGCCGATTGGCGTCATTGGAAGAAAGATGATTTTCGTCCCTATTTGGATGTAGTCTTTGGCGCCTTCGGGCCCGGGCGCCTGATGTTCGGCTCGGACTGGCCGGTGTGCCTGCTCGCCGCCAGTTATCAGCAGGTGCTGGAGATCGTCGAAGACTACGTGCAAGACTGCGCGGCGGACCTCAAGGGAAAAATCTTTGGCGGCAACGCGGCGCAATTCTATCGCTTGAAAACGGCGCAACATGGACTTGCAGCTTGAAAACAAAGTGGTTCTCATCACCGGCGGCGGCAAAGGAATCGGTGCGGCGATCGCTCGCGGTTGTGCGCGCGAGGGCGCCATCCCGGTCTTCGTGGACAAAGACGAAGGTGCCGCGAACGGGCTCCAGAAGGAATTGTCCAGCAGCGGGGCCAAGTGCAGGGCGATCTCGGCCGACGTGGTGCCTCCCGAGAGTTGCGCCGCCGTCGTCGATCAAACGCTGGGCGAGTTCGGGCGCCTGGACGTGCTTGTCAACAATGTCGGTATCAACGACAACGTCGGGCTGGAACACGGTTCTCCGGAAAAATATGTCAAGTCGCTCGAGCTGAATTTGTTGCATTACTACAACATGGCGCACTACGCTTTGCCGGCGCTGAAAAAATCGCAAGGCTGTATTCTGAATGTCGCTTCCAAAGTGGCCATGACCGGCCAGGGCAAGACCTCCGGGTATACCTCTGCAAAAGGCGCGATTCTCTCGCTGACGCGCGACTGGGCTTGCGAATTGCTCCCGTACGGCATGCGCGTGAACGCGATTGTTCCGGCGGAAGTCATGACCCCTCTGTATAAATGGTGGCTCAGCACGTTTCCCGATCCAGAAGAGAAGCTAAGGCACATTGTTTCGAAGATTCCGCTGGGGAAGAGAATGACGCAGCCGGAGGAGATCGCGGCCATGGCCCTGTTTTTGATTTCGCCCGAAGCCAGCCACATCACGGGCCAGCAT
Organism: Candidatus Acidiferrum sp.; assembly: GCA_036262755.1. Taxonomy (GTDB): domain Bacteria; phylum Acidobacteriota; class Terriglobia; order Acidiferrales; family UBA7541; genus Acidiferrum. The sequence continues at coordinate 40,530 of DATAIH010000326.1, forward strand.
GTGCTCGTTGACGGCGGTTACGTGCATCTCGACCGCGCCCTGACGTGAAGCTCCGGCGGTCATTCGGAAAGCGTTGTCTCCAGGGAATCCGCTTCTCTGTTCTTTTGTTTCTGCGTAGCACACAGGAGGAAACTTGGCGTCCGAACCCGCTCCTCTCACGGAACGAAAGTACGTTTTGCCCTTTGTCCTGATCACCAGTCTGTTTTTTCTGTGGGCGTTCGGCGTGAATTTGAATGACGTTCTCATCCCGCACTTCAAATCGGCCTTCAGCCTGAGCGACCTGCAATCCTCCTTCATCCAAGTCGCCTTTTTTGGCGGCTACGCGCTTGCGGCGCTTGCCGCCGGGCGCCTGATGGAACGCATCGGCTACCGGCGGGGAATCCTCAGCGGTCTCGTCCTCTGCGCGGCCGGGGCGCTCCTGTTTGTCCCTGCCGGTTCGCGCGGAGTTTACGGGCTGTTCCTGCTTTCATCGTTCGTGCTGGCCTGTGGCCAGAGCTTCCTCGAAGTCGCCGCCAATCCTTACGCCACGATTCTCGGCGCGCCGGAAAGCAGCGAACGCCGGCTGAATCTTGCGCAGTCCTTCAATGCCGTCGGCGCCGTGGTGGCGCTGCTGGTCGTCGGGCCTCTGATCCTCTCCGCGACAGTGCCGAGCGCCGCGGCCCTTGCGGGGCTCAGTCCGGCAGCCTTGCGGGCGTACCGTGCGTCGCAAACGGCCACGGTTCGCATTCCCTACTTGGTGATCGGCGGCATTTTCCTGCTGGTCGCCGCCCTGATTTACTTCGCCCACCTTC
>DATAIH010000327.1:0-1605 GCA_036262755.1 Candidatus Acidiferrum sp.
CGGCTTCTGGCGGCAAGACGGTCACCGAGACCTTCAAGGGCCTGCGTCCCGGGGGTGTCTCGATTGTCCTCGGCGTCGGGCCGGAGCCGATCGAGGTCACGAGCATGGATCTCATATTCGGGAGTCGCAAGCTCGAAGGCGCCTTGACCGGGGACCCTGCGACTGGTGACGCAACGCTCCGTTTCAGTGCGCTGAGCGGCGTCTCCGCTATGATCGAGACCGCCCCGCTAAACCAAGCGCCAGCGGCGTACGCAAAGATGATGGCGGGCAAGGCACGGTTTCGCATGGTGTAACCCTTCGCGTTTTTTCCTCCCTTCGTAGGTCATCTGTGTCAGGTTGAATCGCGCGTGTACGGTGGCGATCGCGAGACTGCGGCGGAACGCAGTGTGCACGGCGGACCAGATGACGCCAGAATACATTCTGATCTCTGTATCCCAACGCCTGTGACCTGTAGATTTCGATGTAGGATGTGCAGGGACGGAGGGCCCGTCTGATATTTGCAGACATCACCGGGTCCCTCCGTTCAAACCAAACCAGGGAGTCGCAACACTCCCGGAAAGGCTCTTCCATGCAGATCTTACACCCATTGAGCTGCTCCGTGCAGCGCTATGCCGAAGAGATCGCCGACGTAGACCGATACCGCCCGGATCACTGCCCGCAATGCGCGGCGAGAGATCCTCTGACCGGCCATGGCTTCTATTGCCGCACTCTGGTGGACGTTGCCTGGGAAGGCATCATTCGGGTTCGTCGCTACCTATGCCAGTGCTGCAAAAGGACAACCTCTCTGCTTCCAGGCTTCGCGCTTCCGTGGCTCCGGTTCAGTGTCTCGGTGATCGCGCTGTTCCTTGTGGCCCGCCTGCTCACTGGGCTTACGCTGTTGGCATCGGCGCGAGCGGCCGCGCAAGCGACCATGCCCTACCAGCGCGGGCAGTCCTGGATTCGCCGTTTCCAGAAGCAAGCGCCGGCTCTGAGCCTGGCACTGGCGGCGCTGGTAGCCCCGCCGGCGGCGGCGGACTTGGTATCCAGAGCCCTGCGGATGCTCGAATCCATCGGATGGATTGCCGCCCATCGCTTCCTGTTTGCGCAACTGCGCGTGCATCTGCTGGGCTGGCCCGCGTGTCTGGCTCGGTACGGGTGACAAACCAAGCTCTCTGCCGTTTCCCCGATCGGCGGAGGTCGCCCACATAGCATTTGTCTAGCGGAACCGCCCCGTGCCCGGTTATGGTTCGGAGCATGGAGATGTGATCCGCATGGATGCCAAAGCCGAAAAACTGGCACTGTTTAAGTACGCGCTGATTGCGCCCTTGGTCATCGAGATCCTTCCGCGCGGCGAACTCACACGCCGCGCCGAGGAGATCGCCGCACGCCACTTCGACTTCCCCGACTCCCAGCGGACGGGGGTCTCCGTCGATACCTTGCTGCGGTGGGCGCTGCACTACCGCCAGGGCGGTTTCGAGGCGCTGGCCTATAGCGGTCAGCAGAATTGACCCATGTCGCTGTCAAATAGATTGACCCACCCGGGAATCATCACGCACAATCACGCACGTAGTTCATGCGCCTGTACTGCAGGCGAACTGCGTATTTGCTCCAGCGAACGGCGTAAAA
>DATAIH010000328.1:0-3990 GCA_036262755.1 Candidatus Acidiferrum sp.
TGAACTGCCGCGCGATATCCCCGGTACTGTCCGTGGATCCGTCGTCAACGACGATGGTCTCGTAGTTGGGGTATCGGATTTTCTCAATCCCTTCCAAGCAGCCTCGAATGGTTCGCGAGCCGTTGAAGCTGCAGACTACGACCGATATCTTCGGCCATGCCGTTTCTTCGGAGAACGGAACGTCATCGAATGCCTTTCGAACCACGGAAAGCGCCGGCTTGGGTTTTCTTTCGCGGCTGGTGACGCCGAAATCCCAGTCGGTTACTTCCTCCCCGCCTCGGTACCACTCGTCTGTCCAGGAATATACGAAGGCTCCAGCGCAGCCTGCACCGAATGCCCCGCGGATCTGCCAATCCAGGCAGGCGGCTTGCGCGGCTTCTCCGTTTCTGCGGCTGTCCAACCCGATTTCCGTCACCAGCAGCGGCCGATTGCCGGCGAGATTTTGTAGCCGTGCCAAATACGCCTCGTAACCGTCGCGCGCCTCCAGAAAAACGTTGAAGCAAAGCAGATCAAGAAAGGGCATGTCCAGATATTCCGTGGAAGGGTAATTGGCGTAGGAAACCAGCGCTTCGGGATCTTCCTTCTTTATATCCTCATGCAGTTGTTTCAAAAACCGCTCCACCGCTCGCGCCCCATGCCACCGCACAATGCTCGCGGGGATTTCGTTTGCCACCGCGTACGCCAGAACCGCAGGATGCCCTGCGCAACGCCGCGCGCCTTCTTTTGCATGCTCTCGAATCTCGCACGCGATTCGCCGCTTATCCAGGAACGTATAGTGCCGTTCTCCCTGCAAACCGACGAGGACTCGCAAGCCATTTTGTTGCGCACAATCGAGCAGCCAACGCGGCGGCGCGGTGTAGGTCCGCACGGCATTGATACCGTTCGCAGACATCTTCGCGAAATCCTGTGCAACCACGTCTCGGCAAGGAAACGCTGCGCCTTTTTCGTTCTCGCGAAACGTCCCGTAAGTCACGCCTCGCGCACAAAACTTCTCCGGTCCCGCCCAGAGGAATTTTCCCCTGGCGGTAACACGTGCATCGTTGCGGACAACCTCATTAACCGGCGCAGCGCCTGGCACTTCGCTTCTTCTTTCGCCTCGTGCGTAATCTTCCGCAGCACTCCCAACGATTCGCCGGCGAAGAAGGAGCGCGCCTTCGTCACCCCAGGATTCCTCAGAAACCGGTTTCGTGGCCATGATTCGCCTTCTCTGGTACAACTCGAAGTGTGCGTAGGCCCTGTGATTGCGGCCTGATTGCCATCCAACGGAGCTGAATTTGCACGATTCTGATTTCCTCCCGATACCTGGCCCTTCTTCAAAAAGAATATCTTGCCGACAATTGGATCGTCCTCGGGGAGTTCGCGGCATCCGGTTGGCCAAAGAGCGGAGAGCTCACGACTCCGATGACCGAGAGAGCGTTCACATGATTGGTCGCGTTAAACGCGTCCACGGCGAGCTCGACGCTCCGTTTTGAATGCCTCTTCTCCGCGCCCGGCCGGTGGTCCAGAAGGAAGACTTTGGACAAGCGCACGTCAAGCTGAAACGTGCTGGGCCCGCGTCCGGTGTTGCGCGTCACGCCGGGAGGCCGCGACACCGTGTCGCCATTGGGGTCTGACCCGGTTGTAATGTTGAAGGGCGCTCCTGTCGCGGCGGTGAGAATCGTCCCGAAATGCAAGCCAAGTGGAAGTTGCACGGTTGCTGCGAAATTGACCCGGTGCCGGCGGTCAAAGTCCGCGGGTCCGATCTCCGGCTGCAAATTGTAATTGTCCGACGGGAGCAAGAAGACGCCCGGCCCCGCCGTAGACACGTCGTTTGTGAAGCTCGCAAAGACATACTGCCCGTACCCTTTGAAGTGCTTTCCCCAACCTCCCCGAAAGGTCACTGTCAAAGCGTGCCCTCGGAGGAACGCGGTTGATTCCACCTGTTCGTTGTTGGAGATGCGGGGATCCGGACGGAGTCCCGTTGACGGCAACGGTGCGTTGACGTCCCGCACGCGGAAAAGATGCACGCCATGCAGAAACAAGTACTCCACGGACATCCACGACCCTTTCCATACTTCCTCCTCGACACTGGCACTTGCTTGGATCAGGCAAGGAGATTGCGCGTCGGGCGAGATGCTGCTGATGCTCGGCGGCGGAAGGGCCAATTGCCCTGCGAGGAATGGGTCCGGATAAGAAGGGTGGGAAACGTCGATCTCGCTCACGCGCATGCCATTAAAGAGCAGGGCGTCTTGCGTGGCGGATCGCGGCAAATTGTCGTAGAAAATACCCGCGCCAGCCCGTATTACCGTCCTCTTCCGCTGGCCCGGCGCGTACGCCAGCGAGAGCCTTGGCGCGAGATTTTTGCGGTCATCGAGCGTCTTTTGCCAGTCGTAGCGCAGGCCAAATGTGGCGGTAAAGCTTGGCAAAACGCGCATCGTGTCCTGCGCATAGGCGCTGGTTTGCTGCGTGTAAAAAGAAACACTCGGAATTCCCTGATTGATCTGGAAGAGATCCGGCGTCCCCACATGGTTCTGAACGACGTTGCGATATTGATCCAGACTGCCGAACGTAAACGTCCCTCCAAAGTTTGTGGCCTCGAAGGCGTTCCACCAGTCATTCCGGAACGCCGCCCCGAACACCAAGTTATGCTTTCCGCGGATGTAGGTGGCCGTATCCTGCGCGACAAACCCGCGCATTTCTTTGCTATCAAACGCCTGGGATGGTCCGCCGATAAACGCCCCGTTCACGACAATCTCGGGTCCGCTCGCGGGCGCTCCCGTTCGGCTTTCCTGGTCCTTGAAAAGGAAGAGGGCCTCATTGCGCAGTCGTGGGGAAAACGCTACGCTGTCCAAAAATTGCGCGCGGTGCGTGTGCCGGCTCGCGCTGAATCCTTGTTGCGGAAGGGTAAGCGCTCCCACGTCGTTGTTCGAGCTCGATTGGTCGGAAAACGTATAACTGACGGAGAACGAATGCATTTCCGTGAACAACAATTGCGTTCTGGCAAACAGGTGGTCCCGTCTTTGCGGGTCAAGTACGTTGCTATTCAGCGGTCCGGTTAGCGCAACAGTGTCTACGGAATTCACCACGGCATTCCGGTCGTCCATTAAGCGCTGTCCGGCCAGGTAAAACGAGCCCCTGCTGAGCATCCACGGTAGCGGTCCGCCCACGCTGGTCTCGAGGAACCGCCGCTGTAGATCCGGTTTCGATTGGGCGAAGGCGTCCGTCGCATCGAGGGCGGAATTCCTCACGAAAAACGCCATGGTGCCTTCATAGTGCCGGTTGTTTCCGTGCTTGGTATAAATTTCCGCCCTGGCACCGCCGGGCTGCTGAAACTCTGCGGAATAAGGATTGCGATTGATTCGCACCGACCGAATCGCCGTGGTCGGCATGTCCAGCTCCCCGCCCTCCGCTCCATCGACCACGATTGACGGTCCTTCGCTGCCTTCTGCCGCGCGCAACTTGAACGTGTCGATGAAGGACTGCAAGTAATCAATTTCCAGCGGAAGGCCGGTAAAAAAGCTCCCATCCACTTTGATCGAGTCCATGTTGGTCTCTGGGGACAGCCGGTCGTCGCCTGGATCGGGCCGCACGACCACTTCTTCCTCCACAGTTTGTAGTTTCAGGGTGATCCTCAGCACTGCCAGCTTGGCGGTCTCGGCTAGTCCCACTTGCATGGTGGTTTGAAAAGCTTCGAAAGGGCTCGCTTTGACCTGCAAGAGATAGTTGCCCGGCGGCACGTTCTTGAAGCTGAAGCTGCCATCTTCGACTGTGATCGCTTCTTGCCTCGTGTTCGCGTCGGAATTCACAAGCGTGACTTTTGCTGCCGAAACCGGCCCGCCTCTTTGCGCTTTAACAATGCCGCTCACCGTCTCGCCTTCCTGACCCAGGAGAAACACGGGCCACAGAACCAGCGCCAGCCCGCAAAGCGCACTCGACAGTCCCTTCCCCCACACTGCACGTGGTGGTGAAGTCAGTTTCGGGGCCCTTTCATCTTGGGAACTCATAGACAGC
>DATAIH010000329.1:0-10490 GCA_036262755.1 Candidatus Acidiferrum sp.
TCAGGAACTCTCTTCGAAATGCGTCCATGATGCCCTCACTTGGTAATCCTGCTCGAGATTAGCCGTTCGATTAGCAGCTGCAGCGAGACTACCTGCCGGTGTCTCCCGATTTCAAGCCGAGAAAGGCCAGCACCCGCGGTACGATGGTGCCATGATTTTCAGAACTAGAAACAGCTGTTTCATATAGTGAAATAATCAAGGCGGCCTCCCGTGACAGCCTCGCCCATCCCTTGGAAACGATGGACCTCCCAAACGCGCAGAGAGTTTTGCGTTTCTGCGGCCCTCGCAGCCGCCGCGCTCCCGGTGGCGGGTCTCGCATTCGGCAGACAGCCCACGCCCGATATTCCAGACCTCGCAAAAACTGACCGGCAGCGCATTCTTGCCGCGGCGGAACGCTACCTGCATGAGCTGCCGGTAACCATAACCGCTTTTTCTACTCCGCGGAGCGCCGGCGGACCGCACGATTATTTTTCCGAGGGAGACTACTGGTGGCCGGATCCCCAAAATCCTTCCGGTCGGTATGTTCGCCGAGATCGCCTATCCAATCCGGATAATTTCACGGCTCACCGGCACGCCCTGATTCGCTTAAGTTTGCAGGTCCCGGCACTAACTGCCGCGTGGCTGCTCACGCGCGACACTCGCTACGCCGCGCACGCCGCGAAACACCTACGCGCCTGGTTTCTCGACCCGGCCACACGGATGCATCCAAACCTTCAGTACGCTCAGGCCATTCATGGCGTGACCACGGGGCGGGGGACCGGGGTCATTGACACCATTCATTTGGTGGAGGTCGTCCGCTCTATCCCGTTCCTCGAGGAGGCCGGCGCCCTCTCTCGACCGGACATGCGCGGCTTGCGAGGCTGGTTCGACGCTTATATGCACTGGATGACGACCTCTAAGAATGGCCAAGAGGAGCGAGACGCCGAGAATAATCACGGAACGTGCTGGCTGATGCAGGTATCCGAGTTCGCGGCGTTTACGACTAACAGGGAACTAATGGAATTTTCTCGAAGGAGATTCAAGGCCGTTCTGGTGCCGGAGCAAATCGCCGCCAACGGCAGTTTCCCACTTGAGCTTAGTCGCACGAAGCCTTACGGCTACTGCCTTTTCAACCTCGACGTGATGGCCACTGTCTGCGAGATCCTCTCGACGCCGGACGACAATCTTTTCTCCTATGCGCTCCCCGATGGCCGAGGGTTCGCAATAGCGATGGCCTTTATGTTTCCGTTCATCGCGGACAAGAAACCGTGGCCCTACGCGCACGATGTCGAGTGCTTCGACGACTGGCCCGTGCGGCAGCCGAGCCTTCTATTTGCAGGAATCGCGCTCTCAAAACCTGAGTACTTCACCGTCTGGAGCAGGCTCAATCCAGATCCGACTGTGGAAGAAATCATCCGCAACGATCCGATACGCCAACCCTTACTTTGGGTGGGCCAAGGAGCGCAGTCTCGAATAAGGTTCTGATTTTTTCAAGCTGCTCGGCGGCCGTGCTGGGAGCATGGCCGGTTGCCATGGAGTCGCTGGAGCCGGCCCAGCATCATCCCGTAACCGATGCGGCATTCCTGGTCAGCCGTCTCCTGCCGGCGCGCCGCGATTCTGCGGAGACCGTCATCTGGCTATGCACGTCATGCCGATTTTCGCGGGCGAATTCCTAGGCCGGCTTCGGATGCTTGCGCTCGCGATCTTGCCTGGCTGCCAATTGCGGGCGAAGGCTCGCGAGGTTCTTTAGCGTGTTGTAACAAAGCGCCGCGCCCAGGCTGAGAAAGGCTACCGTGACCAAAAGGCTGGGCACCTCGGTTGAGGATAGCGGCAAGCGTCGGTCGTCCTGGAAGAGCTTGAACTCGGAGCGCGCCAGTTCACCCTTAAGCGAAGCAGACTGGTCAATGAGCTTGTCGGAATCGCCGACCAGCTCGGCGTTCACTTCTTGCTCGTATGCCGCAGCCAGGCTCTCGCGCATGGGGTTTTCATCTAAGGTCAGGCGAAGCCAGGACACTGCCTCCTCGCGGCTGGTAAATCCCGGCGCAGTTTCAAGGGCGTGCATCGCTTTGGATTTCGCTTCAGCGGTGACACTGTCTTCGGCGGGAGCCGGTGTGACGACGACTTTTTCTCGCTCTTTGGCCCTCGCTTTCCTCTTCAGCCGCGGCCTGGCCTCGCTCCCGTCCCTCTTCACCGAACTCTCCGGAACGGCGAGGCCGGTCGACGTAACAGCTTGCCCGCTGGATTTCGACGGTTCGGCGATGCCCGAGGCGGTGCGCAGGATCGAAACCATGGCCTTGCGGTAGACTTCGGGTACAACGGTGTGAGCGCCGTCCTTGGAACGTGAGAATTGCTCCGCCTGCCGGTCAATGGCTTCGGCAGTGACAGCCAATTGCGCGCGTAATTCCGCGGCTTGCGACATCGACCGGAACAGTCGGACCGCGTCAAAGTGCACAGCGAAAACGAAAACACAGGAAAGCACGACGGTTACAAGGCGCGCTTCGAACGTAAAACGCTGCGATGCCCTGTCCATGACGTGATCGAACCAAGCCCGCAGGCCTTCCAAGCGCGGCTCGGGCGGAGGATAGACAGCAGGCAATCCTCCCGTGATCGGGCGGGATTCCGGCTCGGGTTCCTTCGTTTGCGCGGGTGCGCTTTCCGTTGCGACGGCGATGCTTCCCTCCGCTTCGACCGGCTCGGCGTGGCGGACGATGCCTTCGTCAAAATCCTCCGCCGGCGAGAGAGGTTCATGGTGCATCGACGTCACCTTCGAGGTGCGGCGGATGATGCCCTCATCGAAATAGGGCTTCGAGGGGACGGAGACAGGCCCACTCATTTGCGCCGGTCCTAGTCTCGGCTTGGGTCCCGATTCGTTCTCCCCCCACGCGATCATGAGCATGGCGCGCTGGGCAGCATCGGGCAGGGTTCCAGGAAGCGGTGCGGAGAGTTTCTCGAGGACGGCGAGCAGCTCCTCGACATCGACGGAAGTAGCCAAGCGGGACCGGCTGAGCAGTCCGCCGAGAATCGCTCCTACGAGCGCCCCGGTGCGCCAGGGATGCTGGCAAAAACTGATCGCTGGAACGTAGCGAGCCAAAAGGTCCGAATATTGGCAAGTCGCTAGGAACAAGTGCTTGGAAATCGGCACTACGATTGGCGTGATGAAGAGGCCGGCAACCGCACCCATGATCCACGGTAACAGGGGAATCGAGGCGCTTGCCCACTGCAGCTTCCCGGCGGTTTCCGGCGAAATGAAGTGGAGCTGGTCCACCCGAAGGCGAAAGCGCGAAAAGATCGAGTCAGAAATCGTGGGTTGGCGCAGGACTCTGCGGGCCATTTCCTTTGCCCAGCGGCTGGCTTCCGGACCGGGACAGGCGGTCTCGAACAGGTCCACCAGGCTGCGCCGCAAATTGGCGCCGCGCAGTCCTAGCAAGCTGACGACCACCTGCGTGGCCGTCGTGATAAACAGGCTGACGACGAGCATGAGCACGACAAAAGCAATCACGGTGTCAAGATGTTGAAACATAGTGGTTTCCCGATAACAGGCTGTGAAAAGTATAGAGGAGACTGCGATGGCAGGTAGAGAAAACGCAGCCTGAGTATCTTTATCGTTAATACTTGGGCACGGGGTCTCGGCGCCGCCGTCTGGTGTGCTTGCTGCCATGTGCGACAAGATCCAGGGCTTCTCGGCTAAGTTTGGCGGTTGACAGCGGCATATCTTGGTGAGCAGGAATCTAGTCCGCTTCAATGCGCTCGCCTCAAGCGGAGGCGGGCGCAGCCCGTCGCAAGGAAGATTTTCGGGTGACTCTCCCTTCAAACGCGGGTAAGCCTATTCCGATCGGACCGTCTGGCGTGCAAACAATTTGGCAACGGTCTCCAGCGTGTCAATCTCTGATGCAGCCTTGTCCTTGCGAATGCGAATAATGCGCGGAAAGCGCAGCGCATATCCACTCTCGTGCCGGCGAGACTTTTGGATGTTGTTGAACGCCACTTCGAGAACGGTCACCGGCACGACCGTACGTCGGTGCCCATGATCCTCAATCGTGTGTTGCAAGAAAAAATCGGTGTATTCGCGGATATCCGCATCGGTTAAACCCGAATAAGCTTTCCCGATGTTCAGGAGCCTCTCCCCGTCTCGCACCGCAAAGGTGTAGTCGGAGAGTACCTTATGCCTCTTGCCGTGACCATATTCCACGGCGGTGACGACAACATCCAAGGTCGCAAACGGCTGCTTTAGCTTGAACCAGAAACCACCCCGCCGGCCGGGCAAGTACGGAGAAGTCCCGGCCTTGGCCACAATTCCTTCGTGCCCGGCTAACAGCGAATTGCGAAATGCCAACTGTGCTTCAGCCGCGGTTTTGCATTCCGTTCGTCCCGCAACGTGCAGCGCCGTTCGAGCATTCGCACAGACCGCGTCCAGATATGCTTTGCGTCTGGTCAAAGGCTCACTCAGCAGCAATTCGCCATCTTGGTAAAGCAAGTCGAACGCGACATACCGCACCGGAATATCGTGTTGCAGGAACATATCCAGGCGTTTCCGCCCCAGCCGCTTCTGCAATTCCGTGAACGGCAATGGCCGGTTGTCGCGCCAGGCTAGAATCTCACCGTCTAGGATCAATTCTCCTGGCAGTTCGCGGATGGGCGGCACGAGCTCGGGAAACTCTGTGACCTCATCGAGAGTCCGCGAGAAAATCCGCACTCTGCCGCTTTTATCTTTGTGAACTTGTGCGCGAATTCCGTCGTACTTTTCTTCCACCAGCAGCGGTGAGAGTTCTAGCTGTTCTCTTTCGTCGAACAGATCGTCCGGAGTCTCAACCGGCGCCGCCAACATGAACCCTATTGGATGAAACAGACGTACTGTGGCGCCGGCCAACTTGCCTGCTGCGGCCAGCGTCAAGGTTTCTCCGATGTCTCCTGTCAGCATGTTTGCGCGGCGAACTTCCGCGAGTGGACACTCGAAGGCCTTCACAATGGCTTCTTCGACTAGGCTTTCTTTCGACCCAATCCGCAGATCGCCGGTCGCGATTTTCACGATATATTTCACGTCGCCGGAACTGGCGCGCCGAAAAGCACTGGCGAGCAGTTCCACCTTCTGCGTCTGTCCCCGCGCAGCTGCCAGGTCGTCAAAAAGCCGTGCCACCTCGGCAAGGGATAGGTCCCCGTCGCGATTCGTGCTGCCCAAGAGTTCCTCGGCCATGTCGCCTAAGTCTCCGTGCTTTCGATACGTAGCCCAGAGGACGTGGCTTGGCTGGCCAGCCGTTTCTGCGATCACCCGGGAAAGGCTAGCTGCACCAACCCCCAACGTGCGTTCGTCACCTCCGGGGAAGACGTGCGCCGAAAGAAACCGTGCGGCGATCGCGCCGTCAGTAGCGCTGAGAGAATTAAAGTATTCGCTGATCAGACGCACTTTCTCGAGCTTTTTGGATGTGGCACCGACAGCGTCCGCGATCTGTACAAAGCTGCGCACAACGCGCCCTCTGGACCTACGCTTGGTCTACCGGCGATAATGCAATTTTCACAATCCGTGATGCAAGCGACAGACACATCAACGCCGGACATGGGTGACGGGTTGTTTTTGCCGAGCCTATCGATGGCTTCAACGCGCCCAAAAGGTGTTTCATCCTCGGAGTGCCTCCTTTTTTCATGATGGAAGTTCATCCGCCCGGCAAAACACTCTCTGGGGGGCGGTCGAATCGCGTTCTACCCACGACTTGAGAGCGGCACTATTGCTCCGATCGAGCCGCGTGATCCCGACTACGTGACGCGGAAGCCGGTCTGGGTGATTCCCATGTCCATAGAAATGTGAGAGGCTGACAAGATCGCCCTAGAGAAACCCGGTGCATGGGCCACGCTGTCGGCGGATCTGAGCGCCAGAAAGATTTCTTGGTTCAATTTTGAGGGGTCGTATTCCAGCGTTCGCGACGCGGAAGTCACCATATTTTCGCCGCGGATGAGATTTTGGCGTAGGACACCGCCCCCGAATCAGAGACAGCGTACAATTTGCGTCAATTGGAACTCCTCCGGAGGCGCAGGTGAAAGAAAATCCAGTTATGCCCGAGATCGTCGACTGGCAGCAACCACCGCCGCGGCGACGCCGGATATTTTTCTTCACGTTCGCCATCCTTCTCGCTCTCATTCTCAGCAGCCGGACCGCATTGTCCTATTATGTCGAGGAGCTCTGGTTCGGATCGCTCGGTTATGAAAGCGCGTTCTGGAAAACATTGGTCCTTCAGTGGACGGTGTTTCTGGTGTTCGCTGCAGTCACATTTCTCGTTCTGTACGGTTGGTTCCTAGCGTTGCGGCGGGTATACGCGCGCGACTTGCCGAGTGGCGGCTCAATCTTCATCGGGGGGCAACCGTTTAAACTGCCAGTCGAGCGCATCCTCGGCCTCGTCGGGCTCTTGGCTTCGCTCCTCGTCGCCCTGATCGCCGGTACCAGCAGCATGGCGGAGTGGCCAACGTTTGCACTGTATTGGCATGCGCCGCCGAGCACCGGCGGCGTGCTGGATCCGATCTTAGACAAGCCGGTCAACTTCTACCTGTTCACGCTTCCCGCCTGGCAGTTTGTTGCGAGCTGGCTGCTGACGCTGGCAGTGATCGCCTGTGTGGTCGCCGTTTTCTTTGTTTTTGTCACGGGCAGCACCCGGATGCTCGCGGGGGGCCGAAGCAAATACATCTCATTGCCGTGGCGCGGATTCTCGCTCGCGTTTGGATTCTTGCTGCTGACCCTCGCGATGCGCGCCTATATTAGCCGGTTCGAGCAATTATTGGACAGTCATACGATTTTTGATGGCGTAACCTACACAGATGCCCACGTCATGCTGACGGGCATGCTCGTGGTTTGCGCCGCGCTCGTTCTGGGCGCTGCAATTGCCTGCATCAATGTGGTGTCGGTGCCGCGCGTGCGCTGGCTGCTTCTAGCCGTGGCTCCGGCGATAGTCTGCTACCTCGCCGTCCAGATCCTGGGCTGGTACGTCAGCAGCTTTATCGTGAAACCAAACGAGCTGGCTCGCGAGCGGCCCTACATTGCTTATAACATTGACTTCACGCGGCAAGCCTATGGATTGAACCGCCTTTTGCGGCGCGAATTTCCCGCGGAGACGACCGTCGAGGCTGCCGACGCGGCGAACAATCAAGCTACGCTCCAAAATATCCGCCTGTGGGACTGGCGCGCACTCCAGGACACGCTGCGCCAGATTCAGGAAATCCGCACCTACTACGACTTCCCCGACATCGACATTGATCGGTACGAGATCAACGGCAACATGCGTGAGGTAATGCTTGCGGCGCGCGAGCTGAACGTCGATAAGCTTCCGGAGAGCAGCCGCAACTGGATCAACGAAAAGCTTATCTACACGCACGGCTATGGTATCACCATGAACCCGGTGAATGGCTTCACCCCGGAAGGGCTGCCGACGCTGATTCTGAGTAACATGCCTATTCAAAGTACCGTGCCGAGCATCGTTGTAACGCGCCCAGAGATTTATTTCGGCGAACTGACCAACACCGACGTGTACGTCAAGACCCGGCAACAGGAATTCAACTACCCACAGGGCCAAACGAACAGCCTGACGTCCTACGAGGGCACCGGCGGAATCCGGATCGGCGGTTTCCTCCGACGCCTCCTGATCGCAGCCGACTCCGGCGACATTACCAAGCTCCCGTTTAGCGATGATGTCACCGAGCAGAGCCGGTTGCTGATGAGGCGGAACGTGCGTGAACGCGTGGCCGCGTTAGCGCCATTCCTCACTTACGATGCGGATCCGTATATCGTCATAGGCGACGACGGCCGGCTTTCCTGGGTTCTCGACGCGTTCACGACCTCGGACGGGTATCCCTATTCAACGCATTTCCCTCTCCGCAATGCCCCGATCAATTACATGCGGAATAGCGTTAAGGTAGTCATCGACGCCTACGATGGAACCACCGCGTTTTACGTTTTTGATCCGCAAGACCCAATCATCACGGCGTATCGGCAGATTTTTCCCTCCTTGTTCAAGGACGCAGCGGCCATGCCTCCAGCGCTGCGCAAACACGTGCGCTATCCCGAACTCTTGCTTAAGCTGCAGGCGGCCGCCTACGGCGTTTATCACATGACGGATCCACAAGTCTTCTATAACCGTGAGGACCTGTGGACCGTCGCTTCAGAAGTCGGCATGGACGAGTCCGGCCAGCAGAGAGCCCTGGTTATGGAGCCGAATTTCGTGCTTATGAAACTGCCGGGCGAAACCAACATCGAGTTCGTCGAGATTCTCCCTTTCACGCCGGCCAATCGGAACAACCTGATTGGCTGGATTGCCGGACGCAGCGACGGGGCGCAGTATGGTACGGCGATGGTCTACGACTTCCCGAAAACCAGGCTGGTAGACGGCCCTCTGCAGGTCGAAGCGCGTATCGATCAGAACGCCCAACTGTCGGGACAATTGACGTTGTGGAATCAACAAGGTTCCCATGTCCGACGCGGCACTCTGTTGGTTATTCCATGTGGGCGTGCGTTGTTATATGCGGAGCCGATTTACCTGCAGGCCGAAAGAAGCCCAATGCCGGAGTTACGCCTGGTGGTGCTTGCGCTGCAGGACCGGCTCGCCTATGGACCGACCTTCGACTCGGCGATGAGGGCTCTGTTTGGAGGAGAGGCCTCGTCGCTGTCTGCCGCTGCTCTGGTGGAAGGGGAAAGAAACGCACCGGCACCTTCCGCCACAAAAAGGCCTACGTCCGATCTGAACGCGCTCATCGCCGGGGCCGCCAAAGACCTCGCCGACTACCAGCGACTAACAGCCGAAGGCAAGCTCGGCGAGGCTGGGCAGAAGCTTGAACAGTTAAAGCGCAAGCTCGACGAGTTGAACGCACGGCAAAAATGATTATTCCTCCTGACGTTCTACAGGCTCGCGGCCGCAAGGAGGCCAATACGGAGCCGGTAGCGCTAGATCCCGCCTGACTTCGTCAAGCCTCCATCGCTGCCGTGGCAAAGTGTTTCCCGGAGCGCCCTCGCATTTGCGATAGGGTCATAAACAAGGAGGTCGTCTGCGTGGTCTGAAGCGGCAGGCTCTTCACGGATTCTTCATGGGACTCTGGAATCGCACCTCATGCCACGGGCCCAAATGGGCACGCCTTGACAATCTACAATCACTGTTGTAGATAACCACAGTATGGCGACACCGAACCATGTGGTCCAAGGGACGCGCGACCTTTGGATCCCGAAGACTCTCTCGCTCGAACCCAAACAGGCGTGGGCGATAGCCGAACGGATTTCGTCAAATCTCAGGAGAAGTGCGGCAATTCCAGCAAGGCTCGCGGTGCCCGGCGTTCGATCGCCTGGAACAAAAAGCCGGGATCAAGGCTAGATCGAAGGAGACCGAAGCTGGAGACGGGCCCAGTTTTATTCGTTGACCGCCGCCGGTCGAGCCGACCTTGAAAAGGAAGCCTAAAATCGGAATCGCCTATCCGCGGCGATCAATTTGGTCGTAGAGACAACCTAGGTCTGGTGGTGTCATGGTGTGGCTTACGCGATTCTGGCTCCGCTTGCAAACTCTGTGCCGTCGCAACCAAACTGCTCGGCGGTTAGACGCCGAAATCCAATTTCATCTCGATGAGCAAATCGCCGAGAACCTCGCGGCGGGCATGGGCCGGGAAGAGGCTCGCTATGCCGCGATGCGCACCTTTGGCAACCCCACCGTGCTCAAGCAAGAAACCCGCGACACCTGGGGCTGGTTGTGGCTCGAACAAATGACCCAGGACTCTCGCTATGGCCTTCGGTCGCTGCGGAAGAACCCCGGATTCACAACTGTCGCTGTCCTCACCCTGGCCCTCGGCATCGGCGCCAACACGGCAATCTTTAGCATGGTAGACGCGCTGGTTCTCCGCCCGCTCCCGGTACCCAACCCTGAGCAGATCCTGATACTTGGGTTACAGCAAGGGAATGGCGGCGTTGGTAGTCAGTTCTCCGTGCCCGAGTATCGGGACATCGCCAGTCAGACTTCCGGCGCATTTTCGGGGGTGTTTGGTTACTGGTTCGGAATCGACGGCCTTAGCGTTGATGCCAGAGCGGACCGCATAGCGACGAACTATGTGACAGGGAACTTCTTCTCGACTCTCGGAATTAAACCATTGCTGGGCCGGTTTATTGCTCCAGGCGAAGGTGAATCGCCGAACAACGACCCTGTTGTTGTTCTTTCGTACGACTACTGGCGAAGACGTTTTGCGTCAGACCCGTCTGTGGTTGGCAACAAAGTCTTCGTCGATGGTAGGCCGGTCACAGTTATCGGCGTGGCTCCGAAAGACTTCTGCGGTATTTCCGCATTTTTGAATATCCAGGCTTATCTACCTTTGGGCATGTTGACAGCCGAAGGAGAAACACCCGATTTCATGCAAAATCGGTAAGCGTCCGGTTGTGACCCCCTGTACAGAGTGTGAGTAGTCGAAGAGGATGGGCAGTGTGGGCACATTTGAGTGTGTCCACACTTGGGGGGAGCGTGGACACACTCGAACAAAGTCCTCCGAGGAGCTCGGCGAAGAAA
>DATAIH010000330.1:0-6425 GCA_036262755.1 Candidatus Acidiferrum sp.
GTCACGGCGGAATGTGACGGCCGTCACGCCGAGCCCATGCCAGCTGCCAGGTCTGGCATCAGATGCCCAAGGCGTAAGTAGATTTGAAGAACGCCAGATCCGTGGTGACACAGGTCACATCCTTCGGTGACCCCGGTCCTATCCGCGAGGCCATGGATGATCTAGGAATGGTGATGAAGCGGTGGGCAGGCTACGCTCTTCGCCGACATCCGCGCTCTAGAAGTCGGGCCATCTGCCTCACGAAAGAACCGAATGGGAATGGCAGGTAGTTCCAACAGGGACCAAGCAAACGATTCTAATCAACAGCGCGAAGACCGGGACGGCGCCATCCGGCGAACGAGCGAGGCTGGGTTTTAGGCCCTGGTCTTACTCCCGCAATGCGCGGAGGTGTTTATGGAGACGAGCAAAGTAGACCCCGAGCCAGAACACGAAGATTTGACAAGAGGGCCCAGGAGCAACCGCTTCTGGTTTGTTCCCAAGGAGAAGGCAGGCATAGTCCGCCGCGGATCTCTCTCCCGTGCCCCCTACGGGCTAGAAATCATTGAGAGCTGCCTCAACTGTCCGCACCGCGAGGAACGCCTGTTCTGCAATCTTCCCCCGGCTGCGTTGAAGCATCTGGAGACGATCACGGCAGCCGCCAGTTATCCCAAGGGCGCCACCCTGTTTGTGGAAGGCCAGAAGCCACGCGGGGTGTTCATTCTCTGCAACGGGCGCGTCAAGCTGTCGACCTCCTCGGCGGACGGCAAGACGTTGATTCTGCGCGTGCCCGAAAAAGGAGAGATTCTCGGGCTTGCCGCTACCGTGTCCGGCCAGCCTTACCAAGCCTCGGCTGAAATGCTGGAACCGGCGCAAGCGAATTTCATCACTCGCAATGACTTCGTCGAATTCCTGAAGACTCACGGAGAAGCCGCGCTGCGCGTTGCCGAGCAGCTCAGCGAGAACTACCACCTGGCGATCGGAGAGATGCGCACCATCGGTCTTTCGCATTCCGCAGCGGAGAAGTTTGCGCGGTTCCTGCTCGAACAGGTCGCCGAAGGAGAAAAGGCGGGGGGCCAAGTGCGCGTCACACTCACGCTAACCCACGAAGAGATCGCCCAGATGATTGGATCGTCGCGAGAGACGGTGACGCGCTTGTTTTCGGGTTTCAAGAAGAGGCAACTCCTCGAGGTGAAGGGTTCAACCGTGGTCATTCGGGACCTTGCCTCACTCCGCAAACTCGCAGAGGGTTAGCTCGGCGTCGCACCCCTACATTCTCTTTGAGCTGAGGCCAATCCTCGCTCCGATGACCTCGCCGGAAACGATGATCTCCACGCGGCGGTTCTGCTGGCGTCCTTGTGGGGTCTCGTTGCTGGCGATCGGCATCGCTTTACCCAAACCTTGCGCAGCCACGGCGTTCTCCGGAAGCCCCTCACCAACAAGATACGTCCGGACGGCAACAGCTCGCTGTTCGGAAAGTAGGTCATTAAAAGCGTCGCTTCCGACGCTGTCTGTATATCCTTCGACCGTCAATTGCAGTCCAGGATGGGCCAGGACAATCCCCGAGAGTTTAGCCAGGGCTTCGCGCGCCGGCGGCCGAAGGGCGTACTTCCCCGCGTCAAAAAGTACATCCCCCATCTTTACCTTGAGGCCGCGCTCGGTGTCTGTCGTAGGCAGGATGCGGTTGAATTGCTCGAGCAGCTGATTGCGAAGATCTTCCGCGGCTCTCCGGTTGCCCTCCGCTTCTGCTTTGGCGGCTTCTTCTCTCACCCTTATCACTTCCGCCTCAGCCTCTAACTGAGCTTGCTTCGCAGCGGCCAACTCCGCCTGTCGCTCGGCCTCTTCGGCGGCCTTTGCCTCTGCTTCAGCCCTGGCTTTGGCCGCTGCTGCATGTTTTTCTGCTGCTATGCGTGCCTGCTCCTGGCGTTCGGCTGCAAGTGCGCGCGCATCTTCGGCAAATTGCACGGTCTGGCGAGCCTGGGACATGATGTCCTTCTTGTCTGCCCTGCTCGCAAGGGCGTTCTCGGCGATCTGTAAGCTTCCCGTTGCCTTGGTGAAGATTTCCGGCGCGTCCTTCTCGGCACCGCGCGACCTCGCTATGTCTACCGCGTTGCGCGCTTCATACATCTGCAATGGGACACGCTCAAGGTCCGGCGTCATCTCGAGCGGGTTTCCAAGCTTTTCGTACTGTGCACGCTTCATCAGCTTGAAATCATTGATCGGGAAGATTTGACCCTTCGTATCTTTTCGCGTGTCGTTTTCCAGAATGATCATCTCGCTGGGCACACGCACCGCAAAATAAGGTTCAGCTGTCACAATCATGGAAAACGTTTGCGCCGGAGTCGTCGCGTGCAATCGGCCTTCGCCGTTTTTGTTGATGAGAATTTCGCCGGTATTCCCAGAGCGGCCGTCGGGGGTCACGACCCAAAGCACGTAGGTCAAGAATTCTGCGCCGAGTGAGGAAGGTTGGGTCAGCTTCTTGAGGGCGATTTCAATACTGGTTGCCCCAGTCTTGGCTTCCACCTTCGCCTCACCCGTGGCCTCGGGCATGAGATCCGTCCCGCGAAAGTCGACTTTTGTGCCCCCACCTCTCACGGTGTAACCGATGGCCTTGACGGACTTCGTGATCAGCTCCGATGGCGGTAATTCACGCTGCTCCTGCGCTTCGACAGCCTCCACCGACGCCGTGAAACAGGCTAACAGAAGCGTAATACCGAGAACCTTGTTGCGACACATGAGTGGCTCCAACTTTCTGAGGAACCCTTCGAGTATCAAGAATAAATGGCGACCGGCGACGCGGCTCACTGGCAGAATTAACAGATAAGGGGCAGGCCAAAGCTGGGCGTGCAATTTTGGAAGCCCTGGAAGAGCCACTGAGGAAGTGAGGCGGCAGTACGAGATTTCCTGCCCGAATCTTTGCTAGACAGCCATCCGGCCCTATGATTTAATCCCCAAACTACGAAACCAGCATGCTTTCCCCGTTTCACATATTCAGGGTGCACATCGATGGCAGCCGCCGCTGGATCGAAGGGGCGGTAAGTCTCGAGGGTGCCAAAGCGCGGGTGAACGTGCTCGCGGCATCCTCACCCGGTGAATATGTCATAACCAACTTGACGGGCCAGGAGATTTCGATCAAATCGCGGCCCAAGCGGATCATGTTTCAGATTGGCTACGATGAGAGTGAACTGAGTGCCAGGGCCGAACTGTTTCGGCGCGTCGGCCTTGAAGTCATATCCGTCGTTGACAACGAGGCAGCGAAACGCGCTTTGAGTTCGTTTTGCGACGTCGATGTATTCGTTGTTGGCCAAATGGCACCCGAACAAACGAGAAAGGAAATGGTCGATTGGCTGAAGGCGAACTTTCCAAGGGTTAAGATTGTTGCCCTGATTCCCTCCGCGACACGTCCGTTGCCTTGCGCCGATTACAACGTAGTGCTGAATGATTTGGACGAGTGGATGACCCTCCTGGCGGCCACGGCGAGCTGATTCCGCGCTTACGTCTTGCTCTGGTGCTCTCGCGGCTCGCATGGCCCGTCGCCCTCGGATAACGAACCCTGTGGGGGTGCGCATCTAATTGGGTAGCTGGGGGCCAAGTCCATGATGAAGCCTAACGCGGGTCTTGCGAACGAAGTCATAGAGAGAATTCTCGAACTTTCCGCGGATGCGCACGTACAGAGACGCGAAGCCGCCGAAGACTCTCCGGCGTTTCACAGCTTGACGGGAGCCATAGCGGCCTACGGCAAGCTGCTCGCACTCCTCACGGCGCTTCAACAGCGGGAGGAATTCGACCCGATCGGCGGTCAAAGGTTTTCCGAACGTGTTGCGGCGGTTAACTGAGGGAGGAAAGGGCGGTCGGTTAATCCGTCGCGTGAACCGCTAGAAAGGCCATCGCGTGGGCCTTCAAATCTCAATCCGGGAATCCGCTGATGTCACCATTTTGGACCTTCAGGGAAAAGTGACCATCGGCGTCGACGGCGACCTGTTGGGCGTCCAGCTGAAAAAGCTGCTCGCCAAGGGCGCCCGGAAGCTGTTGCTGAATTTAGAAGACGTCACGCAGTTGGATAGTTCGGGCATCAGCGCAGTCGTCGGAGCGTACGTTTCTCTCAGCCGCCAGGGCGGTAGCCTTAAACTGCTTTGTCCGAGTGGTCGGGTGCAGGACGTGCTGCAGGTTATGCATGTAGCAGACCTTATCCCGACCTTCGAGGACGAGACGCAAGCGCTCGCCAGTTTCCGACCCCAGGGTTACCTGGCCAAGTCCTGACGGGATGATGTTCCCCGCGCCCTTTCGTGGCGCTTCATGTTCTTCGACCCCTAGGAACCCAATCGCGAAGCAGTGTTTGCGGACATGGCATCGATGATGCGCGTTTGACTCTTAGTTTGCGGGCTCTGCTGAAGGGAGTGCAAAACATTGCGGAATGAGGGAAATTCATAGCACAAGTTCGGAACTCGTGATTTCTTGGCAAGCAAGAGATGAGTGATCAAGTCTCGTAGTTTGTTTACGTTACACCGCGAATAGCCGAGGCCGCTATCTTGCTCTTAGCAATGCTGTTCCCGTGAGGAGAGAGGCAGGCATCGCCTCTGGAGGTGCGGGGACAGCCACCCAGAGTCTACGGGTCTGCCCTCTCTTCCTCACTCGAACGGGTTGCGTTTAACGAGATTCCTTCGATGGCGGGAGCAACCATGGGTCCGGACAAAACGATCGAGCGAATTCTCGAACTCTCGGCGGACGCACAAATAGCGAGACGCAGGGCGGCCAAAGGCTCTCCCGCGTTTCACGCTCTGACGGGAGCCATCGCGGCCTACGGCAAAGTGCTTACGCTTCTCGTGGCGCCTCATTCGGAAGGAGAGAGTTCTCCGCAACTAGTCGATGAGGGTGAGGTGCCTCAGTCCGAGAGTAACTCCGACACTGCCTCTCTCGGTCCGTTCCTCATCTGGTTGTTGAAGCAGAGCTGTGCTTCCTCCCCCAACTAACGACGAGCACGCGGGTGCCATGGTCGTGGATTGGAGATGCTTGGCCTAGGCATTCTTCCTCGGCGGCTCTGCTCATCGCCCACCGCGCCTTCTGTGCCTTGGACATCTTCGCCCGCGCACTTGCGGAGACTCGCCGTTTCCGGTGACGAACAACGCCGTTCTTTCCGCCCAGGACTTCGATGGCCGCATTGACCGTGTCTAGCTGCTGTTGCAGCTTTCACGCCTGGCCTTTTAATGCCGATACAATGTCCATTGGTCCTCCGGCAATCTATCACATGAAATCGAGCAAGCATGAGGTGTCAACTCCCGGGGTTAGAAAACGCGGAAGCAACACGAAGCGCCGGAAAAGCCAAAATCGGTAGACATTGTCGTGCCCGCCTTTCCGTTGAGAGGCGAAAGCCGGATATTTCAGGGGCAACAAGCTATATCGCCCTCTGAACCTGGATCATCTCTCGCGCCGGGAGATCCCAAAGCACATCGATGGCATACTATAGTAAGCCCGACAAAGAACGCGGGGCGCATGGTCTTGTCAGGCTCAACAAAACAGTTCGAGAGGAGTACGGCATTAAGGCGTAGTCGGAGCGCCCGTAGCTCAATCGGTTAGAGCGTCGGACTCATAATCCGCAGGTTCCTGGTTCGAGTCCAGGCGGGCGCACCAATTTCAGGCGGTACTCTCTTCGGTTCCCAATCCAGGCCAAGAAAACAAGCGAAGAATCAGGACGAGGCTTTCCCGTGGACCTGTGCATTTGAGCGGTTCCCCACTCGCGGCGTTTCTTCTGGGAGGCGTGTCTCGTTCATGGCCTTCGTTCCGCTGGTCCTCTTGGCCGCGACCAAACTCATAAAAGGAAAGAGCAAGCGGGAATCCAGGAGGACTCTCCGGGATTCCCGCGGGGTTGCTGCCTCAAGTGTGGAAGAGCACTAGGGCTTGGGTGAGGTGAGGCCGGCAACAATCGTGACCTGGTGTGGCGCCTGGTTGCGTGCCAGCAGTCCTTGTTGTTCCCTCTCTTTAGCGGATGGTGCGAGTTCCCTTCCACGCGAATGGCCTTCCACCCAGATTTGAGAAAGGTAATAACGGTCGCCGTAGCAACGGAAGACCAATTTGGAGTGAGCTTGCGGCCTGTTCGCCTCTACCGCGTTCGATATCACAAACGTGGCGGCGCTGTGGTCCGTGCGCTGAATTAACAGGAGCGCAGAAGCCTCTCCCGTATTCTGGACCCGATACTCGCCGGCCGGAAGCGCCATCCTCCCGGCCGTGAATGCAAAGGGAATATTCACGAGCACGGGCTCCTGCGCTTCGACAGCGTAAGCCGCCAGGAGCGCCAGCGCCAACATGCCTGTTACTCTCGATAGCACCTTTTTCATGGAATCCTCCTGTGTAGGAATTTCAGCGCCGTTTCAGCTCACCCAGCTCGAAACCCCTTCACCGGAACCTGCGCTGCAATGCCGCACACTCTCGCGCATTCCTGGCAGGATGACAAT
>DATAIH010000331.1:0-43578 GCA_036262755.1 Candidatus Acidiferrum sp.
TTTCGAGCGGCCGCTTTCATCCCAACGGCGGCGAATACATCGTGTTCATGAAAGACGTGGGCGGCGGCGAATGGTATCAACTCTACCGCTACGACATGAAAACCGGCGATGTCACCCTGCTCACGGATGGAAAATCACGCAATTTAATGGGCCCGTGGTCCTCTGACGGCGACCGCATCGCGTACATGTCCACGCGGCGCACCGGCAAGGACACCGATTTATGGGTGATGAATCCCGCCGATCCCAAGGCGGATCGTTTGTTGGCGCAATTAAGCGGCGGCGGCTGGCGCCCCGAAGATTGGTCTCCCGACGACAAAAAGATTCTGGTTCTCGAAGAGCCTTCCATCAACGTGTCGTATTTGTGGCTCGTCGACACCGTAACCGGACAGAAATCGGAATTGACGCCCCGCCATGGCGCCGAGAAAGTCTCGTATGGCCAAGCGCGATTCAGCAAAGATGGCAAGGGGATTTACGTTACCACCGACAAAGACTCCGAGTTTCACCGCCTCGCGTACATCGATCTGGAAACCAAGCAGCCGACCTATCTAACCACGCCGATTCACTGGGACGTGGCATCTTTCGATCTAGCGCCCGATGGAAAGCTGCTCGCTTTTGTGATTGACGAAGAAGGCTTGAGCGTCCTGCACGTCCGCGACACGACCAACGGCAAAGAAATGCCCTTGCCGCACGTTCCTACCGGAGTCATTGCCGGCTTGCGCTGGCACAGGAACGGGCACGACCTCGGCTTCTCGCTGAGCAATTCCCGCAGCCCGGGTGACTGCTACTCGATCGACGTTGCCAATGAAAGGCTGGAGCGCTGGACCAACAGCGAAACGGCAGTGAAAACCGAATCGTTTCCCACAGCGGGGCTCATTCACTGGAAAAGCTTCGACGGCAAAATGATGTCGGGCTTCTTGTACAAGCCGCCTGCAAAGTTCAGCGGCAAGCGGCCGGTGCTGGTGATCATTCACGGCGGTCCCGAAGGGCAATCGGTTCCAACATTTCTTGGACGGAATAATTACCTCCTGAACGAGTTGGGAATTGCGCTCATTTACCCCAACGTTCGCGGGTCGACCGGTTACGGAAAAACCTTCTCCCTGCTCGACAACGGAATGAAACGCGAGGACACCTACAAAGACATCAACGCCCTGTTCGACTGGATCGCGGCGCAGCCCGAGCTCGACGGCAATCGCATCGCCGTGAGCGGCGGAAGCTACGGCGGACACATGACGCTCGCGGTCTCGGCCTTCTACAGCGATCGCATTTGCTGTTCCGTCGACGTCGTGGGCATGTCGAATCTGGTGACCTTTCTTGAGCACACCGAAGCCTACCGGCGCGACCTGCGGAGGGCCGAGTACGGCGATGAGCGCGATCCGCAAATGCGCGCCTATCTTGAGAGAATCGCGCCGATGAACAACATCGAGAAAATCAGAAAGCCCATGCTGGTGATCGCCGGGAAAAACGACCCGCGCGTCCCGGTGAGCGAGTCCCAGCAGATTGCCGACGCTTTGAGAAAAGCCGGCACCCCGGTGTGGTTGATGATCGCCAATGATGAAGGCCACGGCTACCGCAAGAAAGCCAACCAGGATTTTCAGTTCTACGCCACCGTGGCGTTCTTACAGGAACACTTGCTGAAGTAAATCCTTCTCGTTTAGGGCCCGGATTCCCGAGTCGCGACAGATTTTCGGGCGGAAGCCCGCCACTTCGGCGCGGCCAGCGACGCTCGCGGCAGCGCCCGGTGGATTCCCATACCAGGGGTGACGACTTCGGTTCCGTAACAATTCACAGGAGTTGAGTCCTCATAGCGGGATGTTGCCGTGTTTCTTGCGTGGGTTAAAGTCGCGCTTGTTTTCGAGGGCGCGAAGCGCGGTGATGACCCGTGCGCGCGTGTCGGCGGGAGAGATCACGGCGTCGATGTAGCCGCGCTCGGCGGCGACAAAGGGATTGGCGAAGCGGTCGCGGAATTCCGCGATTTTCTCCTGGCGTAGTTTCTCGCGCTCGGACTCTGAGGCTTTTGCGAGTTCGCGTTTGTATACTATGTCCACCGCGCCTTCCGGACCTATTACCGCGATTTCCGCAGTGGGCCATGCGAAATTCGCGTCGGTGCGAATGTGCTTGGAAGCCATGACGCAGTAGGCCCCACCATAGGCCTTGCGCGTGATGACGGTAATCTTCGGAACCGTGGCTTCGGCGAAAGCGAAAAGCAGCTTCGCGCCATGCTTGATGATGCCGCCGAATTCCTGCTGCGTTCCGGGAAGAAAGCCGGGGACGTCTTCAAACGTCAGCAGCGGAATATTGAACGCATCGCAGAAGCGCACAAAGCGCGCGCCTTTCACCGAAGCGTTGATATCAAGAACTCCTGCCAGGTAGGCCGGCTGATTGCCGACGATGCCGATTGGCCTGCCATCCAGCCGTGCAAAACCAACGACAAGATTCTTCGCATAGTGTTCGTGGACCTCGAAGAAATAGCCGTCATCCACGATGGAATGAATGGCGTCCTTGATGTCGTACGGTTTTTGCGGATCCGGCGGAACCAGCGCGTTGAGCGCTTCATCGCGGCGCGTCGGCGGATCCGAGCTGGCCCGGCGCGGCGGATCCTCGAGATTGTTCGACGGCAGAAAGCTCATGAGCTCGCGAATCATCGCCAGGCAATCGGCGTCATCGCGCGCGACGAAGTGCGCCACGCCGCTTTTCTCGTTGTGGGTCATCGCGCCACCCAGCTCTTGTTTGGTCACTTCCTCGTGGGTGACGGTCTTGATGACGTCCGGGCCGGTCACGAACATGTAGGAAGTCTCGCGCGTCATGAAAATAAAATCAGTGATTGCCGGCGAATACACCGCTCCTCCGGCGCAAGGACCCATGATGGCGCTGACTTGCGGGATGACGCCGCTCGAAAGCGTGTTGCGCAAAAAAATATCGGCGTAACCCGCGAGCGAGGCTACGCCTTCCTGGATGCGTGCGCCGCCGGAATCATTCAAGCCAATAACCGGCGCCCCCGCGCGCGTCGCGAGGTCCATGATTTTGCAGATTTTCTGCGCGTTGGCTTCGGAGAGCGAGCCGCCAAAAACGGTGAAGTCCTGCGCGAAGACGTAGACCAGACGCCCGTCGATGCGCCCGAAGCCGGTCACGAATCCGTCGCCGGCCGGACGCTGCTCCTCGATCCCGAAATCCACGCAGCGGTGACGGACAAATTTGTCCAGCTCTTCAAACGTGCCTTCGTCAAGGAGCAGGTGGATGCGCTCGCGCGCGGTCAATTTGCCGGCCTGGTGTTCACGCTCGCGGCGCTCGGGACCGCCTCCGGCTTCGGCTTCCGCCTCCAGCCGGCGCAATTCGTCTGTGCGGTCACTCGCTCGGGGGGCTTTAGGGGCCTCGGAGACCTTGGGCGTGGGGATCAGGCTGCGTTTGGTCTCAGACAACGGAACCTCCCTTGAACGGGGCGCCGGACGAGGCGCTGGTTCGCGCCCCTAAAGGAGCAGATGACTTCTCGAGGCCGGGCTTGGAAAGTTCCGAAAAGTCCAGCGACGGCGGCTCTTTCGGGCCGAAGATGCGTACCGCCAAATGCGTCGCGAGCCAAGTGGTTCCGAGGAGCAGCACGATGCCTAGGAGCAGCTCCAAGCCCATGCCGACTGGGCGTTCGAAGGGCATTGGCAGCGAAGTCACCCTCACCGTAGCCCACACCAGGGCAAACATGGCGGCGAGCGTCATGGCCACGATGAGCACGGTGGTGATAATGGAAGCAAGGATTGTTTTCATGGGACCGGGCTCGAATCGCTTCCTCTGACTAATGCCAAGGATAGCGCATTAGGGGCCACATCGTCAGTCGTAGTAGCGGCAGCGCCACCTTTTGCGGGTAAAGCCTGACGCTCCGAAAGATGAGCAGGCCGCACCGATACCCGGCGTCGAGGCGCTTTCTCCTGCATGCTCTGGGACTGCTCCGAAGATGCCGATTCCGTGGCCGGTTTTGGCGATTTTTGTATCGAACAGGGTGCGCCGCTCGAAATGGTTCTGCGCCATCCCGTAGTGCTTGCTGGCGGGCCGGTTGACGGTACGACTTCTGCGACGGATCCGTAAAAGGCGGCGCCAGACGGAGAATTAGGGCTTGGCAGCGTCCGCGGAAACGCCGGCTTCCGAAACGATGAGGTATTCGTAGGACTTGCCGTTGGCTTTGAATTTCATTTTGTCTTTGTCGAGCGTGAACGCAATTCGCGTGTTGACGGGGATCAGAGCCTTGTCAGTGGGTTTCACCTGCCGAATGTGATAATCCGTATCGGTGGTGCGGACGACATACTCCTGGCAGAGCACATCGACGGTCGTTTGCTTGTTCTTTTTGCCCCTTACGGTCGAGCCGCAGGCCACGGAGTTTTCGGAAATGACCGTACCCATTTGTGGCTTGCCCGCCACGACGAGACTCGGCCCGATAACAGCAACGGCGGCCAGCAAGAACGGCTTGTTCATGTGAGACTCCTTATTGGCGTGAATGCGACCCGAAATTTCGGCTTCTCGTTAAAGTGTAAAGGAGCCGGTTTGGGGAGGGACGGCGGGAGTGAGCGGAAGGGACAAAAAGTTAATGCCCTGGCCGCCCAAAACACCGTGCGCCCGGCAAATTGATGCTCAAGCAAGAGCGCCTGGAGGCTTGCTCAGCGCAGGCCGGACCAGTCGTCGCCCACGAGGATGGAGTCGACGGGATTGGAAGGGTCGTACTTGACGCTGGCAGGCTGGCCGGGAACCAGTCGGTCCAGGCGCACCTGGCTTTCGAGGCCCGTGATGTCCTGCGCCGTGTGATAGGTCACGCCGGAGATCGAGTAGCTGTAGGAGACCAGGCGGCGAGGGCGCAGGTCGGCGAGGGGACGGCCGCCAAGACCGAAGAGGTTTTTGCGGGGCTTCTTCGGCTCGGGCGGCTGCTCGGCAAGGTCCACGACCTGGCCTTCGGCGATGCGGCCGACCTGGTTCAGGTGAAGACGACGCTTGCGTTCTTGGTCTTCCGGGTCACCCTCCGGGCGGAGAAACGCATAGACAATCATGGCGATGGCGGCGACCGCGGCCCCGCCCATGGCGAGCACGAATTTCCAATCAGCAAGCATTGCTCTCCGCGCTGCTCCCTTTACCAGATCGTGGGGATTCCCGGACGCGCAAGACCGGGCCCCAGCGGCGCGCCCGACGGATGGCAACCCGTCACATCCGCGTATTTTAGCGAAATTAGGGTTTCAAGGTGAATCAATCTTGTGGCGCCTGCACCGGATTGCGCAACACGCCAATTCCGGAAACGGCAACCTCGACCGAGTCTCCGGCGACCAGCGGACCGACGCCCGCGGGCGTGCCGGTGGCGATGAGGTCGCCGGGGAGCAGCGTCATCATGCGCGATATCCAGCGGACCAGAAAAGGCACTGGATAAATCATTAGCGAGGTTTTGCCGGATTGACGGAGCGCGCCGTTCACTCGCGTTTCGACATGGAGGCTCCGAGGATCGAGATCCGTCTCGATGTGCGGGCCGACGGGGCAGAACGTATCGAAGCCCTTTGCGCGGGAGAATTGCACGTCGGTCTTCTGTAAATCACGCGCGGTCACGTCGTTGAGGCAGGTGTAACCGAGAAGATAAGAAAGCGCATCGTCGGAATCGCGCAAATGCGAACAGCGGCGTCCGATGACCAGGGCGAGTTCGCCTTCGTGTTCTACTTGCTGAGAGAATTTTGTCAGCATGACCGGTTCTTCAGGACCAACGATGGATGTGGAGGGCTTGAGAAAAATTAAGGGTTCTTTGGGCAGCTCGTTGCCGAGCTCGGCGGCGTGCGCGGCATAATTGCGGCCGACACAGACGATTTTCGAAGGCTCGGCGGGAGCCAGGAGGCGAATGTCCGAGAGACGCAAGGCCTGCGCGCTTCGCGTCCATTGCTCCCAAGGCAGGCCGGAGATCTCGATCACGCTTTGGCCTTCGATGAGTCCATAGCGCGGCGCCGGCTTGGAAGCGGTGTTGCGCCGGACGTAACGACAGATTTTCATGAGTTTTCAGCTCGCGCGGCGCTTGGGATGAGAAATCTCCGCGGCGCGCGCCTTCCGGATAATCGCGGCAATCCAGGATAGCGTGGTGAACATCATGTAACTCACCGCCCCTACCATGAAAACCTGAAAAGTGCTGTGCCAGTCGCTGAGCCCGTGGTAAATCATGGCCAGAATACGGTAGACGACGCTGAAGATCATCCAGGCGATGATGCTCGCGGGCAGAAGATTTCCGGGCCAGCGAAGAAAACGAAGAACCGGGACGGCAGCAAGAAAAACAAAAACCCCCGCGGCGCCGACGTTGCGCTCGAAGGCAAAGCGCTCGAGAAACGGAACCTGGTTGGCGATGGCCAGCCAAGCGGCAAAAACCAAACTAAGGCAAATTCCCGTGTACACGCCGGTGCGAATTGCGGCGTTGTGAAGAAACTCGAGCCGGCGGGAACCTGGCAAGTTTGTCCGAAGCTGCATGCGAAGCGGGGCTCCAAGACGCCCGTAGCGAAACCCGAATCTACGAGGGCGGCTGCGTGATGTCAACTGCAACGGGATTGCTCGGCGCGCTTTCGTTGCCGGCGCGATCCACGGCGGTCGCGGTGTACCAGTAACGATGGCCGAGCGCGACTGCGCCGTCACGAACGGCGGGCACCGGCAACAAATCCGGGGTAATCAGCTGACCCCGTGCGCCTTCCTGTTCACTTCGATAGACGCGATAACCGGCCAGGTCCGTTTCAAGATTGATGGACCAGGACAGGTCCACGACAAATGCCGACGGGGTCGCGCCCGGAAGCACGGCTGCGACGAGGCCCTGGGGAGCGGCAGGAGGGAATATATCGCGAGGCGTCACCGTGATAGGCTCCGAGTTGTCCGATTCGATTTCGTTTCCATCCGCCGCGATCACCGTGCGCACGACGTACACGTAGGTCTTGCCGAACTCAAATTGTCGATCGCTGTAGGTGTTTGTCGTGGAAGGTCCGAGAAGCGCCAGCGGGGCGATCCAATGAGTTGCGGAAAGGTCTTTGCTTGTGGGCTCTGGCGCCTGCGGGTCCATTTCTCCGCGATACACGCGGTAACCGGAAATGCCGGAAAGCAGGTTGCCCGCGGAGGTTTGCGTCGGGACAGGCCAGGAGAGATTCACAGCGGTCTCGGTGACCCGGGACTGAACCGAAGAGATAGGCTGCGGTGCCGGAAACACCCGCGCCGTGACCACATTCGAATCGGGCGAGGCGCGCTTCTTCGAAAGGCGCGTTCGAACGAGGTAGGCATACGTTGCGCCTGGATGTGCCGTCGATTCCTCTGGTGAAATCGGATCGGTGAAGCGCACCTGGCCTGCGGCAAAATAGTTGCTGACCAAAGCCGCGGGAATGGTGTAGACCACGCGAAACGATCCCGGATCGGGTGCGCCATTGGCTTTCAGAGAACCGCGAACGATTTCGATGGCCGGAGCGGCCCCGAGCTTCTCTCCGGAAACGGATTTGGCGGGAAGCGAAAAAACTAATGCAACGCCGTCGCCGGCCTGGCGCGCGACGAGATCGGAAACAGCAACGGGGACCGCCGGAGAAGGCGGAACGGGGTCACCGGGAGCGCCACAGCCAGAGAGGAAAAGGGAGAATAAGAAACAAAAGGCGGGAAAGAACGGTGACCGGTGACCGCCGGCTCGTACTTCGCGAAGGGGAAGCGTCTGCCACCAAGCGCGCCGCGTGACTTGCGAAGAAGATCTGGAAAATGGCCATGCCATAATCCCGGGCAGTCGCGCCGCGCGTGCTCGAAGGTCGCGAAGCGCGATCCCTACAGGAAAATCGGAAGTCGGAGGTCGGATGACGGGAGTTGCCCGATTCGGGTCCAGGGGGCGGCCATACTTCCCTTTTCTATCTGCCATTTTCCCGTTGCAATTTTCGGCATTCACAGAATGTAGCGGCTGAGATCCTGGTTCTTCACAATGTCCACGAGCTGCTTGTTGACGTAGGCGGCGTCAATCTTAACGTTCTTTTTCTTGAGGTCGGGCGCCTCGAAAGAAATATCATCAAGAACCTTTTCGAGAATAGTGTGCAGGCGGCGCGCGCCGATATTTTCAGTTTGCTCGTTGACGCTGGTGGCAAATCGCGCGACGGCAGCGACCGCGTCCTCGGTGAAATTCAGCTTCACGCCTTCGGTTTCGAGGAGCGCGGCATACTGCTTGATAAGCGCGTTCTTCGGCTCGGTCAGAATTCGAATGAAATCTTCTTCCTTGAGGGATTGCAGCTCCACGCGAATGGGCAAGCGTCCCTGCAGTTCGGGGATCAAGTCGGAAGGCTTGGTCACGTGAAAAGCGCCGGCGGCAATGAACAGGATGTGGTCGGTGCGAATCATGCCGTAGCGCGTGTTGACGGTGGTTCCTTCGATGATGGGGAGAATGTCACGTTGCACACCCTCGCGCGAAACGTCTGGGCCGTGACCGGTTTCGCGTCCCGCAACTTTGTCGATTTCGTCGATGAAGATGATGCCCATTTGTTCCGCGCGTTCGACGGCCATGCGTGTAACCAGGTCCATATCCAGCAGCTTGTTTTCTTCTTCCTGGATCAGGTATTCGAACGCGTCGGCGACGCTCATTTTGCGCTTTTTCTTCTGCTGGCCGAAGATATTGGAAAACATCTCCTTGATGTTGCTGTCCATTTCCTCGACGCCCTGATTGGAAATGATTTCGAACGCCGGCATCAAGCGTTCGCGCACTTCCAGGTCGACCATGCGCTGATCGAGCTTGCCTTCGCGAAGCTGGACACGGAGCTTTTCGCGCGTGCGCAGGTTTTGCTCACGCTGAGCGGCGACCTCGCTTTCGGGCGTGCCTGGGGCGGGAGACGGCAACGGCGGCAATAGCAAATCGAGTACGCGCTCTTCCGCCGCTTGTTCGGCGCGGTCAGCGACTTCATCGAGCTTTTCCTCGCGGATCATGTCGATGGAAGTCTCGACGAGGTCGCGGACCATGGACTCGACGTCGCGGCCGACGTAGCCCACTTCGGTGTATTTCGAAGCTTCCACCTTGATGAACGGGCAGCCGGCCAGCCGCGCCAGTCGCCGGGCAATCTCGGTTTTCCCCACGCCCGTCGGCCCGATCATCAGAATGTTTTTCGGCAGGACATCGTCCGCGATTTCGGGAGGAAGCTTCTGCCGGCGAACGCGATTGCGTAATGCCACGGCGACAGCGCGCTTCGCAGCCGCTTGCCCGACGATGTATTTGTCGAGCTCGAGGACGATCTCGCGCGGCGTCATGTCGTCCAGCGCGGGAAGAAGCTCCTCTTCTTCGCCGGTGACCGCGCCGTTGCCACCCGGCGCAACAATGATTTCCTTTTCGGACTTAGTGGTCATCCGCGTTCTCGGTTCCAGGCACTTTTAGTCTCAAGTTTTCAATGAATAGAGGCACAGCCAAGACTAACATTCCCTCACTAGAAGATGCTACACGCTCGGAGATGGTTTACAAATGAAATCCAGTACGCCGACGCGCCCTGGACTCGCCGCTGACTGCGACCTTAGCGAGGCATTCCTGCCAAGCAAATCAGCGACTCCTCGTCGCTTCGCTCGTTGGAATGAGTGTGGTTGCGGCCCGAACAACCTCTCAAAGCTCTTCGACGGTGAAATTTGCATTGGTATAAATGCAGATTTCGCTGGCGATGCGCATCGCTTCCATAGCCAGGTCTTTGGCGGACAGCTTGGAGTGTTTCAACATCGCGCGCGAAGCGGCCAAAGCATAGCTGCCGCCCGAACCAATCGCTACAATCCCGTCGTCCGGCTCGATGACATCTCCGTTGCCGGAAAGGACAAAGGTGGTTTTGCTGTCGGCCACAACGAGCATGGCCTCCAGATGACGAAGCGCGCGGTCCTTGCGCCAATCTTTGGCCAACTCCACGGCCGCCTTCTGCAGATTGCCTGAAGATTCCTGCAGTTTTCCTTCGAAGCGCTCGAACAGGGTGATGGCGTCGGCGGTGGAGCCGGCGAAACCCGCCAAAACCTTGTCGTTGTACAGCCGGCGGGTCTTGCGCGCCGTGTGCTTCATCACGTGATCGCCCATGGTGACCTGGCCATCGGCAACGAGCACCACTTTATTGTCTTTGCGAACACACAAGACCGTGGTGCCGCGCATCGGCGCACTCTTTTGATGATTTTGCATCGGAGCATTATAACGCCCGGACTACTTTGCGCCAAAAGGGTGGGCCGATGCTCCCAGTGCTCATGCAAAAAGAAAGTGGCCCGCTTTGTCTCGAGGCCCGGTGCGCTCGCGGAAAAACTAAATCCGCGCCGTTTTGCTTGCCGTAGCTTGGGATCAGTACTTGTTCCAGGTGAAGGAGTTGAGGACGTAGTTTCCGATGGTGAACATCTCTTTCTTCAGCCGCATGTCGTAGTGGATGGCGCCGTTGCCCACGTCGAGCAACTGATTGGCAATGACCGAGCCATAGAAAGAGGCGTTTCCCTTAAAATCCGCGGTGGCGTTCGGAGCGTACACGATCGCCGCGCTCGCGCCATTACCGGCGATTTTGATTCCGCCGGTCCCGGCGTAGAGAATTTGGAGGTCGGCCGGGTTATAAGTTGGGTTCGAAATGCCGTTCCCTTCCAGGTCGATCGGCGTAGCGTTATTGTTTCCGGCCACATTGAGAACCACGGGGCCGTATTGCCCGGTTATGGGGTCGGGAGCGACTACCAGTTGGGCTTTGCCCGTAATCGAAATGCTATTCATGTTGTACACGCCGGGAGTCAAGGTCAGCACGCTATTGCCGGAAAGGGAGACATCTCCGTAGCTGCCGGGAGCGAGAGTCTGCGTGCTGCTGACATTAGTCGTTCCCGGGGGCGGAATCGTCGGTGTGGGGAAGGTTACGGCCTGGGGCAACTGGACCAGCCCGCTGGTGATCTGGCTTAGATTGCCGGTCAACGCGGTCACGTTGCCAGCGGTGCAAACACCGAAGCCCGCGTTGGGGCTGGACAACGTTCCGTTGATCGTTACGTTGCCGCCGCTATTCGTTTCGTTTCCGTTGGTGCCGACGTTTCCGCCATAGCTGTTAAACGCGGCCGGGGGGGTGGCCACCCCAGCGCCGCCTACTGCTAGCGCCCCCGAATCATAGCTGTCGGTTGTGCCGTTTCCCGTGAAGCTGAGAGCGGCGCAACCATTGTTATCCGCAAAGGCCGCATAGGCAAATGCGGGCGAGATGTACCGCTCCAGCGTGGTGACGACTTCCGCTTCGCCATTCTCTACGTTAGCGATGTCCCCATGCGCGGTGATCTGCCAGGTTTGAACCGTCACGGGAGCCGTGGTCCCAAACGGCAGGATCGAGACCATGGACATCAACTGCGCGGAGGCGCTGTACGTAACAGTGTTCGCCCCGTTCTGGCCACCCTGTTGGAGGGGCTGGTTTGCATTCATGGCGTTCTGGAAGGCCGCAACCATTTGCCCATCCGGGTAGGTCGCTTGTTGGCCCGAGATTGTTGTCAGGATAACCGGAGCTCCGGCAGCAGTCTGGACAGGGTAAACGTTCGTGGCATAGCCGTTAAAGTTTCCGCCTGGCGGTGCAGCCGGCGGCACGTAGTTAGGCGACATCAGGAAGTTGGCTGCCGCGTGAACACCGGCCTCCGCGCCGTAGCGCGCCTCCGTCATCATGCGGTAATTCATGCTGGCATAGGTCTCGGAATTCGACAGAAACATGAGTGAACCCGCCATCGCCGAGAGCACCAGCAAGAGGATTAAGGCGAATATGAGCGCGGAACCTCTCTCGTTGTTTTGTGTCATGGACATGAACATGGTCCTCCGTTTGCGGTCTCGACCGTCATTGGTAATTCGGCAAGGTATTGCTCTTGATGAGCATGGGGGTAGGTTGAATCCGGTTCAGATAATCAAGAGTTGCGAATTCGTAGGCGTTGAAAACGTTTCGCGGCGAGACGTTCAGCAGCGCCTTGGTCTCGGTCTGGAAATTGGGTTGCCCATTGATTAGGGGCGTTTGGGGATCGGGATTCTGGGTCTGCACCGTCAGCGTAACAGCGACGTCGGTCACAAACGCCATGTCGTTTTGGGCTGCATTCACGCCGTCCCGAGTCTGCAATTGGTAAGTAAAACAGGGAACCGCAGCGCCAGCCGGGCTGTTTGGGTTTTGCAGGACCCCGGTCAGGACGATCATCGAGGGATCGAGCGGCGGCACCGCGGGCAAATTCCAGAAATTGACCTGATTGCGATACAGAAGCCCGGGAGCTAGGGGAGTGCCGGGGACGCAGGTGTATTCGACGTACACCATGTGCCCATCGCCATTGATGTCTCCGAAGAGCTTCAAAACTGTGCCGGTCGAACCCTGCCCGGGCGCATTCACCGGCCAGACCGGGTAGCCGGCATAGCCCGCGGGGGGATTCGGCATAACATTGACCGCGGGTGGCACGATTCCCGTGGAGAATGATCCCGGAACGCTGATGGGAACTCCGAAAGTCCCGGTTCCAGGAATCGCCGCGGGCACGTGAGTGTAATAAAAGGTTGCACCCCAGGTGTTCGATGGATTCGGACAGTTCCCAGGGCCGGCGATGCAGGTTAGTTGCACGGCTTCCTTGTTTAATCCTGTGTCTACGGTTACCCATTCCCCTTCAAAAAGAACCGGTGTCGGGCCTCCCGGCGCGTTGTAATCGAACACATTGAAAGCCACTCCCCCCGCCGGCGTAACCGGAGTGTCCGCCGGGACATTCACGCCGGTCAGCATGGCCCAGGCTGTGTTCGCGGGTACTGGCGGCAGGGAGATTTTTCCCGCCTGACCGATTTCTTGCTCCAACAATTCCGTGGCGCCGCGCACGCTGGTATGCATTTCCGTGCGATTCGTGATGGTTCCCTCGGTCTTCATCATCTGCATCATTCCGGACATGACTACTGCCGAAACGGCCAAGAGGACCACCAAAGCCACCATGGTTTCCATCAACGTGAACCCAGCTTGTTTTTTGCGCATCATCAGCTTTCACTCTTTTTTAGTTTTCCCGATAAGGCTCAGAAGGGACTCGATTTCAAGCACGTTATGGTAGTGCGGGGCAGCACGCCCGATTGGCCCACGCTGTAGCGCACTTGCGTAAGGACGGTAATCGTTTTCATGGAGCCCGCGGCGTTTGCCGTGATCTGCCACACGCGGACGTACTGCCAATTGGCTCCTGCAGGGACGGGATTGCCGCTCTTGTCCACGTAGTCCGAGTAGCCCACCACGGGCGCTTGCGCGTTCAAACCGCCGCCCGGGGTCAACCCCGTTCCCGCCCCTGTAATAGCAGAGGGAAAAACGGTGGTATCGGTCTGCGTATCCGGGTATTGCAAGGCAAGGAGTTGCTCCATCTTGTCCTGAGCGTACTCGGCCGTACGCGCGGCAAGGTGGCCCTGGGTTTCCGTAGTGGACATGGCCACGGCCGCCATGGTCATGATGCCTGCGGCCGCGACCAGGAGCAGGCATAACGCGATCATCGTCTCGACAAGGCTTATGCCCGACTGCGATCTCGCTTTGTTACTCCGAATTCGCGCGGAATGGTGAAGTCTCATTTCTGCCTTCCTTACTTGCGGTACCAGTTTCCGTTGCCGTTCGGGTTTATGGCCCAGACTTGGCTAAGCCCGGTGGCCCCGACGGTCGCTCCGTAGACCTGCGTGTTGTCCGTGATGTAGATAGCGTCGTTTCCTGTCGGTACGCCAGTTGCCGGGTCGATGGGTATGCCTCGCGAACTGAAGGTGATGCAGCCCGTCGTGGCCACCTGCCCGAAGCGATTTCCATTCACCGCAAAGCATCTGGGTGGTTGCGTTATGCCGGCCCCTTGTGTATTGGGCGGAGGCGCACCAACTCCCCCGGTCCCAAAGCTGACGCCCGGCGAGAGGTATTGAATGGGGCTGACGCCTGGGACAAAACATGGGTTGTTGAAGTCACCGACGACCTGCCAGCAGCCCGTTCCCCCGAATCCCGCCTTATTCCATACATCCACATGGAAAGTATTCACGGTGTTTGCACCCAGGTCGATGTACAGGCGCGCGCGAGTGAAGTCGGCGGCGGCTTGCATCTTGGCCTGGTTGATCGCGCCATTGAGATTCCGGGCGTCACCGGAAATGCGCAAAGTGCGCCTTACCTCGTTAAACCCCGGTATGGCCAACGCGGCAATGACAAGCGAAACGAACATAACCACCAGCAATTCGAGAGTCGAGAAGCCTCGGCTATGATCAGGGTGCGATCGATCTAGCATGCGATTCGTCCTCATGGAGTTCCTCTTACGTCTGAAGCTACCGTCCGCGACTCAAAGGCACGATACCTCGAGGCGAAGCTTGAACTGGCAGCACCCTAGAAAAGGGCACGTTGAGCGCCAACCACGCCAAATCACTAAGCTGCCTTGATAGTGCAAGTTACAGAAGACTAACGGCGCTCTGACGGAGAAACGTCCGTTGACGTGGGTAGAAAGGTAACAGGTTGCGCTGCCATCGCGACAGGGAACCCTATTGCGAGATTTCGCGGAAGGAAAGGATTTTATAGCTGGAGGCGGGCTGCGCAGCCTGGATCCAACAACTACTGTAATAAACGCCGTTGCTGCCTGAGGTAGGGGTGAAATCGAAGTACGGCGATACCGGTGGCGAACCGGCTGGCAAGAGATTGCCCGAGGCGTCGAGCGTTCTTGCGAGCAACACTGCTCCTAAGAATTGACCATTACCACTCTGCTGTGAAATTAGCTTACCGGTTCCGATCACCAGGACGATCCCGTCCCAGGACGCATCCGGATCGAAGCTGAAATCGCCGGTGACGACGAGGAGCCCGTAACCCGTAGAATGCCAGCCAGTGAAGGTAAGGTTTCCGTTGACGACGATGGTCATCGGGTTGGTTGCGGACATGGCGGTGGGCATGCTCGATTGCGTTGCCGGCCCCTGAATGACCACGTCAGCGCTCTGCGTGATGGCCTGAACCAAAGCGTTCAGGCCGCCAACGGTAGTCAGGCTGCAGCCGGGGCAGCCGGGCAAGGAGGACAACGACACAAGGTTTACATTTGGCGGTGGAGGAGTGGGCGGGGGCGGGGGAGTGGGCGTATAGTTGCCCGTCCGACTTGCCTGAATCGCGCTGAGGATGTTGGTCCGACTCGGATCGCTGCCGTTCGTATAGCCAACAGCGGTAGCGGCGACGGCCCCCGGATTACAATTCCCCACCACGCCTTGGTCTGTCCCGCTGACTTGAAAATTCGTCGTGTTAGGCACGGTAAATTGCACGTTGTTGCCGTCCAGGGTTAAAGCGGCTGAAAAGGTCAAGTTGAGCGCCGCGGGAGCGACGAGATATTGCAAAAGTTTCTGGGTGCCGTTGGGAAGGGCGGCAAGTGCGGTTAGCTCCAGAACCTGCGCTCCGGTGGCTGTGTCGTTAAGATTAAAGCCAGTCGGGTTGCAACCCGCTACGACGCCATAGTACACGAGCGTGGGGTCGGGAGTGGTGTCATAGGGGCAGGTGTCCAGGTTGAGCGACTGCTCGGTGACCGCGCTGATGCGCACCCATTTGTACAAGGGAGGGGGAGAGGGCAAACGGCCCAGAGGGTTGCTCTGCCAGACCGAAAATGTGCTGGGTGAGTTGGGAGGTACGGTCGGGCCGCAGACACCGCCGAATTCCTGGCCGTACTGCTGGTCGTAATAGGGGTTCCCTTGGTCCCAGGGTGCGACGACCTCGCCCGGCGCAGGATTGAGGAGGTAAACAGGGTTACAGATAGCCAGTGGCGTTCCCGGCGGGGGCAGAAAAGTGCCTGGGTTAAGGCTATTAAACGAGTTGGGATTGCTCGGCCGCAGCCGCGCGCGGACCTCTTCCAAACCAGCGACAGACGCGTAGTAAATCGTCGTGGAAGAACGATAGTTACCTGCGAGCGCGGATTCCGTGCCCGAGGAAACCACCAGAGCAATAGCCACCACGCCAATCAGCAGCAAAACGAAAATGGCGATGAGCAAAGCAATTCCTGCTTCCCTCCGGCCCTTTCGGTTTGCTCTTCCCTCTCTCATCTTGCCCGTCCAAAGATCGCCATTCATTCTCTCGTGATTGAGCCCTCACTGATTCGGATTGATGCGGCGGCCCCTTCCCTCTAATTGCACCAGGCGCGGCTGGCCCGTCGTGGAATCCGGCAAAGGCGCGGCCACGATCAGCGTAATGGCCACGTCCCGAATATTCGCCGGGGCATTATCCGCGCCCGCCAAGGGGCAGGGCTGCGGCGGATTCTGAGGCGCACTGGGGGTGTCGCAAGTGTACTGGAAGATAGGCACGGGAGCCCCTCCCGGAAAGAGGGCGGGATAGGCCGCATCGAGTTGAAATTGCCCGATCTGAAGGGTGGGCGAATTGTTTACGACATTCTGGACGAATGGTATGAGTACGCCAGGCTGCGAGGTTTGCACACCCGGTTCAGCTCCAGCTACCTTGCAGGCTACGCCTCGCATGAGTGTCGTCCCATTTGGCGGCAATTGGTAGCGGATCCATTCCACAGAGCAGTTGGGGTCCGGAGGATTGGGTTCGGTCTCAATGATGACGTCGAAATCGGTTGGCGTGAAGCACGTCCCGCCGCCGGCGGTTCCGATCTGGCAGGGCGCGGGTATTGTGTAGTTGGGGCTCCAACCAAAGGGTGCCGATGTCACCTTCGTAGGGTCGGCGTTGGCGAAAATGGGCGGGGGAAAACCGGCGTCGTTAATATCGCGCACCATCTGGTCGAGGCCGAGGCGCGCTTCCTGGAAGGAGGTCAGAACCTCCGACTCGGTCTGGTAGCGTTGCTGCGAAGAGGTCAATAGAGTGAAAGCCGCTCCGGTGACCAAAAGAAAGATGCCAAGGGAGGCCAGCATTTCGATGAGCGTGAAGCCGCGCTCCGGCTTGCCGCTCGGGCGTGGCTTCATTTGGTCACCGTGGTGTCCAGGGTGACGGGAAGAGAGAAAGCGCTCCCGCCGAGTTGCCGAACCCCGAGGATAAAGCGCTTGGAAGCTGCTGTGGAACCATTCCCCATGACGATGACCGCCCAGCGCACGTCGTAGGTGATTCCATTGGGATCCTGATAGGTGAAGCCGTAGCCGCTCGTGGGATAAGCGCCGGGCGTCGGTCCGCTAAAATCGATGAGTGCCTGATTGTTGAGGTTCACGACGTTATTGCCCTGAACAACATTGGGCGTTGCCGGATCGCCGAGCTGGTAGGTATTCAGGTTCACATCGGTAAAGGAATTGGAAGAGAGCGGCTGATCCAGAATGACATCCAATTGCCGCTGGGCAAACACCAGCGTCGAGGAGTCTATGCGGTTGCGGTAATTCATCAGCAGCGAGGCTGGAACGAGCTGCGCAACCGACACGAGACCGACAAGCAGAATGACCGTAGCAATCAGCATCTCGAGGATGCTGAAGCCTTGTTGGCGGACGCGAGGTCTCATCGAGCCCTTCATGGGAATCGGTAGCGTCAACACCTCAATTCACCTGATGCCAGGGTCCACCTGCCGGAGCACTCCACACCTGTGTGCTTCCGGAAGGAAGCAAAACGATGGCGCGGTAACTGGTGTCGGGGTCGTTGATTGCGCCGATGTACAACACATAACCCTGCAGCGAGGAAACCGCGCCCCGGGCGTCAAAGGCGAAACAAGCTGGAGTGCACACCCCGCCGGACAGCACGTTGAGCGCGCCACTGCCGGCGATGTTTGGGCCGGCAGGAAAACCACCGGTAACCAAGGAAGCAAAACCGGCAATGGGAAACTGCTTCTCGATCACCGAGGGAGCCGTATCCGAGGGCAGCCCGGTCCAAACGATCCAGCCGGTGGCGCTAGGCGCCAGCAGGAAACTCATTTTCTTGTTCTGGCGGACGGCTTCAAAGCGCGTATATTTCATCATGTCCGAGACGCTCGCGGCAGCGCTGTTGAGCTGATAAGTTCGCAAGGATCGCATCAAAGACGGCACGGCCAGTGCCGTCAGGATCAGCATCACGCAGATGGAGACCACCAGCTCGATCATGCTGAAACCGGCGACGGCGCTTCGCCGAGTGCCGGAGCGCGCTGCACTCTTACTCAAGGTCATTTCCTCGTCCGAAGGTGGAAACTGGCTCTCGATGAATAAGGGGCTGTCCTACAATGCCAGTTAAAGCACCTGTACGGCCAGGGACAATGGCTCG
Organism: Candidatus Acidiferrum sp.; assembly: GCA_036262755.1. Taxonomy (GTDB): domain Bacteria; phylum Acidobacteriota; class Terriglobia; order Acidiferrales; family UBA7541; genus Acidiferrum. The sequence continues at coordinate 18,084 of DATAIH010000331.1, forward strand.
CAAGTGCCGCTAGGCATAGTACTTTTCTGGAAGCGCATACGATATCATATTACAGCGCCACAAATGATGGGAAGAAATGTAACAAATTGAAACACGGCTGCACCAAGCTGTATGGCTCCGAGTGAATTATTTTCTTAGTAAATTGCTCCACACGCCGAAAAGCTGTGGCCCCTGAGCGGTTTGTGTCGGTCGCGAGGGCCTATTTCTTTTTGGAAACCAGTTCCGCTCCACGCGTTTTCAGGGAGTCCTTCGAAAAAAGATCCTGCGGGAAACCGGGATTGTAGCGGCAGGTATCATAGAAAAACTGGGACGTTCGCCGGCCGTTGTGTTCGTGGGTAATCTGCATGGGTGTCCAAGCGCCGTCCTTGAGCTGGTAATTCGTATAGATGGTCGAGTCATCGTTGATTTGCTGGATCTCCGGATCCTCCGTGCTGACTACTGCGCGGACCAGCAGATGCGCGGATTGATCCACCGCGAGGCGGTACTTGCGGCCTTCGCTGTCATCGAGTTCCACCCAGTTGACCTGCTTGAGATCGACGGTGTCGTTGCCGCCAAAGCGAATGATGAGACCAGGTTCGTTGAGGCGGAAGCGCAACAGATTGTCGACGTTCCGCTTCGTGGCCTCCTGAAAATCCGTGACGGCAGTCGCGGGCAACTCATTGATGCCGCTGCGATCGTAGGACCAGCCACGATCGCCGTTATACAACGTGATCACGACTCCGCCGTGGGCAAAATCCAGTCCATCAAGACCAATGAGCGACATGAGGATGGTATTGCGCCTCTTGGCGATGTATTCGATGCGCGCCTTGTCCGGATGACCACGGAAATCGTTGAAGTCGATATAGCCGGTAAGATCGCCGCTGTGGCCAAACAGGGCGCGGCGCCCCGAACACTCGCTCTCGCGCACCTCCAAATAACCCGGACCGCCGAGACCGTTGATGAGATCATGAAGGATCTGCTTGCCCTTCGCTTCGCTTTGCTCCGGCATCATGGTGTCAGGATTCTGCGCCGGCGCGAGTGGAACAAAACACGCAGCGGCAACCAGAGCGACTCCGCCTAAGGTTCGAAACACGAATTGCCCAAACTTTATCCGCACAGGACCGCCCCTCCATTTACATTGATGATCTCACCGGTCATGAAGTTGGCTAGATCGGAGGCGACAAAGAGGATCGGCCCGGCAATTTCTTCCGGGGTGCCGGCGCGGCGCAGCGGTATCACCGTGGCGGCCATTTTTTGACCCGCTTTTGTCTCGAGAACGGGGTTGGACATATCCGTGGCCACCCAGCCGGGAGCCACGCAGTTCACCAAGATGTTGTGACGAGCGAGCTCGGTCGCGAGACCCTTGGTGAAGCTGATGACCCCGCCTTTGGACGCGCCGTAGTGCGTGTGGAGCGATTCGCCGCGTTGCCCGGCGGTGGAGCTGACGGTGACGATTTTGCCGGACTTTTGCTTGATCATCTGTGGCACGGAAAAATGAATGACGGAATAAATGCTTTTGAGGTTCGTGCGGATCATGTCGTCCCACTGCTTTTCGGACATTTTTTCGATGGGGAGATCCTCGAGATTCCAGATACCGGCGTTGGCCACGAGAATGTCCAGTCGGCCAAGCCGCGCAATGCAATGGTCGACGAGACCCCTGTTGTCGCCGTGCTTGCCGACGTCGGCTTTAAAGGCCTCCACGCGCGTACCGTGCTTGCCAGCCTCCTGCTGGATCTGGACCGCTGCATCCTTGGACTTGAGGTAACTAAAAACCACGTCGGCGCCGGCCTGAGCAAACATTTTCACCGCCGCGGCGCCGATGCCGCGCGAGCCGCCGGTGATGAGCGCCGCTTTGCCTGCGAGAGAAATCATGACACCCCCGATTGGAATGCGATACGCGAAATTGGAAATCTGACCCTGGTCTTGCTACGTCTTGTGAGCGACCACATCGCGCGCCGTTGCGGCGGCGCTAACAAACTCGCGGAACAATCGCTCGGAGAATGCGTCTCCGAGCATGCGCTCGGGATGCCATTGCACACCCGTGACCCAGTTGGAGTTGCCCGTCCACTCGACGCCCTCGATGGTCCCGTCCGAGGCGCGCGAGGTAACGCGCAAATCCTTGCCTGGCTCCCAAATCGCCTGGTGGTGCGAGCTGTTGATTACCGCTCGCGTCCCCCCGGCAAGCGCGGCGAGGCGGCTTCCGGATTCCAAAGTGGCCGAATGGGTCGCATCCTCCCGGGGTTCCGGCACAAGATCCCTTTTGCGGTGAGGCATGGTGGTGCCCGTTTCAGCCCTAAGATCCTGAATGAGCGTGCCGCCCAGATAGACGTTCAGGAGTTGGCAGCCGTAGCAGATGGCCAGGACAGGCTTTTTCTCGGCAAATGCATGCTGCAGGATGGCACGGTCGGCTTCTTCCCGCGCCGGATCCGCGGGCGCCGACAACCCCCGGTTGATGGACCCGTATTGTCGAGGCTCCACGTCCGCCGGGCTGCCGGGGAGCACAAAGGCGTCGAGCGTGGAGATCAGGTGGTTCCTGACCTGTTCATCTTTCAACGGAACCAGTACGCCCTCAGCCCCTGCTTTTTCAACGGCAATCAGATAGTCCTCGGTCTTGCCAGGCTTACCGCCCCTCGTGGCCTCCGCCTCTTCGGCACTCGAGCGCCAGGGGATACCCACACGGGGACGCCGCGCTTCGCTCTGCCGGGTATGAGTGGGGGACATAAACAACAAATCGTAGCATTCGCGCCGAAGGGCAGCAACCAGAGCGGGGGAATCGAGACCAATCAGCCAAGTCTGTCTCGAGCCAGCAAACCCAAGGGATGACCCGAACCTGCGATGGACAAGGAGGCAGATGGGACCGAGCCTCGCAACTGCCCACATCAGACCTCGGGGTCGCTGTGGCTCGCCAGGCCTTCGACGTCCGGCTCTTTCCTGCGCTTCGCCCCGGTTGATCCTGGCGCCCCTATTCGCACCGCAGCGCCGCGATCGGATCGACGCGCATGGCGCGACGCGCCGGGATGAAACAAGCCGCCACGGCAACAAGCATCAACAGCACGGCGACGGCGAGAAAGGTCAATGGGTCATGCGCGCTTACGCCGAACAGCTGGTTGGCCATTAGGCGCGTCAGCCCGAGGGCCGCGCCAATGCCTATCACCACACCCACGAGCGCCATTCTTACTCCTTGCCCGACCACCAGCCGCAACACATCGCTCGGCTGCGCGCCCAGGGCCACACGTACTCCTATTTCGTGACTGCGCTGGCCGACCAAATAGGAAATCACGCCGTAGATTCCGACGCACGCGAGCACCAGCGCCAGCGCCGCAAAGACGCTAAGGAGAATCATCGACAGCCTCCGCGCCGCAAACGAGCTGGATACGACTTCATCCATGGTGCCAACGTTGTATACCACTTCGCGCGGATCGATTTCCTCAACCGCCCGGCGAACGTAGCCCATGACCGCCGTGGACTCGCCTTGTGTGCGCAGCACAACCGCCACGGAATCCGCCACGAGCGGCATGAGCTTCTCGGGAAGCTGCATAAACGGGTAGTCGAATTGTGCCTGGATGGCCGATCTCGGGTCGGCATCGAGTCTCCACTGCTTCACGTGGCCGACCACGCCGACGATTTCAGCAGTCACGTCGAAGGTTACAAGATGGATGCGTTTGCCGACAGGATTCTCGTTGGGGAAATACGTCCGCGCGAAAACGTCGTCAACATCCACAACCACCGGCGCGTGCTCGTCGTCCCGGTTTGTAACGAAGCGGCCACGCTCGAGGGTGATGCCCATGGCTTGCTGGAAGCCGGCTTCCACGAGATAAAACATCGCCTGGGGCATGTCCTGAAGATTGGCCGGTTTCAGCTGACCTTCGATCCAAAACGGCAACGACGAATCATGGATCATCGGGCGCGATCCGAGAGTGACGGAAACCGCCTGGACGCCCGGAATGCCGCGCATTTTGTCATCGAACTGGCGAAGGCGGGCGCGCGTTTCCTCCGAACTGGTTGCCGCGGTAGCCGGCATGGACAAGGCAAAGGTGATGGCGTGGCTGGGATTGAACCCCGGATTCACGCGCCAAAGCGCCGCGAGAGTGCGAATCATCAGTCCGGCACCGACGAGCAAAACCAGCGCCATGGCTACTTCGCCTGCAACGAAAACTCCCTGGAGGCGGTGGCGCGTGCCGCTCAAGCCGCGGCCGCCCTCCTTGAGCATCTCCTGCAAATCCATTCGCGAACTCTTCAGCGCCGGTGCAAGGCCAAATACAATTCCTGCAAATAGTGATAACGCCGTGGTAAAAAACAGGACCCGCGAGTCGAGCGAGACTTCCTTGGCGCGCGGCAAAGCGCCCGGCAGAGTACCCAGCACCGCTTTGGTGCCCCAAAAAGCCAGCAAGAGTCCGAACGCCCCTCCTATGCCCGCCAGGAAAATGCTTTCGGTAAGAAGCTGGCGGATCACGCGCCCGCGGCTCGCTCCGAGCGCCGCGCGAACGGCAAACTCGCGCGAGCGGCCCATGGCGCGGGCCAGAAGAAGATTGGCAACGTTGGCGCAGGCGATCAGCAGCAAGAAGCCAACGGCCGCGAGAAGCACGATCAGGAATGGCTGGACGTTGCCAACGATGTCTTCCTTCATGGAGACCAGAGTGATGCCCACGGCCTTATCGGCCTCCGGGTAGGCCGCAGCAAGGTTTTGCGCGATCGAGTCCATTTCGGCCTTTGCCCGCGAAAGCATCACGCCGGGCTTCAGCCGCCCAACCGCATGCGCGCTCATATCGATTCGGCGGTCGCGAAAAGATGGATCGTTCCATTGGCCTATGGGTGTGTAGACATCCCGGTCTTGCCCGTAGAACGTGAAGCCTGCCGGAATCACGCCAACAACAATGTGCGAAGTGCCGTTCAAGACCAGCGATTGCCCGACGATTTCGAGCGAAGAGCCGAATTTACGTTTCCAGAAGCCTCCGCCAAGAATCACCGCTGGCGCGGCACCCGGTTGATCGTCATCGGGTCTAAAGGTGCGGCCCAAAAGGGGTTCCACACCGAGCGTCGAGAAGAAGTCCGCGGAAATCATGTAGCCGCGCACGCGCTCGCCGTCGCCTGTGCCGATCAAGGTGTAATCCTGGTTGCGGTAGATGGCCATGGAGGAGAACGTTTGCGAGTCGCGCCGCCAATCGAGGAAATTCAGGTAGGCAATCGGGCCTTCGTCGAATCCTGGGGTCTTTCCATAAATCGCGACGAGTTGGCCGGGACGGGGATACGCCAGCGGATTGAGCAACACCCCATTCACCACGGAAAAAAGGGCGGTGTTCGCCCCAATGCCCAGGGCCAGCGTCAGAATGGCGATGGCCGCGAAGGCCGGCGATCTGCGGAGCATGCGGACCGCGTAACGCAGGTCCTCGAGCAATGTGTTCATAGGCATAGCCTTAAATCTTCGTCAAAGTCGGTCTAAAGTTAACCACAAAAGCCCAGGCGACGGCACCGGGCCTGGCACACCTATCAGGCTGCGATCGGAAAGCGCGCGAAGCGAGCTTTTGACTTTCCTCGATCCTGCTTGCCCTGCGGTACGGAGTAAACAAAAGCGACGATTGAGGATGGCCGCATTTATGCCGGGTTTATCTGCCGTGTGCTAGGTTGTGGGTGGCTCGAACATTCCATCGAGGGGGATGACCATGAGACTTTTTGTTGCGAGTGGGGAACTTTCGAGTAGAAGACGACAAATTCTGTTCGGGGCGGCGGGTGCGGCGGTGGTGTTGCTCGGCGGCTTGGCAATGGCGCGCGCAGCAGAGAGCTATCACCTGCTGAAGAAATACAATTTCCCCGCGGCGGAGGGCAGCACACGGGAGTACTTCGATTACATCACCGTGGATTCCCCGGCGCGGCGGGTGTATTTGTCCCACGGCACGGAGATCAAAGTGATCGACGCGGATACTGGCAGCGTGGTGGGCACCGTTGGTGGCCTGCAGCTGACGCACGGGGTCGCGGTTGCCGAGGAGTTTGGCCGGGGATTCATCACCGACGGAGCGCAAGGAAAGGCAATCATATTTGATTTAAAAACGCTAAAGGTGATTGGCGAAGCGAAGGCGGACAAGGACGCGGACAGCGTGGCCTATGATCCGGCGTCGAAACGAGTTTTCGTGATGAATGGCGACCCGAACAGCGCAACGGTGATCGACGCGAAGAGCGGGAATGTGGTGGGGACGATCGCGCTCGGTGGAGGGCCGGAATTTGCGGTGGCCGACGGCAAAGGGACGGTGTTTGTCAATATCGAAGATAAGAACGAGCTAGTGGCCATTGATTCGAACACGCTGAAGATCAAGTCGCGGTGGCCGGTGTCGCCCGCGGGAGGGCCTACGGCGCTCGCGATGGACACGGCGCACCGGCGGCTCTTCAGCGCGGGACGCAAGCCGCAGATGCTGGTAGTGCTGGACGCGGACAGCGGGAAAGTGATCCAGTCGTTCCCCATCACAGGGGGCGTGGATGCCGCGGTGTTTGAGCCGGAGACGGGGATGGTGTATGTCTCGACCCGCGAAGGCTTTGTACACATCTTCCACGAAGACACGCCGGATGAGTTCAGGGAGGTCGAGAAGGTGAAGACGGAATTGGGCGCGAAGACCATGGGTCTGGACACCAAGACGCACAACATTTTTGTGGATACGGCAGATTTTGCGCCAGCGGGGACAACCGGGCGGCCGCAGGCGGTTCCCGGGACGTTTCATGTGCTGGTGTACGGAAAGTAGTCGAGAGCCGGTCAGGCCGTGCCAGCGGCGTTCCCGACAAAGGAGTTCGCGTAGTCTTTTGCGAATTGAGAAAAGCTCGTTGCCTCTTTTCCAGTAAGATCGCGCACCGTTGAAGCTACCGCGGAAGCCTCGCCACGGCGGTAATGTTCATAGTCCTCGACCACGCCATCGGCTTGCCACGCGGGCATCCCGAAACGCAACAGCGCCTCGCGCATGGCTGCGGGAGGAATGTCGACGTACTTAATTTCCTTTCTGACGGCCTTTGAGAGTTGCTGAGCCATCCCCGTATGGGTGAGAGCTTCAGGGCCGGTGATGTCGTACGTCTTCCCTGCGTGTCCCCATTCCGTGAGGGCTTTCGCCGCAATGGAAGCGATATCACGGACATCGACGATGCTGACTTTGGCGTCCCCGGCAGGCGCGTAAAAGGCGCCCTCGGAGGAAATCGTCGAACGAAAATGCAGCAGCCCCTGCATGAACAAGTTAGGACGCAGGAAGGTGTAGGGGATCCCCGACTTGAGGATATGTTTTTCGACTGCACCGTGATAGCGCTGAAAGCGGCCCGCGGCGTGCTCATCGGCGGCTAATTGCGAGACCTTCACAAGATGGCGCACCTTGCTGCGCTTGGCGGCATCGACGAAATTGCGTTGCTGCTGCTCGACTTCGGAAGAGGAAGGGATCAGGAGGAACAGCCGATCGACTCCGTCGAGAGCGGGCATGAAAGTCTCTGGTTTCGCGAAATCGCCTTCGACTAGCTCTATTCCTGGAACGGTTATCGCTTGACAGCGCGCGCGGTTACGGACGAAAGCGCGGACCGCTTGTCGCGCCCCTGAGAGTATCTTGACGAGTTCGACTCCGATGTTGCCGGTTGCACCAGTGATCAGAATCATTTGGGTCCTCTGGAAAGCGCGGGCACTGAAATTGGACGCCGTGTCATGACCGACCGTTGCATTCGCGCGAGAAAAACACGAATCCGTAGTATTCAGCTCTTGAGTTTTCGGCCCGATGAGGTAGCGGACCGGTCTAACCGACGCGCACTAAAACAGAGCAAATCGCATCACCCGGGGTTAGAAGCCGGAGGGGCGGTCGGAAACGACGGCGAAGGCGCGTTCCAGGGCGATCCCGGCGCGGCAGAGCGTGCCCTCGTCAAACAAGCGGCCGATCAAGGTGATGCCGTGTGGAACGCGGCGGGGCGGAGAGAATTTGGGTAGGGGATGCTGCGGATCGGGCGCCCAGTCAGAGCGTGCCTGGGAGACTTCGACAAAACCAGCTCGCATGGTGAGCGAGGGGTGTCCCGTGTTGTTGCTGATGGTGAGCATTTCGTCGCGGAGCGAAGGGACCAGCAGGAGATCGACATCGGAAAAAATGCGCGCCATCTCCTGGCAGACTTTGCGCCGGAAACGATCAGTCTGAACGAAATCCACGGCAGAAAGAAAACGTGCTTGACGAAAAAGGTTGGGCCAAGAGTCGGGTGTCTGCATTTTCAGATGATCGACGCCGTGCGTGAGCGTGAGCTCCTCGAACGAGGCGGCACCTTCGGCAAAGAGATTGGTATTGAGTGAGCCGTAAGGCCAATCGGGGAGAAAGACTTCGACGGGACGCATGCCAAGTTTCTCGATGGTTTCGAGAGCGGCGCGGTCGACATCCGTGGCGGGAGGCTGCTTCATCCAGTTAGGAAAGTAACCGACGCGAAGCCCCTTGACGGGTGCGCCGGAATCGAAGTCGAGATGGCTGGGGAGGCTGGAAACGTCACCGGCGTCGGGGCCGCTGATGGCTGCGAGGACGAGGATGGCGTCTTCGACCGAGCGGGTCATGGGGCCGAGCTTGTCGAGCGACCAGCAAAGCGTCATGGCGCCGGTGCGCGGGACGCGTCCGTAGGTGGGGCGAAGGCCGGTGATGCCGCACCGCATGCTGGGGCTGACGATGCTGCCGCCGGTTTCGCTGCCGATCGAGAAGCCCACAAGGCCGGCGGCGGTGGCCGCGCCTGGACCGGCGCTCGAGCCAGACGCGCCTTCCTCTAGCAGCCACGGATTCATGGTCTGGCCACCGAACCAAATGTCATTGAGCGCGAGCGCGCCGAGGCTGAGCTTGGCGATGAGAATCGCTCCGGCGTCGCGCAGACGCTGGACGACGACAGCATCTTGCGCCGGGATGCGGTTGCGAAAAGGCTCTGCGCCGAAGGTGGTGGGGATGCCGGCGGTGTCGAGGAGATCTTTTCCGCCCCAGGGGATCCCGTGGAGCGGGCCGCGGTATTGACCGGCAGCTAGCTCGGCGTCGGCTTTTTTGGCTTGCGCCAGAGCGAGATCACGAGTCAGGGTGATGACCGAGCGAAGTTCAGGATCGAATTGTCCGATGCGATGGAGATAAATGTAGGTGAGGTGCTCGGAAGTCAGCTTGCGCTGCTCGATCCAGCGAGAGAGCCGGGTGACGGGCGCGAAGGCAATCTGAGCCTCGTCCGAAGGGAGGGGACCGGGATCGGAATCGGTGCGGACGAAGCGATCGCGCGGCGCGGCGGGTCGCTGGTCGGGAAGCACGGAATCGTAGCGCGAGAACGGAGCGAGCGTGGGTTCGAGAGAGACGTTGCGCGGGCCGGTGCGGCGCTCCATGAGGGCAGCCATATTCACGCGCCAGGAGGCGGCGGCTTGCGTGCGCTCGCCGGGCGTCAGTTCCACGCGAGCGAGTTTTTCCGCTTCGGCGAGGGTGGCGGGAGAAACTTCCGGGCCGACGGCCGGGCCAGTGCCGAAGGCGGAAGGGGCGCCGGGAGGGAGTTGCGACGGATCTTGCGCCTCGGCGTTGAGGGAAACCGCGGCGCCGAGAAGCCCGAGCGACGTTTTTGCAAGGAACTGCCTGCGGGAATCTGGCATGAGCCCTCCGAGAGAAGTGGAAGCATTGTATCCGAGTCTCAAAGGCCGCGCAGGTACAAGGAAAATGCCCGTCAGGAGCGGAACAGGACGGACTCGCGCTGGAACATTTTCACGGCAATGAACAGTCCCGCTGCGGCGTAAACACTGCTCGAGAGCAAGATGAGCAGGATGTAGTTCCAGTGGAAGGTGCCGGCGACGATTTCCTTGCAGACCAAACTTGTGCTGAGGATGGGAATGAGCGCTAGCTTGGGATTCAGATCGAAACCGGGCAGAAGAGAAGCTACCGCAGGGATGACCACGACGAAAGTCAATGGCGTTAAATAACTCTGCGCTTCCTTGTAGCTCTTGGCGAACAAGGCGATGGTTAGCAGCGCCGCAGCGAAGAGCACGGCCAGCGGAAGAGCCATGAGGAAGACCGACAGAATCGCGGGAAAGCCGAGGTGCAACTGGAATGCGGCTGCGTCCTTTTGGTTCATGGCGCCGGAGTTACCCACCAGATAGAACGAAGTCCCCATGGAAATGATTGCGAGGATGGCGGTGGAGAGCGAGGCGGAGAGAACGAGCAGAAATTTTCCGAGTACGAGGTCGACGCGCGAGAGGGGACTCGAGAGGATGGTCTCCATGGTGCCGCGTTCTTTTTCGCCGGCGGTCAGGTCAATGGCTGGATAGATGGCGCCGGTCATGGAAAGAAGGATGACCATATAGCCGAGGAGACCGCCGAGAGCGGCGCCGCTGACTTTTTCTGGAGGAGCGACGTTTTCCTGCTTGACCTCAAAGGGCTTGATGATTTCGCTAGGAAGGTTGCGGGCGGAAAGGCGCCTGGAAATGACGGAGTCGCGGTAATCGTCAAAGAACTTTTCCACGTGATTTGCGCCGAAAGAAGACTTGATTTCCCCCTGATAGAAATAAATCTTTATGGTTAATTCTCTGCCCTGCGCCAAGGCAGAGTCGAAGTCTTTGGGAATGTCCACGGCCGCGCGGATTTCCTTCTCGGAGATGCGTTTCTTCCAATCGTCGGTATAAGGAGCGATCTCCAGGTCTTTCACCTCCCGGAGCTTTTCGACAACTTGAGGCGAATCTTCGCCGCCGATAATCATGACCTTCGCGGTCTCTTTTTCGGCCTTGCCGATCATCACGGTCATGAGGGAAGTCATTCCCACCATAAGTATGGGAAAAGCGAGCAAAGGCACCAGGACCGTGGAGATGAGTGTGCGACGGTCGCGGAGCCACTCCGTCAGTTCTTTGCGATAGACGATCCCGACGTTGCGAAGGTTCATGACTCAAGCCTCCGAATTCTTAAGAAGAGGGCCGACGACCTTGACTATGATTTCTTCGACGTTGTGTTCCGCATATTTTGCGCGAAGCTCGGGGACGGTGCCATCGGCAAGGAGTTTGCCGTCATGGATGATGCCGATGCGGTCGCACAGGCGGTCGACCTCGCTCATGATGTGCGTGGAAAAAATGATGGCTTTGCCGCGGTCGCGGCAGTCGCTAATGAAGGTGATGATGGTGCGGGCGGTCATGACGTCCAGGCCGGTGGTGGGCTCATCGAAAATCATGACCGGAGGATCGTGGACGAGAGTGCGGGCAATGGACGTTTTTTGCTTCATGCCGGTGGACAGCTTGTCGCAGCGGCGGTCGCGAAAACCGTTCATGTCCAGGCGGCTGAAAATGTCGTCGACGCGCTTCTTGAGCGTGGGCTCGTCGAGGCCGTTGAGGCGTCCGAAGTATTCCACGAGTTCCTCGGCGGTCAGTCGGGGATAGAGAGCCGTAGCCGTCGAGAGAAAGCCGACGCTGGCGCGGACTTTTTCAGGTTCTTCTACGACATCGTGGCCGCACACGACAGCGGTGCCGTCGGTGGGCTCCAGGATCGTAGCGAGCATGCGCAGCGTGGTCGTCTTGCCGGCGCCGTTGGCGCCGAGCAGACCATAGATTTTGCCGGGCTGGCAGGTGAAACTGACGTTCTCCACCGCGCGGATTTCGCCGCGCTTTTTATCCTGGAACCGCTTGGACAGGCCGCGAGCTTCAATCATCCGTAGATCCTCGTATGGAATTGGTGAAGCAGGACACCGAGCCTCAGAGTGTACTACGTAAGGGACCCGGGAAGATTACACCTCATAGGCAGGGAGGAGGCTGGGGGGCGCAGGTCAGCCTTTGTGACAGGTAGGACACTGTTTTGCATCGAACCTATCGGGGGTAACCCGAAACATGTTGTTGCACTGGATGCATACGCGGTGAATAACCGTGCTCGAGACTGGCGCCAACTTGGGCGGGCGCTTCGCTGTCGGAGAGCCTGTTGGAGCGCTAGGAGTTTCAGCCGCCATGGACTCATACTAGCACGTGAAGGCCCGCTGACCAACCATCGGCATCCAAGCGCTGGGGGAAAGCATCTTTCTTCTGTGTGGAATGCGCAAGAATTCCTTGATGAAAAACGCCTCTTCCAGCGAACCTGAGTACGGGCCGTCTCGGGCGGTCGTTATTCACCACGCGCGGTTTGCCTGATGTGTTTACGTAAGGCATGGAGCGGACAGAAAGCCGCGCGGCCCTGGTTAGAATGCAGTATCTTGGAACCTTCCAGGCAAGGGCGGGCCGCCAGCTGCACACAAATGGATGGGGATTGCGCAAGGGAAGAGCCTTTTCACGTCTTGGAGCGCCACGCGCGAAAAGGCGCGGAATAAGAACTCATGGACCGAAAGCTGCGAAACAGGATTCTACTCTACCTGCTCCTTGCGGGAGTGCTGGCTTTCGTCCTGATCAAGTTGAGCGGACGCAAGCCGGCCCCGAAGATTTCCGCCGTGACGCCCGTGCGCGAGAACCTGATTTCCTCCATCAGAAGCGACGGAAAAGTCGAGCCCATCTCGCCCAAAACAATGCGCGCGGAACTGGATACGTTTGTCGAGAAAGTCTACGTCAGGGAAGGACAGCAGGTGAAAAAGGGCCAATTGCTGATGGAGTTGGACGTCAAAGACGCCGCGGCGCAGCTCGCGGAGACGCGCGCGAAGCTGCTTCAAGCGCAGGATGATCTGCGGGTGGCCCGGGCGGGCGGAAGACCGGACCAGGCCGCCAAAGTGGCGGGGGACCTCACGAATGCGCAAAAGAAGCGCGACCGCTTGCAAACGAATCATGAGGCGCTCGTGCATCTGGTGGCACAGCACGCGGCGACGAAGGAAGAACTGGCCGCCAACGAGCTGGAGCTGAGCGACGCACAAACGGAAGTGGCCAGGCTAACGGCGGTGAGGCAGGAGTTTGACCGCAGTGTGAGGCTTGAAAGCGATAGCGCAGCACTCAAAGTGCAGCAACTGACCGACCAAGTCGCCGCGCTCGAAGAAAAAGTGCGCCAGGGCCGAATCACGGCGCCGGCAGACGGCACTTTGTATGCGCTCGGCAGGGATGCGGCCTCGCAGCAACTGAAAGCGGGAGACTACGTAAGGGTCGGCGACCTGCTGGCAGAGATGGCGGACCTGCACCAGGTGCAAGTCCGCGCCTTTATTGATGAGCCGGATCTTGGCGGGCTGGAAGTGAACGAGCCGGTGAGAATTACCTGGGACGCGCTGCCCAACAAAACCTGGCTGGGCAGGACCGAAACCATTCCCAAACAAGTCGTGCAGCGAAACACGCGCAGCGTGGGCGAATTGCTTTGTTCGGTGAACAACGACAACCTCGAGCTGCTGCCAAATAACAATGTAACGGTGCGCATCAATTCGAAAGAGCGCCTGGGCGTGCTATCCGTGCCGCGCGGAGCGGTCGAGGCCGAAGGCGGGCGGCGCTACGTGTATGTGGTGAAATCGAAGCAGCTTGGGGTTGGCAGATCGACGCTCGAAAAACGCGAGATCCATGTGGGCATCGCCGATGCCACCAGCTACGAGGTCGTAAGCGGCCTCGAGGAAGGCGAGTGGGTGGCGTTGCCCGGCGACGTGGATCTGCGCGACGGCATGGACGTCATTGTCGTGAATACCTCGGCCCGAAATGATTAGAGAAGCAGGAATGACTCGCAGGGGCAAATTCGGCGTTGTAACGGTGCTCTTGACGGGCATGGCAATCGCGGCTGCTCAGGCAACCGTCAAGCATGACGAAGGCCTGGACGAGGCTCGGCGCGCTTACGAAGCCAGCGATTACGCGAAAGCCATCGAGGTGCTCGAGGAGGCCTCCGCCCGAGATCCGAAAAACGGCGACATTCAGTTGCTGCTGGCGAAAAGTTACCTGGAGCTGCAGCAACACGACGCGGCCATTCGCAGCGCCGAGAAAGCGGTGGCGCTCGATCCGCAAAACTCGGTTTTTCACGAGTGGCTGGGAAGGGCATACGGGGACAAAGCGGACCGTGCCGGGTGGTTTTCCGCGATTTCGCTGGCAAAAAAAACGCGAAAAGAATTTCAAACGGCCGTGGAGCTGGACGGTCGGAATTTTTCGGCGCGCCAGGCGCTGATTGAATTTGATTGCAGCGCGCCGGGACTTGTGGGCGGAGGAGAAGAAAGGGCCCAGCCGCACATCCAGAAGCTGCTGGAACTCAACGCTGCGGAAGGTTATTACGCGGCTGGGAATTGCAGACGCCAAAAAAAGGACTTCGTTGCGGCGGATCAGGAGTTCACCAGATCGCTCGATAACCGCCCAAAATCGGCGGAGCTGATCTACGATATCGGCGACTACGCGATGAAGCGGGGCCAGCCGGAGCGGTTGTTTTCCGTGGCAGAGGCCGGCGAGCGCGTGGCACCAAATGATCCGCGAGGGAAGTTTTACCGCGGAGTGGCGCTGGTCTTGAGCAGAGAAAAACCGGAAGAAGCCGATCTCTTGTTGCGAGAGTATCTGACCAGAGCCCCCAAGAGGACCGGTTATCCTTCCCCAGCCTGGGTACATGCCTGGCTGGGGCGCTTGTATGAAAACCACGACAACATGGGAGAAGCGAGGAAAGAATTTGAGAGCGCGCTCCGGCTGGATCCGAGAAATAAAATAGCTCAGGAAGAGCTGAAGAAACTGAAGAAGAACTAAGCATCTTCTCGAAACTGCTTCCAGCCGGATCTCCGGCGTTCTCCGAGCGATAAAAGAAAACGATGGACATCCGAGAGACCATGGCGGTGGCAATCGACGCGCTGCGCGCGAACAAGCTGCGCGCGATGCTGACCTCGCTCGGAGTGATCATCGGGAGCGCCTCGGTTGTTCTGGTGGTCACCGTGGCGCTGACCAGCCGGAAGTTTGTGCTCTCGCAAATCGAAGCAACCGGAGCCAACTGGGTCGGGGTGGAACTGGTGCAGAGGCCGGACAAAGCGCCCCCGCTCAGCTATGAATTGAGCTTGGACGATATAGACGCGGCAAAATCCATTCCTCATGTGGTCGCCGTGGCCGGCACGACCGAACACCCCATGACCATGACCGTGGATGGCGTAGACCGCGCGGTGAACCTCGTGGGCGTCACCGACGGTTACCAAACCATTCGGCGGCTGCTCATTGTCCGCGGGAGGTTTTTTGACTCGGGCGACATGGAAATGCGCAGCAAGGTCTGCCTGATCACGACGCAACTCGCGGAAAGAATCTTCGGGCAGGAAAACCCCATCGGAAGACCGATTCGTATGGGAGAGTTGACCTTTATTGTGATCGGCGTTTTTCGCGAACGCGTGGAAACCTTTGGCCTCTCGGAGATTCAAGAAAATTCGGTGCTGATTCCATTCACGGCGATGAAGTATTACACCGGAACCGAGGTTGTGGGTTTGCTTGCCGCGCAGGCCGATAACGCCGAGGACGTGCCATCGGTGGCAAGACAATTGGGGCAATTGCTGCAAAGCCGGCATCCGGTGGAGGCCGACTACAAGGTGCAAACGCTGACGGCGATCCTGGGAGCGGCAAGGAACATTTCGCTCGCGTTGACGCTCGTGCTGATCATTATTGCAGCCATCGCCCTGCTTATCAGCGGGATCGGCATCATGAACATCATGTTGGTGACGGTAACAGAGCGGACCCGCGAAATCGGCATCCGCAAAGCGATCGGGGCGGCGCGGCGGGAGATCCTATATCAGTTCCTCGTGGAGTCTTTTTTCATCAGCGGAGGAGGAGCCGTGATCGGCATACTGGTCGGGATTGCCGTGCCGGTGGCGGTGCAGTCCTTTTTGCCGGGGAATTTGCGGGTGCCGGTGTCGCCCTTGAGCGTGGTGATCGCCTTTGTGGTGTCCTGCTCGACGGGGCTGTTCTTTGGATATTTGCCCGCCAACCAGGCGGCTAGCCTGCAGCCGGTGGAGTCACTGCGGTATGAGTGAGGAGAGAGATTCGGGAGCGCGAAAAGGGGTTAGAGGCAATTCAAATGGACCAAGGAGCGTGAACATGCCATTCCTTCGGGGTGTTGTCGGAGTCGCCGGGTCACTGTTGCTTTGCGGAGCTGCACTAGAAGCGCAGGAGACGCCGCCAGCGAAACCGGCGGAATCGAGCGCGCAAATTGCCGCAGCCACACCGATCGCGGTGAGCTTGAAACGAGCAATCGAGTTGGCACTGGCGAACAGCAAGGAAATTCAAGTGGCGAAGATTCAAGCAAGCGTCGCGGACCACGCCGCGCAAATCACGAAGGCCCAATTTATGCCTAACCTTTATGCCGGTTCGGGCGCCGGCTACTCAGATGGTATACCGGAAACGCCGGGTGGCCGAGCGCCTTCGGTGGTCAATGTGACCTACACCCAGCAGGTTTTTAACGAGCCGCTGCGTGGCCAAGGGAAGGAGATGCAGGAGCAGGCCAAAGCGCAGAAGATCGCGCTCGAGGAGGCGCGGAACGACGTCATAAGCCGCACGGCGATGGCCTATCTGGAACTTGCAAAGGTGCGCCATTCACTCGAGCTCTTGCATGCCGAGCAAGAGAGCGCGGAGAAGATTCGCCAGGTGACCAAAGAGCGGGAGAGCCAAGGGTTCGAATTGCCGGTAGAAGTGACCCGGGCGGAATTGATCAAGGCGCGCGTGGTCGAGCGCATTTTGCAGTTGGAAGAGCGGGAAGACCAACTGCAAGTTTTTTTGGGCTACCAGCTGGGACTGCCGGAGAACCAGGCGATTGACGTCACGCCCGAGGATTTACCAGGAGAAGCGGAGCAGGCGGGCGACAATCTGATCGCGGCGGCGCTAACCAAAAACACCAGCCTGCGGCTCGCGGAATCCGACGTGCGAGCCAAAGAATTCCGGCTGAAGGGCGAAAAGCGAGGGTACTTCCCGACTCTCGAGCTGGTGAGTACCTACAGCCTGCTTGCGAAATACAACAATTACAGCCTGTACTTCAATCATTTCCAGCCGAACAATGTCAATGCGGGAATCGACATGCGCTTCCCGATTTTCAGCGCTCAAGTGAAAGCGAATATCGGGCTGGCGCGGGTGAATCTGGACGCGGCAAAGGCGACGCTGACCAGCAAGCGCGCGGAGTTGACGGCAGAGGTAAGGCAGAAAACGAGGCGAGTGCGCGAGATGGACGCGACCAAGGAAGTCGCACGGCTCGAATTACAGCTCGCGCAACAAAACGTCGCGGTGCGGCAGGCGCAATTCGACGAAGGGAAGCTAAGCTTGCCGAACATGGAAAAAGCGAGATTGGATGAAAATGACAAGTGGATGGCTTATCTGGACGCCAATTTCCAGAGGCAGCAGGCGCAGTTGGATCTGCTCAAAGCGGCCGGACAGTTGGACAAAGTGTGGCAATGAGCAAGCGTCTGCGGGCCCGGGTTTGGTGACTGGTGACGGAACATGCTCGACCAGAAAGGTTTTGGGGCGCTTCTGGAAGCCGCCAAACGGCTGGATGCCGGTTTTGCCGGGTTACCGAACCTGGAAGGAGAGACACCCGGGATTGACCGCCTGGGGGAAGTACTGAATGCCACGGCCGAGCGGCTGAAGGACAACTACCCCTATTTCCATCCTCTCTATGCGGGGCAGATGCTAAAGCCCCCACACCCGGTGGCGCAAATGGCCTACGCGCTGACCATGTCGATCAATCCCAACAATCACGCGTTGGATGGCGGGCGCGCCACGTCGGCGATGGAAAAGGAAGCCGTCGCCGAGATTGCCGGCATGGTCGGCTGGACGAATTTTCTGGGGCACCTGTCGAGTGGCGGAACGATGGCAAACCTGGAAGCCTTGTGGGTTGCGGGGCAACTGCATCCCGGGAAGAAAATTCTGGCAAGCGAACAGGCGCATTACACGCACCGCAGAATCAGCAGCGTACTGCAACTGCCGTTCGAATCGGTAGCTGCCGACCAACTCGGGCGCATGGACAGCAACACTCTGGCGAAACGCGTGGAGCGTGGGGATGTGGGAACGGTTGTCGCCACGATGGGAACCACGGCAACTGGCTCGGTGGATCCATTGCCGATGACTCTGGAGTTGAGCGCGAAATATGGGTTCCGGGTTCACGCGGACGCGGCTTACGGAGGGTATTTCGTTCTGGCGCAGAATCTCGGGAGAGACGCAAGACTGGCTTTCGACCAAATGGGAAACGCTGATTCCATCGTGATTGACCCGCACAAACACGGACTGCAGCCGTATGGATGTGGATGTGTCCTGTTTCGCGACCCGCGCGTCGGGCGGCTGTATAAGCACGATTCGCCGTACACGTATTTCAGTTCGGCGGACTTGCATTTGGGAGAAATCAGCCTGGAGTGCTCGAGACCGGGCGCCACAGCGGCAGCTCTTTGGGCAACGCAAAAGCTGCTGCCGCTTAAAAAGGACGGAGAATTTGCGCGCGGATTGGAGCGGGGCAGGAAATCCGCGCTGGCGTTCTTCGAAAAGCTGCAGGCCGATTCACGGTTTGTAACCGCGTTTGCTCCGGAGCTGGACATCATCGTGTTTGCGCCGCGCGGCGACAGCGTGAGCAAATCTTCCGAGATGACCCGGAAAATCTTTGAAGCCGCAGCCAAACGTAACCTGCACCTGGCTGTCGCAGAATTGCCGGTTCAATTCTGGGAGAGGCATCTTGGCCCCATGAAACGCGACCGCGATCGACTGACCTGTTTGCGGTCCGTGCTGATGAAGCCGGAACATTATGACTGGGTCGGGCGCATCTGGGAGTTGCTGTCGGAGGCCACTCGAGAAGTCTTTTCAACCTGCGCGGGCCGCTGAAGAAAGAAGGTTAACGGAAATGTCCTGAAGCTAGGGATGCAAAAACGGTTTGCCCGACCGGCAGGCCCACTGGTAAGCGCCTTTCGATGCGGAATTTGCAGATGCAAGCCCCGCTAACACCCCTTCCCGGAGAAAGATTTGAGGCGATACGGCAAAGTCGGGTAAACTGTAGCCTAAGCATCGGGCACTGGGTCGTCCTTCATGGGAGCCCGGGTTAGCCATTGCCAGGATGCTCAGCCCAGAAGAACTGCCCAAACAAAACGTCTCTCGGAAACACTGAGGGTGATGAATGCCGGAAGTGATGAAAACTTTGTTGCTGAACCCGCCCAGTTTCGAGAACTTTGACGGCGGCGCCAGCTCACGGTGGCCCGCGACGCGAGAGATTGAATCCTATTGGTATCCCGTTTGGCTCACCTACCCCGCCGGTATGATCCCCGGGAGCCGGTTACTGGATGCTTCTCCGCATAAGGTGAACTGGCAGCAGACGGTGAAAATCTGCAAGGACTACGAGTTCCTCGTTCTGTTCACCTCGACAGTGGGACTGCAAAGCGACCTGAAGCTCATTCGCAAGATCAAAGAAACGAATCCCGGCATGAAGATCGCTTTTGTCGGGCCCCACGGACACATCAAGCCCGACGAAACGTTGAAGGCCAGCGAAGACATCGACTTCGTCACGCGTGGGGAATTCGATTACTCGGTGACCGAGTACGCGCACGGGCGCCGGCTCGGCGAGATTCTTGGCGTGAGCTACCGCCAGGACGGCAAGATTGTGCACAATCCGGAGCGCCCGCAACTCCACACCGAGGAGCTGGACGCCCTGCCCTTCGCCTCTGACATCTACAAGCGCGATCTGGAGATCGAGCGGTATAACGTTCCCTTCCTGTTGCATCCCTTTATTTCCTTTTATACGACCCGGGGCTGCCCGGCGCTGTGCACCTTCTGTATGTGGCCGCAAACCCTTTCAGGCCACGCCTGGCGGACGCGCTCGACCGACAACGTGGCGCGGGAAGTCAAGCAAGCGCTCGAATACTTTCCGCAAATGAAAGAGATTTTTTTTGACGACGACACGTTCAACATCCGCAAGGACCGCGTTTTGGAGCTCTCGGCCAAGCTCAAGCCCCTGAAGTTCCGATGGTCGTCCACGGCGCGCGTGCATAGCGATGAAGAAACGGTCCGGGCGATGGCCGAGTCGGGCGCGCGCCTGTTCATTGTGGGATTCGAATCGGGAGACGCGCAAATCCTCAAGAACATCAAGAAGGGCGCGACCCTGGAGATGGCGCGAAACTTCCGCAAGCACTGTCGCAAGTACGGCGTCAAAGTGCATGGCGACTTCATCATCGGCCTGCCAGGCGAGACCAAGGAAACCATTCAAAAAACCATCGACTTTGCCAAACAACTGGACTGCGAGACCATTCAGGTTTCCCTGGCACATGCCATGCCCGGAACCGAACTTCACGACTCCATGGCAGCGCAGGGATTCCTCAAAGTCGAAGCCCTGGCAGATTCCAGCGGCCACCAGCTTCCGCACATCGAGTACCCCCATCTCTCGAAGGCCGAGATGATGGACGGCGTGAACCGCTTTTATGACGAGTACTACTTCCGGCCCAGAGTTGTCTGGCGCATCGTCAAAGACGCCTTGTGGGACAGCCATGAGCGCAAGCGGCTCTACGCGGAAGCTACGGAGTTTTTGAAGCTGCGCGCGGAGCGCCTGAAGTGGGCGCGCAAGGGCGGCGAGGATTACCGCAAGCCCATGGTCTCCGTCCCCGGAGCAAGTTCGGCTTCCGGAAACGACTAACGCCCCAAAATGGCAAGCGAGAAAAGGCTGCGGATCAAGACGCTAGTCATGGTCTTGGCGATGGTGGTGTGCGCAAACGCCGGAGACTTGTTGCTCAAGCACGGCATGGCGCAGATTGGTCGAGTGGAGTTGACGTCGCACGGCCTCTCGCAGGCTTTCCGCCTTACGGTAACGAGTGCGGCCATTTGGCTGGCGATCTTTTTCCTTATCGGATTTATGGTCAGTTACATGACCGCGCTGAGTTGGGCCGATTACAGCTACGTCATGCCCGCAGGCGCATTTGGGTACGCAGTACTTACTTTCCTGGCGGTCGTTTTCCTTCACGAATCCGTCTCGCCGCGACGATGGATCGGCGTGGTCTTGATTTGCGTGGGTGTTCTCCTGGTTGGACAAACAAAGCCCCGAACCACGGAAGTGCCGAGCGAGGTAGCTGCCTGATGTACGTTCATGTCATTGTGGGACTTGCGGTTCTCATCCTGGGCAGCGCCGGCGGCGAGATCGCCATCACCCACGGAATGAAGTCGGTTGGCGAGCCGGCACGGTTGCGGCCACGGGCGGTACTGCAGTTTCTGGGACGCGCCGTGCGCAGCGGCTGGTTTTGGACCGGCGTTCCGCTGATGGCGGTATCGTTCTATGCGCTCCTCCTTTTGTTGTCCTGGGAGCCCATAAGCCTGGTGATTCCAGCGTCCGCCCTCAGCTATGTCGCCGGAACGTTTGGGGCAAAATTCATTCTCAGGGAGGACGTAAGCACCGCAAGGTGGGCCGGAGTCATCTTGGTCTGCATAGGCGTCGCATTGGTTGCAGCGGGTTGACGGAAATCCTGAGAGAATTCCTATGATGATAGCCGGCCGGCTCTCGTGATCTGGCACCACCCTCTCTGGCGTGACGCCCTGCTGCTGCTAGCGGCTTTTCCCTATGTTTACTACCTTCTGGCGACTCTTGCTGCTTTGCGCTTTTTCGGCCCGCAACGGAGACAAACAAGTGCAGAGTACAGTCCGCCTGCAAGCCTGCTCAAGCCTGTCCGCGGCGTGGACTTCGGCTCCTACGAGAACTTCGCAAGTTTCTGCAAACAGGACTATCCGGAATACGAAATCCTGTTTGCGGTCAATGACGAGAACGATCCCGCCGTGCCCGTAATCCGGCAGATTGTTGCGGAATTTCCTCAACGAAGAATTCGATTGTTCACCACCGCAGCGGACCTCGGTGCAAACCGCAAAGTAAACAAGCTGGCGATGCTGGCTCGCGAAGCTCAACACGATGTGCTTGTGCTGACCGACGGAGACGTGCGTGTCGGGCCAAGCTATCTGCGCGAGGTGGTTGCGCCACTCGGCGAGAAGAAAACCGGGGCGGTCACCTCGTTCTATCGCGCGATTGCCCAGGAAAACCTCGGCGCAAAACTGGAAGCCATCGGTGCGGCCAGCGATTTTTTCGCCGGCGTGCTGATGGCGCGATGGAAGGAAGGAATCCGTTTCGCGCTGGGGGCCTCCATTGCCACGACCAAGGAGTGGGTCCGAAGTATGGGGGGGTTCGAAACCCTGGTCGATGCCCTCGCAGACGATTACGAATTCGGCTACAGGCTCGCCAAGGCCGGTGGAGAAATCGTCCTGTCGCGCGAACCGGTTTGGACCATGTATGCGGCGCAAACGCCCCGAGGTTTTTGGGAGCATCAATTGCGGTGGGCCCGCACGGTGAGGCTGTGTCGGCCCGTCTCCTACCTTGGACTGCTGTTCACGCAAGGACTTCCCTGGACGGTCCTCGCCGCTATGCTTGCGCCAACATGGTCGATCACCGGCACATTTCTCGCTGCGTATCTGGTCCTGCGTTCCGGTATGGCATGGACAGTTGGAGTATGGGGCGTCGGAGACCAAGTTTTGCGGCGAAACCTCTGGCTTGTGCCGATTCGCGACGCCATTTACTTCGTGGTTTGGCTGGCAAGTTTTGGTTCGAACCGCATCCGATGGGGCTCGGCCGAATATGCGATCCGCAAAGGGCAAATGGTGCCGGTTGCCGAAGACCGAAAAGCCAGCGTCTGACTTGGCCCCGGCGGGAGGACAGAAGCACATGCGATGCCCCTCTCGCTCTGTTCCCTCACAGTTGATGGCTAGCTCGCGTCTAAAATCAGGAACGGACTGACCCCCGGCTGAAGGGGGAGCTTCTGGAGTCAACCGCAGCCTTACTGATTCAGTTGTAAGCCGCTCGGGATATTGCACTTAAGCTTCAAGTCCCTAATCTCAAGTTGCCCCTACGAGGGGCCCAGGGCACCCACGGTCGTCGGATAAACTGTCTCCCGCCGCCTGAATTGGGTCGTCCGTCGCACTTTTTTGATCAAGACGATGGAGAACGACGGAGGATGATGCGTTCGGTCTTTTGACCGAAAACTTCAAGCCGTGGCATGATGTAAGTCTCAGACCTTCAACAGCTGGGAGGTCGTCCAATTGGTAGGACTCCAGACTCTGGATCTGGCTATCCTGGTTCGAGTCCAGGCCTCCCAGCCAATCTTTCTCCTTGGCAGTCAATGACTTGGCTTTTTCCGCAGATCCCGTTTTCCCGTTGAAGATGGCCTCTATGCCCAAACTATGCCCAAACTCGGCGGAGAGATACCGACTGAGCTTCAGAGCTGCGTCTCTGAGGTCGCGCTCGTCTACGATATTGTAACGATCAAACACCGCCCTGGTTTTATGCCCGGAGACGTCCATGGCGACCCGTTCGGGTACCCCTGCGCGCACCAAGTTGCGCACTCCGGTCCGTCGCAGATCGTGAAACAGCAGGCCCTCATAGCGCCGTTGGTCGTTCCTCCCTAGCTTCGAACAGGGAGAACACTTCTTAGTCCCGACGGTTGGCTGTCCGCAATGGGCGCAAATAAAGCGGGCAAGCCCCACGCGGACGCATGTGTTCCGCCAGGCCTTTCGGAACGTCCCGATCTTTCTTCCCCTGTAAAAGAAGACATACGGGCATTGCGGGCACTCCGTTTTGTGCCGGTCAAATTGCATTTCAAGGATCCCACCCAGCTCACCAGTGAGCGGAACGATTCGAGGCCGGTCATTTTTGGTTGTTCCTGGATCGAGTAACACTTGACTGTCCCTCAGGCTTACTTGCTCCCAGCGTAGGGGCAGAATCTCTCCCTGCCTCATTCCCGTGAAGTAGCCCATCGCAAGAACGGGCTTCAGATAATCCGGAAGCGCGTTACGCACCAGCGTGTACTGGTCGTGGATGAGAAACCCCTTCCGAACATTGTTCTCCTTTAGCATCGGAAAGTGGGGAACCACCCGAATGTTCCCGTCCTCGAAAGCCAGCATAAACATGCGGCGCAGCAATGCGAGCGAGCGGTTGATCGTGGCGTTCGGAAATCCCTTCTGTTGCCGGCGCGCTATAAACTCGCGGATGCGCGGGGTCGTGATCTCCGAGGCGCGGTAGCTCCTGAAGAATTCATCCAGTGCTGCCATTCCGCAGATATACTCAGTTCCGTCTGCAGGTCGCAGAAGAGATTTGCGGCTGTTGGCCCGGTAGTCTGCAAAGAGGCCAAATCTTAAATCCCGGTAATGTAATCGCTCGGCTCGAGGAGGCACGAACATACCGGCGTCAATTTCGCCTAGCCGTTTTCGTAGCAGACGCTCTGCAACGACCCACTTCTCGGAGTAGGAACTTTCGCGAAACGCAACGCCGTGCTTGTAGTACTTGATCGACCAGAAGCGGCTCTCTTGCAGATTTCCCTCACGAGTCCGGTACTTCTGTTTGTAAATGGAGCCGTCGCCGCGGCGGCCTCGACTTTGCCCTGCCTTCTTTTTCTCGATGTTTGCGCCCATCGTTGGGATCTCCAATTGCAGATGACACTACCACGAATCCTTCAGCGCTCCGACTTTCGGCAACAACGACATGATCTCGGCCTTCCCTTCGTTTTTCTCGGTCAATCATGGCATCCAGATCCTGAACGTCCACCTGGAAGCGTTTGCCGAATCGCGTGTGGGGCAGCTGTCCTTTCCAGATCAAATCACGCACTGACCAGAGTGTACAGCCAAGATAGCGCGCGGCTTCGGGCAGGGTTAGGAGGCGCTGCTTGAAAATGGCCGATTCGTCGCCTCTTCTGGTGATGACACGCATAAAAATTCACTCGCTCATTCGCAGAACTCAAAACGCCTTCATGACCTCGGCTCGTAGGTTTGTGCGAGGACCGGCGCGAAGAAGCGTCGCCGCTTGCCGCATGGCCAGCCGATATCCTTCATCGGCGTTCGAAATCGACTCTTGGAACCCTGAAGAAAATGTGACACTCATCTGTTCCTCCCCGACGACCATTGTTGCTACTCTTCGACGTGCTTTGTTGAGTCACTAGCGGCTCTCCTTCCATGTACGAGCTCGTCTACAGTTTTCGTCGGTCGCCAATGAAATCCGGGACGGTTGGCTTCCAATCGTTTTAGATTTGCAAGCGGATCGCGCGCAGGACCGGGCTCAATTGCCTGAGTGCTGGCGATAGGCGGCTGCAGGTTTTCTCCGCTTGGCGGTGCGGTTTCCCGAGGTTTGGCTCGCACTCGGCGAACGAGTCGGCAAAACGTCTCGCAGGACATATCGAGACTATCTTCGGAGAGTCGTTGCCAGACCTGTTTGAGTGTCTTTCCCGAGCGCAGGGCGGCTTGAATCTGCGGCAGGAGAAAACGGAGGAGGGCAGTCTTGGAGGATGGAGGTTCCTCGGCGAGTTTCTCCAGGGTCTGGCGGTAGAAGTGTGGACTTGACTTCGCCATACAAGGTGTATACATATAGCACTCAGATGATGCCGGCGCAATTGAATTTCGTGGGTGCCCGTCTCAAAAGACCGGTGGCGGCCGGCAAGGGGCATACCTGGAAGGCAAAAGCGGACCGATACGGACAGGAACGGAACGCTTCGGACAGAGTCGGACGGATTTCGGACAGAAGCGGACCAAATAGGGCACTGCCGGACAGATAGGGACTAGAAGGGACGAGAAAGCGGATAAGGAGCGGGCGTTGTAACTGGGTTCGGCGGGTATTGGAACATAAAGAGATGCGCCCGTATGGTTGGTGATCTGAGCGACAACTTCTGTGCAGTGAGTGCGATATGT
>DATAIH010000332.1:0-4981 GCA_036262755.1 Candidatus Acidiferrum sp.
CACCGACTCCAGCCGAATTTTGGTGGCCGCACTGAGGACAAACCATTCCGCGTCACGCCCCTGGACCGTGGGACGGGTTAATTATCTAACCTTCTCCCCGAAAAGCAACTGCTTGGCTGGAGGAAACGTAAGCAAGTCAACAGCACATGCGTTCTCCTCGGATCAAATCAGCCATTGCTTTCTAGGGCGCCGCGATCGGTTCCTCACGTTCCACCCTGCTCAATCGCTTGCCGAATCACTTCGGACCAAAAGTAGGGCCAAGCTCATGGCCTTGCTCCTTAGCTTAGGGTCGCAATGGGCAAAAAGCGATGTGGGCGATCTTCACCAAGATCACGGAGCCGGCGATTCCAATTTCTCCGAGCGCCGCCCCAATATCCTCCGCAACCCTCCCTCGCTTCCGTGAAACGAATCATTACCTCGGCTCACTACTTTGTGACTGCGTACGTGCCGGCCGGCCGCCCAGCCCTCCCGGCTTCATCTGCATCGAAGCTGAAGTCTGCCGTGTCTTAGGACCGGAGGCTGCTCTTAAAAAGATGACTGTGATATTGCAGCAACAAATGAGAGAATCACCCTAAGCTGTTGACGCCACGAGCACGCATGAAAACTGAGCGGCGGTGTGTCCAAAGGAAGAGGCCCGGCGGGATTCCGTACCTCGAGTTTGAGGCGGGAAGGGGCGGGATTGTCCTCGATGCATCGGAGAAGGGACTCGGGTTCCGAGCGGCCGGTGCGGTTCAGCAACTAGGCCCAAGCCGGATCAGGATTTGGATCTCTCCTCGCCCCGAGGAGCGGATTGAGATCACCGGCAACGTGGTATGGGCGGATAGCTCCAACAAAACCGGCGGTTTGCGTTTCATTGAGACAGGGGCAGACAGCTCCGATCAAATTCGCACCTGGCTGTGGCAGCGCGGTGAACTGGAGGTACCTCCGCAATTCCAACAGTTTCCCGGGCCTGCCAGGTCAACGCAAAAGCCGCCCGAGGTGCCTGAAACCCGGCACAATGCGACGTTTCCGCGGTCGCCGGTTTCACGAGGAAGGATCGAGGTTGCTGAAGGGCGGCCGATGGGGCCGCGCCCAATTCCAGGTTTGCCTTCTCTTTTTGCTTCGAACCCGCCACGGCAATCACAGGATTCTCAAGCATCTAACGGGGCTATCGCATATAGGCTTGCGACCGGATTCCTTATCGGTGTGGTCATAGTGGCCGTCCTAGTACTCTTTGAGATGTTTCGTCCGCAGCTGGGGGCCTCGCTCATCCATCTGGGAGAAAAGATCACCGGGACCGGCCCGCAACGGCAGACTTTATCTCCGCAGCCGAGCTCGCCTCCAGTTCCAGCCTACCCTTCGCCGTCCGCCGAGGCGAATCCAGCTGTACTTCAAAAGGAGGCGTCGGGGGATTCTGCCCTGCCGCCTGATTCCTCCCGACAGGTCAATTCGCAGAGCGCAGGACTTGCAATTTCACGCACAAAGGAAGACCCGGACCGTTCGGTGGATCGCCGGTCGGCGAATTCGGCGCAGGATAAAAGCGCGGAGGTAACCCGTCTTTGGTCGGCGGTTGCTTCGGGCAACTACTCCGCGGAAGTCGACCTGGCGCGACTTTATTTGACGGGAGACGGAATTCCCCGGAATTGCGAACAAGCAAAAGTCCTTCTTCAGGCAGCCGGCAAACATGGCAGCGTCGAAGCTCTACAACAGTTGAAGGAACTGCGAACTAGCGGCTGTCCGTAATTTTTTGCGAACGCGATGAGCGGAAGCTTGTCGCTTGTACTCGCCCCTTCCCCGGCCTCGATGGGAGTTAACACCGTTAGTGTATCCTTCTCGAGTTGATTACCGAGAAATGGAATCGGACTTTGCCAACGCGGCGCAAGCGCAATGGCGGAATTCGGCGCCAATTTCCGCGAAATCATCAGCCACTACTTCCCAAATACCGGCCTGATCAGTCTGGACACCTCGACGGGCGACTCACCGCGCAACTCCACCGCAGCGTGCCAGAGCTGCCTGCCGACGAGGGCAGGCTCATGCCGACTTGCAACCGAGCGTCGTGGTCAACCGGCCGAGGACTCTCCCTAACCCTTGGCGCCACTGGCGGCCTGCGCGGACGGGGTGGGCGCTTAGCGTCGAAGCCGACCATCCAGTGTGGCGGCGAACAATCCTGATTGCGCATAGCGTTCTGCAAACGCGGCCTGCGCCAGCGTGAGGTACGTACCGTCGGGCTGCGGATGGTTGCCACGGTAATCACGGGCGTGTTCTTCTGACCAGAAGAAGACGGTTTGGTTTCAATAATCGTGAATGATGTTTGCGCCACGAAAAGTGCTCCAATCGATGTCGGGCTCGAAAATCAATGGCGACGCTCCCCTCGACACGACCTGGAAGCGCAGATGTTCATCGACGTCCACCGCAAGCCGCCGCGAACAATGGTGGCATTCCGAATCCACACGAACTCTCAGCTTTTCTCCTCTTAGGCATCCTTCGACGAAGGACGTGGCAAAGGCATCTTCCGCTCAAGCTCCAAAAATCTTCTCTCCGGTTGAAAACCTCGGGCGGTGCGGGGTCTCGGACGTGGTGACCGGGAACGCCCAACTCACATTCCCCTCGGGGTCGCGCACCAGGAAAAACAGATTTCTTTCCAGGTCTGCGAGGATGGCCGAGACATCTTGAGGAGCGAGGCCGGTAACCTGTGCAATCTGCATCGGCGAAAGCGGCCGGTCCTGCCTCGGAAGCTCGCGAACTGCGAAGTCGCGTACCGAGTGGTGGTTCCGCGACATGAACGCCAAACGCGAAGCCATTCGGGCGGGAAGAGCCTTTACGCTTTTTTGGAAGGCGTCGTCCGGCACAGAGTGAATTTCCCGCCCGACGCCTATCAAGACATGCCCGCTCACTACGATTACCTCCTATAACGGCCTTGATGCCGCAAGTCGGCGAGAGCTCATCCGTTGCTGTCGAGATAACTAGGCTACCATTCGTCGCTATGCCGCTGAACGGATTTCACGCCGCACTTCCCTTTCATTCGTTCGCGTGAAAATAACTCACGGGGTCCTGGCTCCGGCAGAACTTGTGACCCTCGGGAAGCGGGCCTCCGTAAGAACCGAGTTGTTCCCTCTTTTAGAGCCCAGCGGGACAATGCCAACCACGTCCAGACCGAGTCTTGCGCTCCGCCCGGTTCTAGTCGAATCTGTACACGCCAAACAGGATGGAGTGTCGTTTTGGAGGCACAGCCGTGTACAGACTTATCTTGTTTCTGTCCATCTGCGCGCTCTGGTGCGGGACGAGCCGAGCGCAAAATCCTTCGAAGCTCGCTGAACACCGGCCGCGAGCCCGCGAGGTGGGAATTCGCCCAGGCGTCTATGATCCCGGACCCAAGAACGCCATCACCGATGTGGGGGGCGTACTGGTAGGCCAAGTCACGATTAGCCGGGGTGAGAACGTTCGCACCGGAGTCACCGCGATCTTGCCGCATGCGGGAAATATCTTTCAGGAAAAAGTCGCCGGTGCGGTTTTCACCTACAACGCCTTCGGCAAACTCGTGGGCTCGACGCAAGTCAACGAACTCGGGCAGATCGAGACACCCATTGTGCTGACAAACACCCTCAGCGCCTGGGACGCAGCCGCGGCTTTGGCCGATTGGACCCTGGTTCTTCTGGGCAATGAAAATGTACGAAGCGTGAACCCGCTTGTGGGCGAAACCAATGACGGGTGGCTCAACGATATCCGTGGCTTTCACATCAAGGCGGAACACGTCAAGCGCGCCCTCGAGCAAGCCACTGCCGGGCCGGTCGAGGAGGGCACTGTCGGAGCCGGTGAGGGCACCATGGCCTTCGGGTGGAAAGGCGGGATCGGTACGAGCTCGCGTCATCTGCCGGAAAAAGAGGGGGGATTTACGCTTGGGGTCCTGGTGCAGACGAATTTCGGAGGTCGTCTGACCATCGCGGGAGTTCCGGTTTGGAGGAAGTTGCAGCCGCCGTTCCAACAAAGCCGCACATTGGACTCCTCGCCGCGAAATCCGGCGGACGGCTCATGCATGATGATTATCGCCACTGACGCGCCGCTCGATTCACGCCAACTGCATCGTCTTGCGGCGCGTGCGATTTTGGGAATGGCACGCACAGGCTCGACCGGAAGTAACGGCAGCGGCGATTTTGTGATCGCATTCTCAACCACAAACCGCAGCAGCTTTGGGGCGGCGCGCGGCCCTGCGCTTTCGCTCCTAGGCGAAGACGCGCTCTCGCCACTATTCGAAGCCGCTGCGGAAGCTACCGAGGAAGCCATCGATGATTCGTTGCTGACCGCAGAGACGGTTACTGGGCGCGATGGCCATACGGCCGCGGCGATCCCTATCTCCCGCCTGCGCGAGATTCTGGCCGAAGCGGGAGAGGTGAAATAAAACTCTCGAATGTGATGACCTCGAGGGAGATCTGAGGAGTATCTCCTAGCAATTTCCTGCTCATGTGCCTTCGCCAACGAGAGCACATGGAGCCAGAATAAACCGCCGCTACTCGAGAAGCCCAACAACACCGAAGAAAATGCCGTTATAATCAAAGGCGATTAACCAAGGATCTGGTGTGAGACTCCAAGACTGGAAAACTCCGATCTTCCGCAGGAACCGGGTGCTCGCCGCCCTCGGACTTTGTATCGGTCTGTTCATCCTCATAGAACACTTTGCGGAACTTGGCTGGACGCAGACGGGAGGACCGTTCTCCGCTCAAGAGTTTCTCGAGCCCATCAAGTTCCTGTCGAGCGATCAACTCAAAGGCCGCGGCGACGGAACCAAGGAACTCGATCTGGCGGCCGGCTACATCGCCGACCATTTTCGCAACTTCGGATTGCAGCCTGGCGGCGATAATGGTCAATTTCTTCAGCACTTCGACCTGGTGGTGGGCGCAGAGCTCGGTCGCCAGAACGTCGCCGTTTACCGGCAAGGCGAACACTCCGAAAAGCTGAACCTACAAGAAACTTTTGTTCCGCTGAGCTTCTCGGCCAGTGCCAGCAT
>DATAIH010000333.1:0-21701 GCA_036262755.1 Candidatus Acidiferrum sp.
GAGTTGTCGGCGGGAATCGCCCACGAGTTCAAGAACGCGCTGGCCACTATATCCGGATACGCTCAATTGATTCCGGAGTCTTCACCGCGCGAGGCCGCGGATTACGCGAAGAAAATCGTCGAGCAAACCCGGAACATTACCCACATGGTGGCGGAGTTTTTGAAGTATGCGCGGCCCCTGGAAATCCCAGAAGAGCGCGTGGAGTTGGAGGAGGTGGTCGAGCGCGCGGTAGCGGAAGTAGCCGAGACCATGCCTCAAGTGACCATCGAGTGCAATGGGAATTTTGGCGAAGTCGCGGGGGATGAAGGGCTGCTGCGGCAGGCGCTGCTGAATCTTGCGAGGAATGCAGCGGAGGCGTGCGCCGAGGCCGAGGGCGGCGGGCGCGTGACCGTTCACGGAGAAGTGACGGACGGCGAGGAAGCGGGTTGGCAGCGCGTCGTCGTCGCCGACAATGGCCCCGGCATCGCGCAAGCGGCCATCCCCAAATTGTTCCGGCCGTTTTTTACCACCAAGAGCAATGGAACGGGACTGGGATTGGCGGTGGTGCAGAAAATCATTGTGCAGCACGGAGGACAGGTAGCAGTTAGGAACTGTCCGAAAGGCGGGGCGGAGTTTATGGTTACGTTACCGCTGTGTCCACGGGTTGCGGAGGCAGTACAATCAAAGCAGGGTCGCACCTAACCATACAAGAGAGAAAAGGGGCCTTCGGAACAGCTCCGGAAGGGCGGGACAAGATGCGGAAAAGCGATTGGTTGACCATGGCGGCGGTGCTCGCGGCGCTGTGCCTGGCACCGTTGGGAAGCTACGCGCGACAACAGAGTGCGTCGCAGCAGGACTCCTCGCAGCAAACGGGTGATCCCGTGGCAGACGCCGCGAGGAAAGCGCGTGAACAGAAAGAGAAGAAGAACGCGCAGAAGCCCAAGAAGGTCTATACCGACGATGATGTGAGGCCGGCGGAGGCAGAGAAACCTTCGGTACAAAACGCAACCGCTTCGACGCCCGCAATCCCCGGCTCTGACGCCGCGACGGCAGCACCGGCCGCGGACGCGGGGAAGGCTGAAGACGCGACGAAAAAGGAAAATGCCGGCGAGAAGGAAGATCCAAACGGCGAGAAAGCATGGCGTAAACGCTTCGCTGAGCAGCACCAAAAAATCGCTACGGTCGAGAAGGAAATTGATATTCTTCAGCGCGAATTGCAAAAGGCCCAGTTGCAGTATTACACCAATCCGCAAAAGGCGATGAACGAGCAGAACAGCCGCGCGGAAGTCAACGACAAGACCGCAAAGATCGAGGCCAAGAAGAAGGAGTTGGAACAGCTCAAGCGGCAGTTAGATGACATGGAGACGGACCTGAGGAAGTCCGGCGGCGACCCCGGGTGGGCGCAGTAATTGCGGCCTTAGTCGTACGTTTTGATCCTTCGTATTCCTTTTCGTATCGGCGACATTTTCCACAGGCCATAGCGCAGTTATGGTTTACGGGTGTGCGTTCTGGCATAGGGAACTTTGAACCAGCCAGCTACAGAGGGGCGGTACTTTCGTTCTCCGCACATGTGTCTTCCGTTGTTTCCTAGACTCATCGGGATTCGTGATAAAAACGAGAGAGATGGAACCTCTCCTGGTCGTTGAAGACAAGAGCGAACTGCGCGCCATGATGCGAAAGGCGCTGGAGCGCGCGGGATACGCCGTGGACGAAGCGGCGGACGGCACGGCCGCGATACAGAAAGTGCGCGCGCGCCGGTATTTGCTGGTGATCACGGACCTGAAGATGCCGGGAGCGTCGGGGCTGGATGTTCTACGGGAAAGCAAGCAAGCCGACGCTACGATTCCCGTCTTGTTGCTGACCGCGTACGGATCGGTGGAAGAAGCGGTTGCCGCGATGAAAGACGGCGCGTTTGATTTTGTGCAGAAGCCTGTGGACCTAGACCATTTAAAGCTGTTGGTCAAGCGCGCGGCGGAGCAGCAGGAGCTGCAACGCGAGAATTTGCTGCTGCGTGCGGAGTATGCGGCGCGCTACGGCTTTCCGCGGATCATGGGAGAGCATCCATGCATCCGCCAGGTCAGCCAGCATATCCAGAAAATCTCGGCGACGGACACGACCTGCCTGCTGCTGGGCGAAAGCGGTACGGGAAAGGAATTGTTTGCCCTGGCGATTCATCATCTTTCGTCGCGTCGGGAACAACCGTTCGTGGCATTGAATTGTGCGGCGATTCCGGAAGGGTTGGTGGAAAACGAATTGTTCGGGCATGAAAGGGGCGCGTTCACCGGGGCGGCCACGCGGAAAGTGGGAAAGATGGATCTGGCGCACCGGGGCACGCTGTTCCTGGACGAAATTGGCGAGTTGCCCCTGGCGATTCAAGCGAAACTGCTGCGTGTGCTGGAAGAAAAACGCTTTGAGCGCGTGGGCGGTACGCAATCGATCGACGTGGATGTCCGTATCATCGTGGCCACGAACCGCGATTTGCAGAAGCAAGTGCAGGAGAAACTGTTTCGCGACGATCTATATTTCCGGATTTCCACGGTGCCCATCACCATTCCGCCTCTGCGGGAACGCGGCAACGACGTGCTGTTGTTGGCCAGTCATTTCCTGGAGAAATTCAGCCGCGAGTTCAGCAAGCCCGGCTTGGAACTTTCCGAGGAGGCACGGGAGCGGTTGCTCGATTACCGCTGGCCGGGAAACGTGCGCGAGTTGCAAAACACGATGGAGCGAGCGGTGATCCTTGCTGACGGGCTGAGCATTCACGCGGACGCGCTGCAAATGCCAGCAACGAAGCCTGACGCCGCGAGCGTGCCCGCCGGTATGCTATCGGAAAAGTTCAATTGGGACGGGACACTCGAGCAAGTCACCGGCCGCGCGGCGGCCGAAGTGGAGAAGGCGCTGCTCGAAAACACGGTGCGCGAATGCCGGTGGAACAAAACACGAGCCGCCGAGAAGCTGGGCATCACGCCCAAGACGCTGCTCGCCAAATTGCGCGCCGCCGGCCTGGAAGAATGATGCGGCTTTCAATTTTAAGTTTCTCGAGTTGCGGTGTGCAGCGCCACGGTATGCATAGTCCACTCACGAAAGTCGACGGACTGATAACCGACAGAGCGCATCAATGCGGCAAGTTCGGGCGGGCGGAAAAAGCGTGCCACGGACTTTGGTAGATAAGTGTAGGCCGATTGATGACCGGAGATCAGCCAGCCGATTCGCGGCAGGACTCGGGTGAAATACCAACGGTACAAATCCCCTGTAAAACCTTGCGGTGGTTCGGCGAACTCGAGGATGGCAGTTGTGCCGCCGGGCTTGAGCACGCGGTAAATCTCGCGGAGACCCGCTTCGTAATTGGCAAGGTTGCGGAAGCCGAAAGCGCTTGTCACCAAATCAAAGGAAGCGTCCGCGAAGGGCAGGCGGAGAGCGTCGGCTTCGAAAAATGGAATAGGGGCGCGAGGCGGAGAAGCAGAAGCCCTTGGGGCGAGCTGGCTTTTCATCCTGGCGCGGACAAGCATGGTATGGGCAAAATCCGCGCCAAGGATACGGGCTTCGCCGGCGTTTCTGAGAGCAAAAGCGAGATCGCCGGTTCCGCAACACAGATCCAGGGCTAACGCGTCGGGGCGTTGAAGGATCGCTCGAACGCACTTCGCAGCGCGAGCGCGCCACCGCCGGTCAAACTCGAAAGACAAGAGATGGTTCAGCAGATCGTAGCGCGGCGCGATTTGCGAGAACATGTCGCGTATTTTTTTCGAAGCGTCCGCCTCGCTGACGGCGCCCTCAGGACGGGTGCCCTTTACCGGGGCGCTGGCTCCGCTCATTGCGAGGCTCCAAGATGGCTGCCTGCGGCGGTGATCAAGCGGGGCGTGAAGTGCAGAACGCGCTCAACCGCTTGCTGCGGGACGGAATCGTATGTGCGCGCCTGGCCAATCCGCGGAGAGAGAACGAAGCGCAGCACTCCGCTGCGGGATTTTTTGTCCGACCGCATGGCACTGAGCAAAGTGGCGGGAGAAAGGTTCGGCCAGGGCGGGAGAGGTTCGAGACGGCGGACCAACGAGATGATGCGTGAGACATCCGGTGCCGGAGTCAAGTTCAGTTCGTGGCCAAGGAAAGCGGCAGCCATCATGCCCCAGGCAACGGCTTCGCCATGCCGGTAGTGCCGATAGCGCGTAGCGCTTTCCAGAGCATGGGCAAAGGTGTGGCCGAAATTAAGGATTTCGCGGAACCCGGATTCGCGCTCGTCGCGGCTGACCACGCGGGCTTTGATCTCGACGTTACGAGGAATCAGGGAACCCAGCGCTTCGCGGTCGCGCCGCAAAATCTCATCCAGGTCCTTTTCGAGCCGGGTGAACATCGGCGCGTCGGCAATGACCGCGTGTTTGACGACTTCCGCAAGCCCGCCTCGGAATTCGCGGTCGGCAAGGGTTCCGAGGAGATCAGGGTCGGTGATCACCAATCGCGGCGGGTAAAACGCTCCGACAAGATTCTTTCCTTCGGGGAGATTTACTCCGGTTTTTCCGCCAACGGAGCTGTCCACTTGCGCCACCAGAGTCGTGGGAATGTGAACCAAGGCCACGCCACGCAGATAAGAGGCTGCTGCGAATCCCGCCACATCGCCAACGACTCCCCCGCCGACTGCGATGATCAGCGACTTGCGATCCGCTCCCGCTCGACAAAGGGAGCGCGCAATGCGCTCGACGGTGCCAAGATGTTTTGCGGACTCCGCGTCGTTGAAAAGATGCAAAGCATTTCGAAGCGAGAGCCGCAGGCCGCGCTTGACAGTCTTGCCGGCGGCGCGCCAAACCTGGGGCGACGAAACAATGTGCACGGTCGAAAAGCGTCCGAGCTTCGCGATTTCGCGTGCCGCGTGGCCGACCACCCCCACTCCGGCAACGACGGAGTAGGGACCGGCCGAAGATTGCACTCGAATGCGCGTGATTTTCATGCGCGGGACGTTTTCCAATGTAACACACGCGCTCGAGGCCCCCTACCGCGGGGCACACGGGTCCGTCTGCTTATCCGCCTATTTTCTTCGTGCTACCATATTTGGGCATATTTGAGTGCCCACGCCCATGACGCCCCCCCCCAAAATCCATCACGTTGATTACGCTGTCGTGGGCAGCGGAATCGCCGGTCTGCGCGCCGCCATTGAATTGAGCGAAGCGGGAAACGTCCTGGTTCTGGCGAAATCGAACTTGAACGATTCAGCCACCGCGTGGGCGCAAGGCGGGATGGCCATAGCGCTTTCCGACGAAGACGAGATCGGGCTGCACGAACTGGACACCGTCAAGTCCGGCGACGGGTTGTGCCGGCCCGAAGCTGTGGCGTTGCTGGTCGAAGAGGGCCCGAAGTACATTTCGCAGCTCATTGAGTGGGGCACCGGATTCGATCGCGCCGGAACCAAGCTCGCGTTCACCCGTGAAGCCGCACACAGCCGCTCGCGGATTCTGCACGCTCATGGAGACTCGACGGGCCGCGAAATCAGCCGGGCGTTGCTCGGGCGCGCACATGCGATCCCCCACCTGCACCTGCGCGCACACGCGTTCACGACGGAATTGATCACCGAGCGCGGCCAAGTGACCGGGCTGCGCTTTATTGACGAAACCGACGGCACGCACCACGAACTGCATGCAAACGCGGTGCTGCTGGCAACGGGCGGCTTAGGCCAGATCTATCGTGAGACGACGAATCCCGAAGTCGCCACGGGCGACGGCATGGCCATCGCGTATGACGCAGGTGCGGTTCTTTCTGACATGGAGTTTATGCAATTCCATCCCACGGCGCTGGCGATTCAAGGCGCGCCGCGCTTTCTGCTTTCCGAAGCGCTGCGCGGAGAAGGCGGCGTGCTGCGCAACATTGGCCTGGAGCGATTTATGAAGAGATACCACGAGGCGCAGGAATTGGCTCCTCGCGACGTGCTGGCGCGCGCCATTGTCAGCGAGATGCAGCGCACCCAAAGCACTCACGTCTATCTGGACATGACCAAGAAGAGCGAGGAATTTTTGAAGAAGCGCTTCCCGCGCATTTACGAAACGTGCCTGAGCTACGGGTTGGATCTGGCAAGCGACCTGGCGCCGGTTTGTCCTGCAGCGCATTACATGATGGGCGGAGTGAAGACCGATTTGAAGGGGCACACGTCGTTTCCGGGTCTCTATGCCGCAGGAGAGACGGCGACGACCGGCGTGCACGGTGCCAACCGGCTGGCCAGTAATTCGCTGCTCGAAGGGCTGGTGTTTGGCGCGATCGCGGGACAAGCCATGATGAAAGACGCGCCCGCGGGAAAGCGCAAGGGGCAAGCCTTGCCGGGAGGTCCTGCGCCGCTGCCAGACAGCTTTTCGGCCGCACAGAAAGACGCAGCGAAAAACGGACTAGCCGCAAAGAGTGGCGCGACGGCGAAAAACGGGGCGGCCAAGGCTCCCGCAGCAGTATGCGCCGTGCTGACGAAAATCCGTGAGGTGATGTGGCACGACGCGGGCATCATGCGAAGCGGCAAAGAGTTGGCGGGAGCCATCAAGCAATTGGAGACGATAGAGCTTCCCAAATGCGACAAGTCGGGCCGCGCCGGGCACGAACTGCGAAACCTGCATACCCTTGCGCTGGCGATGGCGCGCGCAGCGCTGGCTCGCGAAGAAAGCCGCGGCAGCCACTACCGCTCCGATTTTCCGTTCCGCAACGACGAGGATTTCGAGAAGCACTCGGCTCTGCAAAAAGGCAAGGACGTACGCTTCGAGGTCTAGGCGCGGACCCAGGAACGACGCCTTTCTTCGCGTGGTGGCTACTGCGATTGCAACTGCTTCAAGCTTTCCAGAAACACATGTCCAACAATGGCGAGCGTTTTGGGGCTGATTTTGCCGAGATCGTCCTGCGTGGTATGCCAGTAACCGTTGTTCGTAAAGTCTCCGATCACATCCACGGCGGCAACCCCGCGCTTCAGGAACGGATCATGATCGTCCTCGGCGGAAAAGGTGTTATCCAGAAAAAGCGACGAGTAACCGAGCCGGTGAGCGGTACTCCAGAACACATCGACCAAAGCAGGCGTGCTACTGGATTCCCGCGGAAACCGCGCCGTGCGTCCGCCGACGATGTCCGCCAGCAAAAACGCCTTGATCTTCTTGATGTCGCCGGACATGGCCATTTTCGCGGCCATCTCGCGGCTGCCGTAACGGCTGTCGGTATCACTCCACTGCCGCATGGCTTCTTCACCGTCGAAAAACGCAATCCACACGGCGTATTTTCCGCGCTGCGGACATAGAAGACGCGCGAGCTCCAGCATCAAGGCCGTGGACGAGCCTCCGTCATCGGCGCCAACAAAATTCCCGTTCAACAAGGCGGTGTCGTAGTGCGTGCCGAGAAGAATGATGCCGGGCTTTTCCCCCGGAATGGTGACGAGAAAGTTTTTCATCGGCAGCCGGCCAATGGGCGTGTCCGCGGTGAAGCTGTCGGTTTCGACTGTGCATCCGTAGCTTTTCAGTTCCGCTTGCAGAAAATCCTGCAGTCGCGCGAGTGCCGGCGTCCCCGATGGCCGAGGGCCAAAGGCAACCTGCTTGGCGACCAGGGCATAGGCGCGCTGGCCATCGAAGCCATCGGTTTTGTCGGGCGGAGGCGCATCCTCGGACGCGGGTGGCGGAGCAGCAGCCGCTTTGCTCATAAAGGGCGGCTGGCCCACGCTGCGCGAATCCGTGCCGCCGGTCTGGCAGCCAGCAACGGACGCGGCAACGAAACCCAGGAGGGCAAAGATCCAAGAAGCTCGCAAACAATTCACAGAAAAAGAGACCATTAGCGCGCCTCCGCTGTAGCCGCGATGCGGCGTTCTCTCCGCCGCGTGACGACCGCGGAGACCCCGAGACCTAGGAGATAAAGCCCGACCATGGGGGCCATAAACACCAGCATCGTCGTGGCGTCTGGAGTAGGAGTGATGATCGCAGCAATGACCGTGATAACCAGAATGGCGTAGCGAAAATTCTTCCAGAGAAACTTCGGCGTGACGATTCCAAACAACGACAGAAAGAAAATCAAAACGGGAAGCTCGAACATCAGCCCCATGCCCAGAAGGATCAGCAGAATCAATCCGAAATACTCGTTCACGTCCGTCATGGGTGTGACGTCATGCCCCAGCGCGAACAGCGGCCCGGGACTTACGAGAAAGTGCAGGATATGGGGAAGCATGACGAAGTAGCCGAAGGCGATTCCCGTCAGGAAAAGAAAAATGGTGGAACACATGAAGCCGGTGACGGCGCCACGTTCGTGTTTGTAAAGCGCCGGCGCGACAAACAGCCAGATTTGGTAAAGCACTACCGGGGAGGCCAGAACGATGCCCAGGTATACACCCACCTGGATAACAAGATTAAGCGCGCCAGCCGGGTGCGTGTAAATCAGCTTGGCATCCAAGCCGGCGTCCGCGAGCGCCTTCAGCATGGGCTTGTTGATCCAGCCCACGAAATATTTTGAGAGATACACGCCAATGAGCGCCCCGATGCCTATGGCATACAGCGAGTAAATGATGCGCTTGCGCAACTCGCTGAGGTGCTCGAAAAACGTCATGGTCCCGCCGGGTTCCTCCGAGCGGCTGGGGTTTTGCGTATTGGGAGCGGAGTCAGCCATAGGTTTACGCCGGACGCGGGGCGTCCGGGGAGGATTCTGGCAGATTCTCCGCCGCACCCTCGGCATTCTTTTCTGCCGCGTCTTCGGAACCGCGGGCCACGGACTGAGCGACGGGCGAGATGACCGGAACATCGCCGGCCTGGGGTTCCGCGGAGATCTCCGCCGTGGGCGTTTCCGTGCTCGCCGGAGCAGGGAGGGTCGCCGGCTGCGCCGCTGGCGCGGCACTGGCGGTGGCGGCTTCCGCAGCCTTCTTGCGCTCGGCGATTAGGGCCTGGCGCTCCAGGTCACGGATCTCCTCTTCGAACGCCGTTTTGAAATCCAGGGAGGCTTTGCGGAATTCCGCCATGAGCTTCCCCAGGCCGCGCGCCAGCTCGGGGAGCTTTTGCGGCCCAAAAACCACCAGGACCACAACAAAAAGCACAATCATGTGAGGAATGCTCAACATGGCGTCGGACAGCCGTCTAAGGCCCCATTTGCATCATAGAAAGGGTATTTAGCCGCTGTCAAACTGGAGTTTGCGGTGTGCTATAATTTACGATGGGTTTTCGTGAGGCCAGCATGAAATCAGAACGTCGCGGTGTTGTCATTGCCATCGGGGTACTGCTGTTATCTGCCGTACTGGGAGGCATTTACGGCCCCAATGTGCGTGCAACGGCGGCGTCGGCGGACGATTACCAGACCGCCGTGCGGAACTTCACCCGCGTTCTGGACGTAGTCCAGAGCAATTATGCCGACCAGGTAGATGTGGACAAAACCGTTTACCAGGGAGCCATCCCCGGAATGCTGCGGATGCTCGATCCGCATTCGAGTTTCTTCGACGCCAAGCAATTTGCCCTGCTGCGGGAAGACCAGCGCGGGAAGTACTACGGCGTGGGAATGATCGTCGCTCCCCAGCAGAATCACACCGTGGTGATGGCGCCCTACGCGGGAGCTCCCGCTTACAACGCGGGAATCCGGCCGGGGGACGTAATTCTTAAGGTCGACGACAAGTCTACCGACCAACTCTCCACCACCGAGGTGGCCGACCTGCTGAAGGGGCCAAAAGGCACGGTGGTCAAGATTACCGTTTCACGCGAAGGCTATCCGGAGCCGCTGGTGTTTACCGTGACGCGCGATGAGATTCCGCGGCATTCGGTGGATATCGCGTTTTTGCTCATGCCGGGCGTTGGCTACATCCGTCTATCGGGATTTAACGAAACGACGGACCACGAAATTGCCGAGGCGCTAAAGAAACTGGACGCTCCCTCGCTGGACGGGCTGATCCTGGACATGCGGGGAAATCCCGGCGGATTGTTGAACGAAGCGGTCGCGGTTGCCGACATGTTCCTGGACAAGAATCAACTGATCGTCTCCCATCACGGAAGAAATTCTCCCGAGCGGCGGTACTATGCGGTACGCGGCAACCAGGGAGTGACCACTCCTTTGGTGATCCTGGTGAACAACAATTCCGCATCGGCAACGGAGATTGTTTCGGGAGCGGTGCAGGACCACGACCGCGGCTTGATTGTGGGCGAGACGACCTTCGGTAAAGGCCTGGTGCAGACCGTCACTCCGCTGAGTGAGAACACCGGGCTGGCCTTGACGACGGCGCGGTACTACACGCCCAGCGGCCGGCTGATCCAACGCGATTACAAATCCGTTTCGCTGTACGAATATCATTACGAGCGCAAGGTTCCGGAGCACCCAACCGAGGTGCGGCTGACCGACAGCGGGCGCCAGGTTACCGGCGGCGGCGGGATTGCGCCGGATATCGTCGTGGATGCGCCGAAGCTCACTAAGTTTCAACAACTGCTGCTTCGTACCGATGTGCTCTTCCCCGCGGAAACCGGCGCGGGCGGGTTCACACGTTATTTCCTGGGAACCAAGCCAACCGTTACGAAAGACTTTGAAGTCGACGACAACGTGATGCGCATGTTCCGCGAATACCTGAGCAAACACAATGTCCGCTACACGGAACCCGAAGTAGCGGAGAACCAGGACTGGATCAAGCGCAAGATCAAGCAGGAAGTGTTCATGTCCGTGTTCAACATGCAAGAAGGGTTCAAGGTTCTTCTGGAAGGCGACCCGCAGGTGCAGAAGGGCGTCGAGGCCATTCCGCAAGCGCGCGCGCTTTACCAGAACGCGCGCAGGGTTGTCGCCCAGCGCATGGCCGCGTCAGGATCGGAGGACCGGCCGTAAGGTCTCGGTGACTTGGGTCTGGACGTCTGGCGCGTTGTCCGACTCACTGACAACTCCGTGCCGCTGGGTCGGAAACTCCTCGGGCGTTTGCTAGACTTGTTTGGTGCTGCTAAGGCGAGTAGCCAGCTGAATTTCAACGATTCGCCGGAAGTTAGCCTGCTTTTACCCTTCGGTTCAACCCTTCTTGTGGTCCCAAGAATTGTCCCAAGTTCCGTACCAGAGAACTTGAAAAGAGAATCGGCAAATGGCTACCGATGGGCTGACAGCCCTTATCACCGGGGGAACGAGCGGTATCGGCCGGGCGGCGGCCCTTAAACTTACCCAGCTTGGCATCCGCGTCTTGGTCGTTGGGCGTAATCGGGAACGCGGCGAGAAGACGGTTGCCGACATCCGCGCGACCGGAGGAAGAGCGGATTTTATTGCGTCTGACCTGCGGGATGCGCCGAGCGCGCGCGAAGTGGCAAAAAAAGCAGTAGAACTCGGCGGCGGCCACGTCGATATCCTGATCAACAATGCGGGGGTCTTTCCGTTCGGCCCGACGAACAAAACCACGGAAGAAGAGTTCGACAGGGTGTATTCGCTCAACGTCAAGGCGCCGTACTTCCTAGTCGCAGAACTTGCCCCGCTGATGGCGAAGAGGGGAAAAGGAGCCATCGTCAACGTTTCGACGATGGTTGCCGATTATGGGGTGTCGGGCATGAGCCTGTACGGCTCGAGCAAGGCGGCGATCAATTTGTTGACCAAGTCGTGGGCAGCTGAATATGGCCCGAGCGGCGTCCGGGTCAACGCTGTGAGCCCCGGACCTACGCGCACCGAAGGCACGGATCGAATGGGTGAGGGTCTCGACCAACTGGCTGCTCAGGCCCCCGCGGGGCGTCCGGCAAAGGCGGACGAGATTGCCGAAGCTATTGTGTTTTTGGCGACGGATCGTTCCAGTTTCATCCACGGGGCAAAACTCGCCGTCGATGGCGGGCGTACTGCTATTTGAGATACACGGAGGTGGATCATGCATGGCGTAGAGCGCTATGAGATCCTGGTTATCGGAAGCGGAGAGGCCGGGAAGCATCTGACGTGGACCATGGCGCAGGCGGGCCATCGCACGGCAGTGGTGGAACGGAAATATATCGGGGGATCGTGCCCGAACATTGCATGCCTGCCCAGCAAGAACGTTATTCGCAGCGCAAAAGCGAATTGGTTCGCTCGTCACGGCGCGGAATACGGCATCCAAAGGGGAGCTGTGTCTACGGACATGAAGGGCGTCCTGAATCGCAAGCGCAAGATGGTCGAGGGCGAAGTTCAGTTTCATCTCGATCGCTTCAAGGCGACCGGAGCGGAACTGATCAAAGGAGAAGCCCGGTTCGTGGCTCCGAAAACGGTTGAGGTCCAGCTTAACCAGGGGGGCCGTCGGATGATCGCCGGTGACCGCGTATTTCTTGATCTCGGCTCGCGCTCCATCATCCCGGGTATCTCGGGCCTGGCGGCTGCAAAACCCATGACTCACGTCGAGGCTCTCGATCTCGACCGTTTGCCGGAACACGTCATCGTGCTCGGCGGAGGATACGTCGGCCTCGAACTCGCGCAGGCCCTGCGCCGGTTCGGGTCTGAGGTGACCCTGATCGAGCGTAGCCGCCAAATCGCCGCCGCTGAAGATCACGACGTTGCGCAAGCCCTACTCGAGAATTTCACGAGCGAGGGAATCGAAGTGCTGCTCGACACTCGAGTGCGCAACGTCGAGGGGCTCTCCGGGGAGAAAGTCCGAATCGTCGCTGAAAACAGTCACGGAGAAGAAATGATCGAGGGAACCGATTTGCTGGTTGCTACCGGACGAACGCCGAACACGCAAGGGATCGGGTTGGAAGCGGCAGAAGTCCAACTAGACGCACGCGGCTATATTCAGGTCAACGAGCGACTGGAGACCACTGCCGAGAGCGTTTGGGCCATGGGTGATTGCGCGGGCAGTCCGCATTTCACGCACGTCGCTTTCGACGATTTCCGTGTGGTCCGCGATAACCTGAACGGTGGCAGCCGGACTACACGTGAACGGCTCATTCCGTTTTGCATGTTCACCGATCCTGAACTCGCGCGGGTCGGCCTGAACGAATCGGAAGCGAAGAGGCGAGGCGTTGGATATCGCCTGGCGAAGATGCCCATGGCCGCGGTGCTTCGAGCCGTCACCCTGGGTGAGACCCGCGGCTTCGTGAAAATACTCATTGACACGCAAAGTGACCGCATCCTGGGATTTACGGCGCTTGGCGTTGAAGGAAGCGAAATGATGGCAGCGGTTCAGACGGCGATCATCGGTGGGTTGCCGTACACAGTCCTCCGCGACGCGATTTTCACGCATCCCACCGCTGCGGAGGGCTTGAACTTTTTGCTGGCGAGCGTTCCGGCAAAAGCCATGCAACAGCCAGCCTAAGCTCATCAAACCAGAACATGCTCCCACTCGCGGCCGACTGCGGTGACAGTTAGCGCAACGGGGTCGAAGCGCGCTCGCTTAGCTCGCAAGGCTCCGCGGGTCGTCCTTCGAGTTGATATATTCAAGACCAAGCGGCCCAATCGCCGTCACCTGCGTGATGTACTCGCCGGACTTCGCCCAGTGGAAGTGCGACGTACCGCCGGGAAGAATGATTACGGTACCGGGCGGATAGGCCTCTAGTTTGTCGGCGTCGTACTGATCCCCCAGGCCGATGTAGAAGACCCCCGAAATGACTGTGTATATGCGATCCTCGGAGTGCCTGTGCGGCATCAGTTTGACGCCGTGGGGCACCTTGACCCTGATCACGTAAGGTCCATCCTCCGAAGGTTGCCCAACAACAGCTGCCAGGCGCACCGATGGCGGGAACGCTGCGAAAGGCTTCCAATCGATGTCCTCGGACAGGATTGCTCGGAAAGCGGCTTGGCCTGGCTGATGGTGTCGAACGCTTGGAT
Source organism: Candidatus Acidiferrum sp. (assembly GCA_036262755.1). Classification (GTDB taxonomy): domain Bacteria; phylum Acidobacteriota; class Terriglobia; order Acidiferrales; family UBA7541; genus Acidiferrum. The sequence continues at coordinate 13,675 of DATAIH010000333.1, forward strand.
TCGGTGACATGGGAACCTCTTTTCTGCAAAGTTCCTCTCGAAGTACATGACCGCCGTTAGCTAGACATTTGCGGTTGGTTCTTCGGGAACGGCCGCGCGTAATTTTTGACCGGAGAACTGGTCTCCGAACGAAGGGCACCGAAACGACATTCTTTGTGGATCGGTCGGGTCACCCTGGCCGGTTCCGTTTCAGACCGAGCCCGATTGAGGTAGCCGCCGCCGGGCAGGCCCAGCCGCCACCGGCGCTGGGGAACCTGTCTGTTCCGTGGAAGAGGGGCAAAGAATCGGCAACTAGGTTGAGCGCAATGGGGGTGCCAATCCTTCTATTCGAGGAGCTCTCTGGCCGCAAGTACAAAAAACACGGCAGCAGTGCACCTACAGGACCACCGATGTTCATGACCCCTGTCTTTCTGCTTCCATCTAAAATTCCACCTTCGTGCGAAACCCAAAGACCACCGCGTGATGAGTTCTACCGCCGACGTTCGCGTAATACTGGACGACAGGTTGGAGGAGAAGCATGGGCAACGGATCTAAAAGCGCATTGAATTCGAGCGCCTGCTCCGGTTTCCATGCGGGAGCGCCTTGCGGCACAAATTTCTGGCTCAGCCTGTTTTGCGCGTAGCCCAGCGACATCGTATTGTGAATCGGCAGGGGCAACGGCTCGTTGAAACGCAGACCCGCGGTGAGAAGCGTATTGTTGCGGTTGATATTTGGCGGACTCCAGTCATAGGCGAAGGTTCCATCCAAGCCCTTTGCGCCGTCCGGCTTCAGGCGCCAGAGTGCCTGACTGGCCATCCAATATAAAAGGAAGTTTCCCGCCTGTTTTTCACCATTAGGCGTCGTAAACTTCCCAGGATTGTAGGCAGCGCCAAACTGATAGAGGCCGGAGTAGCCCTTGCGAGATTCCACAGTATCGAAGGCGCGAGCGGAAGTCGCTTTTCTGCCAGGAGTGAAGCCAATCTCGCTTACACTCACAGGCGTGCCACGGAACTGCGGCACCAAGCCGGTGGGATTATGTAAGAAAGGTTCGGGGTCGCCGGCAAGGACCATCGACTTCACGTAGAGGTTGTGAACGGGGACGACGCGAACTTCCATGGCAGGAGTCGATGGCGGGTCGAAGACCTCAATTGTCGTAAAGAGATTGCCGAGCGCGTAGCCCATTGGCTCGAAGATGAAGGATGCGGCGTAGTGCTGCGCACCGTAGAAATCCTGTCCGGCAAACTGGCCCAAGCGCACCGTTAGCCGCTCGTCCAGCCAGCGCTTTTCGATCCACCAGGAATCGAGTCGGCAGGTGTTTGCGCTGGACATGCCGCTCGGGCTGGTCAATGTTCCGAGGTAGGCACCCAGGTTGCCGCCGGCTTGCCAGAGCGCCGTTGCGTGGAAAAACAGACCACGATGACCGGTCAGTGCGCCGAAATCGATGTCGACCGTCCAGCGGAAGCGGTTCCAGCTTGCAAAACGTTCCGGCTGCACACTCTTGAGATTCCAGAGAGAATCCGAAACATACTGGAAATCGAAGCGGACGCCGCGTTCCAACAAATGTGATCTTTCCCCATCCCATTCACCGAAGAGGTGACCGTGCGGTCCTTGACCCGTCTCGTGGCTGTCTGGCCCGCCCAGAGTCTCGTCCGTCTGAGTTTGCGCGTACGCAGGAATGGCGAGCAGGCAAAGGGCGGACCACACTAGAGATGCAATTCCTACCATTTGTACACGCACGTCTCCACGAACCGCCTGCGTCGCGCCTTACAGGTGGCCCAAAGGTGAGGGTGAAATCCTCTCGCCCGGTTACCAAGTCGTTGATCGCTACGCGTGCCGCGCGGCCTTCGCCGCCGTGGCCGCAGCCGTGTACTCCGGCTTGTAGACATGTTGACGAATGAATGCGACCGTATCATTCGGACGGGGGACTCGAGCCAGTCCGGAATCGAAGACCAGATCGGCCACTCGCGCGGCAGTCTGAACCTCTATCTCCAAAATGTTTGACTGCAGCGGGTATAGAAGTCCTTGCTTCAGTAATTCGGATGGAACTTGATCCGCTACCGCCCGTGCGGCTTCGATGAACATTTCGTCTGTCACCCGAGATGCTTCCGTGGCGAAGATCGCCATGCCGACGGCTGGAAAGATGTAGAAGTTGTTGGCTTGTCCCGGCAAGAACGTTTGGCCCTCGTAGTGAACCGGGGGAAACTGCACGCCCGCCGCGTAGATCGCTTTGCCTTTCGACCAGGTGTAGGCCTGCTCGGGTGTGCACTCGGCGTGCTCCGTGGGGTTGGAGAGAGCTAGAACCACGGGGCGATCGTTAATGCGAGACATGGCCTCGATGATTTTCTGCGTAAACGTGCCTCCGACGGTGCTGACGCCGATGATCGTAGTTGGCTTGATGCTCTCGATTGCGGCGACGAAATCTCGCGTCGGAGCGTGTTTATGGGCATACGGTTTCTGGAAATCCACGAGATCCGTTCGCGTCTCTTCCAACAGCCCGTTGATGTCGAACATGTATACTCTTGACTGCGCCTGGTTAAGCGTCAGTCCTTCGTGAACCATTGCTGAACACAGAAGGTCGGCAAGACCGATACCCGCCGATCCTGCTCCTAAAAACAGATACTTCTCGTCGCTTAACTTCTTGCCTTTGATCTTGGCGGCGTTAATCATCCCGGCCACCACGATTCCCGCTGTACCCTGCACATCGTCGTTGTACACGCAGTATTTCTCGCGATAGCGCTGGAGCAGATGCACCGCGTCTACGCCGGTCCAGTCCTCGAAATGAATACAGCATTTGGGGAACACTTCTTGGACCGCCTGCACGAACTCATCGACAAACGAATAAAGTTCGTTCGTGGACGGGCGCGTTTTGCGCATGCCTAGGTACAACGGATCATGCAGGTATTGCTCATTGTTCGTCCCAGCGTCAAGATACATCGGTAGCAGGTATTGCGGTGGCACACCCGCACACGCCGTGTATAGCTGCAGCTTGCCGATCGGAATTCCCATCCCGTTGGCTCCCAAGTCTCCAAGCCCAAGGATTCGGCCAGCATCAGTGACGCAAATGAACCGCACGTCCTTTTCCGGCCAATTCTTCAGGACATCCCTCACCTTGCCGCGACGCGTTATCGAAAGATACATGCCGCGCGCCTGACGGTAGATATGTCCGAACTTCAGGCAGGCTTCCCCGATCGTCGGGTCATATACGATTGGCAAGAAACGCGCCGGATCCGACATGAGTGTGCGGTAGAAAAGGGTCTCATTGTGATCGAGCAGATTCATCAGATAGACGTAGCGCTCCAAATCGGTTGGCTTTTGGGCTAGTTGCAGATTCACGCGGCGAAGCTGAAGGTCCTCGGTTTCTGTTACATCGGGCACCAGACCGACAAGGCCGAGGGCCTCCTTTTCCGCCTCCGTAAATGCCGTTGACTTGTTGAGTTTTGGATCCTGAAGCGCCGCAATTCCGCGAGCATTCGTGGTCATCTCGATTCTCCTTCCTTTCGCAATCTCTTATTCGTAAGTGGAATTGAACAGGGAACTAGGATTTAGCCGCGCCGGCTTTTGCAACGTAGGGATGGACCATCTTCGACGGGTCGACCACTCGGTCGAATTCCGCTTCCGTTACAAATCCCAGCTCGAGCGCCGCCTGCTTGAGGGTGAGGTCGTTGTCTAGTGCGTAATGGGCAATCTTTGACGCTTTGTCATAGCCGATGACCGGTGAGAGCGCGGTAACCAGCATCAGCGATCGATCGACGTATTCTTTGATCTTCTTCACATTCGGCTTGGTTCCTTCCACGAGGAACTTCCGGAAGTTGGTAGAACCGTCGGCGAGAATCGTGATCGAGTGAGTGATATTGAAGATGATCAGAGGTTTGTACACATTCATCTCGAGGTACCCACCCGCGCCGCCAAAACCTACCGCCACGTCATTCGCCATTACCTGGGCGGCGAGCATCGCGAGCGCCTCGGCTTGCGTTGGATTTACCTTCCCGGGCATGATCGACGAGCCCGGCTCGTTGGCGGGGATAATCAGCTCGGCGAAGCCAGCGCGCGGACCACACGACATCAGCCGGATATCGTTCGCGACCTTGTACAGCGAGACCGCCAGCGTGCGCAGGGCGCCCGAAAGCTGAACCAGGGCATCGTGCGCGCCCTGTACTGTGAATTTGTTTGGCGCGCTCCCAAACGGAAGGTTCGTCAGCTTGGCAATTTCGGCCGAAGCTGCTTCGCCGAAATCCGGAGCGGCATTTAGGCCCGTACCGACCGCGGTGCCTCCGAGTGCGAGACGGTACACCCCTTTGAGCGCATCGTCGATACGCTCCAGATTGTCATCAAGCATGCCCACATAGCCGTACCACTCCTCGCCGAGAGTAAGAGGTGTGGCATCCTGCATGTGCGTCCGCCCGATCTTGACGATGTTTTGCCATTCATTGGCCTTGGCGTTGATTGCATCGCGCAGAGCTTTCACCGCGGGGATGAGCTTCTCTTTCACGCTCACCGCCGCCGCGATATTCATCGCCGTGGGAAAAGAATCGTTCGAGGATTGAGACATGTTCACGTGATCGTTCGGATGCACCGGCGCCTTGCTGCCGAGCGATGTTCCTGCGAGCTGGCAGCAGCGGTTGGAAATGACCTCGTTTACGTTCATGTTGAACTGCGTCCCGCTGCCCGTCATCCACACGTGCAGAGGAAACATGTCCTGATGCTCGCCGGCAAGAATCTCGTCACAGACTCGGACAATCAAGCGGTGTTGTTCGTCATTGAGCCGTCCGCCAGCGTGATTCGCGTTGGCGGCGGCTTTCTTCAGAACTGCGTAGGCCGCAATCATCTCGCGGGGAATCAGGTCTTTGCCGATACTGAAGTGCTCAAGCGAGCGCTGTGTCTGAGCGCCCCAGAGTTTGTCGGCGGGCACGCGGACCTCACCTAGGCTGTCCGTTTCCTTCCGGAAATCCCGCAGGCTCGTTCCCACACTGCTCATCTTGCCCTCCCGGTTTTCCGCGTCATCCGCGCGAAGGCATGTTTACGTTTTGATGCGCTCTCGACAAGGAAAGATTTTATTGGCTGCCTGACGTTGCGGTGGCTTTCCTGGTAGGTTTCTGCAGCTCTCGTGTCACGTTGTGACTAGCGGGGCCCTGGAACAAGGGTAGGTCATGGCACCAGGCGCATCCCCTCCCACCTTGCCGAGTTGTCGGCTTTTCTTGGAAGTGAACTTCCGCGCGCATCCGCGTGGGCGGAATGCCATCTTCTCGAAAGATTTTTCAACCCACAATCCAGGGGCCAGATACGTGGTGGGTGTGTCGGATTCAACTGGCCGTGATTGCCGCGCAGGTTTAACTCTCGCGGAATCTGAGGCTTAAAGTCGCGCGCAAGGCTGTGCCGGCCTTAGCCGAATCCTTATTGTCCGATTATTCGGGGCGCGCTCTCGCGGCTCGGAATCCACGTGGTCGCAACCGCGATCTGTCCAAACTCGCGAGCTCCTGCACGACCGTCGTGATCGCCCGAGACTGGTTCCTGAAAATCGACACCAATTGGATCCCGAGAGCCACCTGTTTCCTATTGCGCGTCCACCCACTTGTCCGACCCCGCGAGCCTCACGGCCACGTTCGAAAAGAAAACACGCGCCGGCTTGCCATCTGCCGTCCCGCGATGGTCGGTTGAGACGAGCAGGGGGCCAGCTTTCTTGTAGCCCGTCCAAGTTGTTGAGAGTAGCCTCGGTGGCTTGGGTCCACCGCGATGATAGGTGAATTCCTTAATTCGCCCATCCGACCCCACGAAAAGATCCCAAGTATCTCCCGGTGTGTAGCCGCCAACCTCCGCAGGATATTTCACCGACGCGAGGGTCGCCGTGCCCTTCCCTAGTGGCAATTCTTGCTTGTCCTTGACTGTCACAACGGCGCTGGTGTCCCAGTAAACATGGAAGGGGAAAATGAACCAGTAATTATCGTTGACGAAGGCCGGCTCAATTTCGTTTCTCACGTTGTCAGGCGCGCTGCTGAGCTGATTACGATTGTAGGTGACCTTCACCGGCTTACCGTCTTTATCTTTTGCCTCATAGGTGACCTGTCCGGTCTTGGGCTCCCAAGTCCAGGTGCGGGAAAGAGTCAAATTCAAGGCGGGGAGCTCTAGATTGAACGTATAGCGGATCGCTTCAATTTGATCATACGAATCAATCCCATAGGTCTTGGCAAGCTGTTCCACAATGGGTGGGCGTGTCTGCGCCCCGGAAGTCGATGCAAGGACCAGCACCCCCGAAAATAGGCGCAGGATGGTCATGGAACGGCGCAGCTTTGTCATGTGGGGTCCTCCTTGGAGAATGAAATGTACTGTCGTGTTGGATGAAGCAGAAACGCTCAGAGATGCAAAGATTTCGGCTGGTGCGGTTGGCTTCACTCTAGTCGGTCGACGGAGGATGGCGGTGCGGCCGATCGGGTGATCCGGAGCAAAACGACAATTGCCGCTACAACTGCCACGGATCCGTATTCCAGCAGCAAAATCCAGTCAGCAATCACCCACGGCCGTCCAAGCCTCCGCAGATGCCAAACATAATAAGTAGGAATGATGCTTACTGTCCAGGCGATGATCGGCAGTGTCGTGACCGAACGCGCGAACGGCAGGAGCCACAGCATGTACCATGGATATACAACGGGCGCGCACAACAGCGCGGCTGTCATGGGCCAGGCAAACCCGTCGGAAGACCATTCCACGGACCTTCTTCTCATCCACATCGCGGTAAGAAAGCCAACGAGCACTGCCAGCGCCGCCACAACCTGTGGAGCCGTCACTCGCTCGAGCGTTGCAAAAACGGGATCATTAAAGCGGAACCGCTGCACGTAGGTGCCGAGCGATCCGAAAGGAATACGGCCGTGGTCGAGAAATGGCACGTAGAGAAGTCCGAGAACGGCTGCAGCCAGCACGCCGTCGCGCAGGCGGACCCGCTTCCAGTAGAGTGGCAGCAGTACGATTGGAAGCAATTTCACCGCAACAGCTAGCCCAAATGCGATGGCCGCCATCGCACGCCAGCGTCTCAGAAGCGCGGCTACGGAAACCAACAGCAGCAGCACGCCGACAATATCGACGTGACCGCTGCCCGCCACCTCCGTCGCCAGCAATGGGTGCCAGGCATAGGCCAAAACCCAGTGCGCTCCCTGTTGGGTACGACGCAAGACATCAAGCAACACAAACACGATCGCTATATCGCAAATTACAAATGCTACTTTCAGCGCAAATGTAGACTCGTGAATCGCGGTTACGGCCCGAAAGAACAGCTGCGCCCCGGGTGGATAGGGGCTCGGCACCTCAGGATTATTCAGCGTACGTGTTTCAGATGTGTGCAAGCCGGCAAGGGCAGGTTCGCTCGGAACGAGGATATAAGGGTTATAGCCGAGCCGCTGCACGCGGCCGTCCCAAACATATCGATGAATGTCGTCGTCTAAGCCCGATGGCATTCGTAGGAATTGAAAATGCCACACAGCAGCTAGCGCGAGCCCGATGGCTATAAGGTGTGGCGGGAATTTTGGTGTAGAGAAGAACTCACGAATGGCGAGGAGGTATGCAATTCCCGCAACCGCCAAGGGAGCAAGGAAGGAAGCATCGCCGATCCTGGTGACATTGCGTGAACAGATGAACAGCGATACGAGCAGAATCACGCCGAGCCCGTAAACCCTGCGAGATGGAGTGAGCTTCACGGGTCTCCCGCGCCCGTCCGCAACTGTGTCATTGCATCACCCCCCCGTTTGAGCCGGACCGCTGTTCGCGGTGGGGGCGGAGCGCGCTGCAATTCTGCAGGATAGCTTGCTGCCCTGGGGCGGCAGTGAAGTGTCGCAAAACAAAAGTGAGTCCTGCCGCAAGAGCTTCGCCTTTTTTCGCTGCGAGCACTGTGTTTCCTGTCGCTTCGGAAACCATTGCCGCGACTTCGTTGGCGTGCGTCAGCAAAACGGAACCTTGTCGCGTTAAGGAAACTTTTTCGCCCGCGCAATCGAATAGCCGCACTCCCAGGTCGCTTTCCATGGCCTTAATCTGCAAAGTCACGGCGGGGTGCGTTAGGGACAGCC
>DATAIH010000334.1:0-17860 GCA_036262755.1 Candidatus Acidiferrum sp.
AATCGCGTCGAATCCCTTGCTGCCCGTTGCCACGTAAATATAACGGCCCATAAAGTTCATGAAGTTCGTGCCCTGCAGCAGAAGCTGTGCCATCCACGCGTTGTTATCGTTTTGAGCGGAAACGTGGCAATCGCTGCATTGCTTCGTTTCTCTGGCTCGCACCGTGTGCGGGACAAAAGTGGAAAAGGCCTGTCCGGAAAATCCCGGCGCAGAAATTGTCTGCTGCGTGTAGTAGAGCCACTCGCGATTGGCATTTTGCGAACTGACTAGAATCGCGCAAGACGAGCGCGCCGGCGCGATGCGGTGCCCGGTGACGGTGCCATCGACTCCGAGCATGTAAAGGTCATCGCGCAGAACCTGGAAGTTGTAGCTCGTGTAATTCCTCGTGAGCAAGCCTTCATTGTGCAGCATCGGACGGCGGGCGTTGGCAGTCATTTGCAGATGGCAGCCAAAACAGGTGGGCACCCACGATGTGTGGCAGGAGTAGCAGGTCATTTTGTCGTTCGCGTGGGCGAGCGTTCGATCGTCCGCGGGCACCTGCGCCGCAACGGTTCCGTCTTTACTCATCAGCTTGGCCCGCAGCGATCTCTCGCTGAAGTGAGGATTTCCCGGCGTGACCGTGTCCGCCGTCTGAATGACTTCCCACTCTTTGTTTTCCACCGACATCGAGCGTTGAATCAATCTGTCGCCGCGCCATTCGAATCGCCGCAAGCCCCATGGCGTGCGCAACTCATCGAGATGCCCGCCGCGCTCGCCTCCAGGCGTAACCGCTTCCCGTGCAGCCGGTCCTGAGGTTACCAACGTGGCCTTTCGTAGAATCGTGCCGTGGCAATCGATGCAATCGATCTCGACGGCCGCGCGAGGTTCGCCGTAAATTTTTCCGTTGCCGTGACTGTCCTGTTCGAAATGACAATCGTTGCATTGCATTCCTTTTTCCAAATGGATGTCGGCAAGGTGGACGGCTTTTGCAAAACGGTCAGGATCGTCGAACGCGATTTGCTTGCCGTCTTTGTCGAGCCAGTTGCCCTTGCGGTCGTGCTGGAAGACAGAGCGAAAGATCCACCCGTGTCCGTGAAAATCGGCGAATTGCGTCGTTTTCAATTGTCTGTTGAACTCGGCGCTGCCCGTTTGCTCCAAAAATTGTTCATTGCTCCAGAGCCCGCGCGCCGCCGCGCCTTCCGGATTGCGCAAATACGATTGATAGCGCTCCTCTTCCGTGGGATTGCGCTGTTCTTTCGGGTACATCTTGTCGCCCTCGACTTCGTTGTCCCACCACGTGAGTCCGAAATACGTAGTCATCATGTTTGCGCCCGGATGGATGTGACAGATCATGCATTGGCTCGAGGGAATGGAGCGCGTAAACGCATGCTTGATCGGGTGTCCCGGCTCATTTTTCGGAATCGTCGGATCCGAGGAAGAGCTGAAACCGGAATGACCGAACACCGCGTAGGACCCGGAATGCGACGGATCGCCGTCGTTGGCGTAAATCACGTGACACGCCGTGCAGCCGCTTCCACGGTAATCACCAGGGTGATCATTGGTGCCGGGAAAGGAGAGCACAGGGTCGACCAAGCGTGTTTTTTGCAAGCCGAGGAAGACGGGATCGGTTCGAAGCCCTGTGCCAAAGCCACGGTCGCTGAGCTTGTCGTCCGGCTTGCCGGGGTCCTCCTGGCGATTGGGATTGCCGATCTCCGCTTTTCCGTGGCCGCCGCGTTCGAAGACCCGCAGCACGTTGCCGGGCTGCGAAATTTCCCAACGATACAGCGGATCCAGCTCGGGCAAGATGCCCTTGGTGCGCGTCTCGTCGGGCGCAGGCTTTGGAAAAGTCTTGATCGATTGCGGCAAGCCCTCAGGGCTGTAACTTTCACCAAAATGCGCATTCTTGTAAGGGAAACTGCCGTTGTTGTAGAGCGCCGCGCCCCACAGCAGGCCGACGTGGGTCATCATGCCGGTGGAAACGGCGCGCACTTCCGCCGCGTGGCACCCATGAGCCCCGCAAGTCTCGCTGGCAACGCGCAAATCTCCCGGATTGACGAATTTGATGTATTCAGAGGACTCTTTCAGAAGCAACGCGTTACTGCGCTCGGGAAGATTGGCGCCATCCTTAAAAGCGGCATTGCGCGGTTGCACGTGCGCTTTTTCTTTCGCCGCATGGTAGTCCGCAGAATTAGGCGCGGTACCCGGTCGAATGGCGATCGAAGAATCTCCTCCGTGGCAATCGGTGCAACCGAGGTGCACGGTTTTCGTCGGATGCATGGTCGGCTCATCCGTCGATGTGTGACAGGAAACACATCCCGCTGATTTTTGGTCCGGTTCCGCCTGAAACTGACTGACGGTCGAGACGGCCGCGAGCTTTAGCCCGACATTGCTTGCGGGCACAGCGTAAAGAGCAAAAAGGAGAGACAACGCAGAAACGCAGAGCATGCAGAATTTGCGCGGAGAACAGGCGTCGGATTTATTAACAATCGGCATGGTCGTGAAGCCTCAGAAAGTAAACTTCGCCGAGCCGAAAAGCGAAAACAGCGTGCGGCCCGTGTAGATATCTTTGAAACCCTGCGCAGGCTCGAGCGCCGAAGCGCCACCGGTCAACACAATGTTTTCCGCAAGCGGCGGTCGATATTCCACACCGATACCGGCGTCTTCGCCGATGGCGTGATGAATGGGCACTTGAAATAGCAGAAGCTCCAGTGGCTCGGTGCGTCCGAACCGCAAGTAGTTGAGGTTCAAAAAGCCTTTCCATTTCGGCGTGATATCGAAATCCGCGCCCGCGCTCGCTAGAAAGATTCCTGGATTCACAAAATTGGCCTGCCCTTCCTCCTTGCTCGAGCGCAGCGAGGGAATCAGGCTGCCGGGAGGGGTGAGCAAAACACCGGAGCCCAGCAGGCGAATGCCTTCGCGGTTCCAGAAACTGAACAGTCCGCCCGCAAAATTCGGCAGGTCCACGATGGAATCGAAGCCGCGCGCGCGTCCGTCTCGTGGGTTGGCATCACCCGATGTGTAAAAAGCAGAAACGCGATACCGCATCCAGTCCTTGTCGTAGGAGATTTCTGCCGCGGCCATCTGTGCGTTGACCGTCACTCGCCTTCCTGCAATCGGATTAAACGTGTCCTCGCCAAGTGCTTGATAGAAAGCATGCGTTAGATTGAGCCGGCGAATGTGGCCGCTGCCGAGCCAACCAAAATATCCCACGCGCACGCCGTGCAAAATCGGGCCGGCTCCGGGGGTTTGGTCGGTCACATTTCCAGCCGGAGCGGGGCGAACTAGAAACCCGTTGTCGTCGTAATGCAAACTGGGATCGTCTTTATTCCATGCGGCGATGAATTCCGCCGTGTACCCCGGAAAGAAGAAATCCTGCAAATAAACGTTCCCCAATACAACCTGTTGATGGCGGCGGTCGAACGTATTCAGCCCGCTGTTTGTGTTTTTCTCGAGAAAGTGGAAGTACGCGACGTTGTACTCGATGCGGTTGCTGCGCAGATTGCCGAACACGCGCAACGCGGGCTGCTCGTCGACAAACAGAAAGCCTCGGAAATCCGCGTTGAATTGCTGGATGCCGGCGCGCGCGGAAACAAAATCGTAATTCGGCCCGAGGTCATGAAGCTTTACTTCGACAAAAGCTTCCTGAAGCCCGAGATGATTGTCGAAGCGGTTGGTGCCGCTGCGCACGTCGGGCCCTACTATGCCGAGCTCTCGCACATTCAAATCATTCAAGCTGAATGCGGGAGTGATTCGAATGCGCCAGTCCACCGGTTTGAATGACGCGTCGCCGTGAGATAAATCAAACGCGAAACGCAGCGTTTGATCGAAGAATTCTTGTTCACCGTTGCCGAAGAAATCGGAACTGCCGGGCCTGGCGCTGCTTACGTTACTCGGCGAAGGTACGCGGCGCCCATCGAAGAAAGTCTCCGCCGAAGCCGTCAGGTTCAGGAAAACCTGCTGGCCGAAAAGCTGCGGCCAGATCGGTTCGTCGCCTTTGAAGCGGTTGCGATTGAATGGATCGTACCAGCGCGGTTTGACATAGACGTACTCGCCGTCCTGCGAATAGCGCCGGTAATCAGGCTGCTCGAAGGCCCAGCGATTCGGAACTGCGTTGTAAACGTCTGCCACCGGCGGAAGCATTTCGGACGAAGTGTTTTCGACGTAGCTCGGGTCGGAGTCGAGGCGATGCCGAAGTCCCCGGTAACTGCCTGCTGGCAAGGGTGCGGCGGCTGGCGATCGAGGCCCGAGATCCGGGAGCCGCGGAAGGCGCGAGTTTGTACCCGCGGGGCCAGAACTCGCCAGGGAGATTTCCAGCGTGACCACTTCGTTGGGCTGTAGCGTCAGGTCGGCAAGAGAAAAAGGCGCATAGTTCTGCGCTTCCGCGCGTAGCTCGTATTTCCCGGGCGGCAAGGGAAACAGCCGGAAAACTCCTTCGGCCGAAGAGCTGGTGTTAAAGACCTTCCCGGATTCCAGATGCCGCAGGCTCACTACCGTGCCGGGAATGGGCAGCGGATTATTCGACGAGCCGGCGTCGCGAACAAATCCGTCGAGTGCCGCCGTGTTCTGCGCTTGCTGGCGCGGAATGCGCAGCTGGGGCCCCTGTTCGCGCGATTCTTTTGCCGAACTCTGCGCCGGCGGCGCTTGCTCTAAAAGCGTTCTCGCCTCCAGACCGAGGGAAAAGAAGAAGCAAGAACAGTAGGCTGCGCCGACGGTGCGCCACGATAGTCTCAGAGTAGAGCCGATCATTCCTTCGCCTGAACGTGTCCGAAAAAAAAGAAATCGCGTTCTAGCTAACAATATCGAGCACTAGGGAGCAACACCTTTCCGGCATGGCTGGCGCGAGTCGATAACAAGTCTGGAAAGGCAAGCCCATTCACCGATACGCCTCAAAAGTCGGGCAGGCCGTTGAGTACCAGGGAACGAGTGTGCTACCAACGGGGGGAATCCTTCGATGGCCGTCACTTACAAATTGCGCAAGCCGGTGGGATCGGCACAGGCGCTTCGCTCGAAAAAAAAAGCGCTCGTCGTGGGTGTCGTTCTCGCCCTTGGGGTTGCTGGTGTACTGGCGTTTCTCTTGTTGGGTTGCGGCGGCGGAACCAGCGCGCCGGTTTCTCCTGCTCCGCCCCCGGCGGTTCAGCCGCTCGAAGCTTCCGATGTACAAAACATTGTCGAGGCGGCGGTGAATTCCGTGGATGTGGACATGGTCGTGGCCGTGGTCGACCGTGCGGGTTTTGTGCTTGGCTTGTTTCGCACGCAGAATGCGCCGGCAGTCGGTACGGGAAATTTCGGGCAGGCGGTGGACGCCAATGACCTTGCTGTGGCGCTCGCGCGTACCGGGGCCTTCTTCAGCAACGATCAGGCACCGCTCTCGTCAAGGACGGTGCGCTTCATTAGCGGAATTCATTTTCCGCCCGGCGTCGCGAATCAGCCGCCCGCGGATTTATATGGCATCGAAAACACAAATCGCGGCTGCACGCTGGTAAACGATGCAGACTTCGAAAGCAAGATTCCCCCGTCCCTTGCGCTCAGTGGGGCTTTCGGCCCCGGCGTGGTAACCGGTAAGGCTGACCTGGACGATACGAACGCCACGGCCGTAAATCCCGGCGGCGTGCCGATTTTTTTCAAGAGTGTCCTGATCGGCGGGGTCGGCGTTGTGACTTCGGCAAGCAATTCGAGTGTGGCAGAATTTGCCGCGTTCACCGGATCGACGACGGCGCGAACCGGGCCGACCGACAGCTTCGGGCCAACACCAGCCGCTCCCGGTGTGGTTTTCATCGGCGGAGTCGCGCTGCCTTTCGTGAATCAGACGTCACTTCCGGCGGGATTTTCCCGAGGGCCCGTCGCTGGCAGCGGGAGTTTTCTGTTCTCGCCAACCAACAGCCAGGGGCAGCCACCCGAAGGCGACTTGATCGCGCCCGCCGCGGGACCACTGGGCGGATTGAGCGCGCCGGACGTGATGCAGATTCTAGACAACGCGGAAGCAACCGCGAACACCACGCGCGCGGCGATCCGCCTCCCCATCGGGTCACGGACGAAAATGGTGATCGCGGTGGCGGATCTCGATGGCACCGTCATCGGATTGCGGCGCATGCCCGACTCCACGGTCTTTAGTATCGATGTTGCGGTGACCAAGGCGCGCAACATGGTGTATTTCAATAGCGCTTCACGAGCTGCGGCCGACTTGCAGGGCGTGCCCTTGGGCACGGCGGTAACGAACCGCACGATCGGCTTTGGCGCGCAGCCGCTTTATCCCCCCGGAATTGACGGTTCGAATGCCGGGCCGTTCTTCAATCTTTATACGATGGACGTCGCCAATCCTTGCACGCAAGGATTACAACCCGGCGCGACAAATTCGAACAAGAGCGGAATTGTTTTCTTTCCGGGCAGCGCGGGCCTGTATCGCAACGGCGCGCTCGTCGGCGGGCTCGGCGTTAGCGGCGACGGAGTGGATGAGGACGATTACGTTACGAATGGCGGAACCGTTGGATTCGAGGCGCCCACAGCGATCCGCGCCGACCAGATTACCGATCAAGGCGTGCGTCTGCCGTACTTAAAATTTCCCAGAAATCCCACGAACTGAGCCGCTGGCTGGACTGCGGCTCCCGGTTGTCGTCCGGGCCGCCGCCATCTTTTTTCATCAACGCCCCCGCGACTTTTTCCTGCCTCGCGCCATTTCCTCAAGCGCGCGCGTAAATTTTTCCACCGTTTCCGGCACTGCCTCGCTGTACACAAACTGCCCTTGGCGGCGGCAGTGGATCAGTCCCGCTTCGCTCAGGATTTTCAGGTGGTGCGAGACAGTAGCCGGCGTGACCCCTCTTAGGGTGACGATTTCCCCGCAGTTCACGTGCCCGCGGCGCGAGATAGACTCGAAAATGCGGAGGCGTGTTTCGTCCGCCAGCGCTCTGGAGATTTTCTCGATTTGCGAGCGGTTCATGAAAGCGATATTCCGGGATTGGCCGGAGTCTAGCTGATTGCGAACCCTGCCGCCAGTAGATTCCTGCTGCGGTTCCCAAACGGGCCGGGAGAATTGTAACCATATACTTCGATACTCATCTAAATATCGAAATCTCGAAGCCGCGGAAGACCGTGCGGCGCTTTCGAGTAGAGCAACGGAGAGCAAAATGAGCAGCACAAAAAGATTCCAAGGGAAAGTAGCCGTAGTTACTGGCGGGAACAGCGGCATTGGGCTGGCCACCGCAAAACGCCTCGAAGAAGAGGGCGCGCGGGTGGCCATCTCCGGCCGAAACAAGAAAACACTGGAGGATGCCGTGAAGACCATCAGCAACGGCGTCCTGGCGGTCCAGGCTGATGTGTCCAAGCTCGAGGAAGTCGACAAGCTGTATTCGGAGGTTTCGAAGAAGCTTGGAAGGATTGATGTTTTGTTCGTGAACGCGGGAGTCGCAAAATTTGCACCACTTGCGGAGACCCCCGAAAGCCTCTTTGACGAACAGTTCGGCACCAACATCAAGGGAGCGTACTTCACCGTGCAGAAGGCCATTCCGTTCCTGAACGACGGCGCATCGATCATTCTGAATACCAGTGTTGCCGACCGCAAAGGCACGGCCGGCGCAAGCGCCTACGCCGCTACAAAAGCCGCGTTGCGCTCACTGGCCAGAACCGCGGCCGCAGAACTCGTGGGGCGCGGGATTCGCGTGAACTCGGTAGCGCCGGGGCCGATTGTGACGCCAATCTTCGGTCGAACCGGACTTCCCAAGGAAGCGGTGGATGAATTTGCCAAAGAGATTGTGGAAAAGGTGCCCATGAAACGCTTCGGACAGCCGGAAGAAGTTGCCGGTGTCGTAGCGTTCTTGGCCTCGCAAGACGCGTCGTATATCACCGGGGAAGAGATCAACGTCGACGGCGGGCTCGGCCAAATCTAAGGTTCGAAGACTAATGTTCCGGCAAAGAAAAAGGCGGCTGCATAGCCGGCGGCGGCCCTTTCATCGTGGCGACGATAATTTCCGCCCGGTTCACTTGACTCCGCCGGAAGGATCGGGCGAAGTGGCGGAGTTCACATCGAGGAACCAAGAGTGAGCGGAGTCCCCGGGCGCATAACAGTTTCCGTTCCGATAGTAGGTCGCCGCGCATCGAGACGTAAATTCTTTGCGCCGCGGAGTTTGCGCGAATTGCCATACCACGGCGTAGGGAATCCCGCTTTTTGCGGGAGACGCCGGATCCTGTGGAAAAACGCATCCCGGAGAGGGAGGACAGGCATCGTTAAAGGCCCAGATGGAGATGTCGCGTGTCGCGCCATGATTGCGAATGTCGTCCGCGGTGGTGATCGTCACGCCGGGCTCTTCCTTGACGGGCATCCCTGAGCAATAGGCACCGGGGCGAAATCCTGCCTGACCGAGGGCTTCCGACCATGCTGCGAGATAGACATGGTAGGCGTCTGGAAGCCGTCCGCCCTCTTCAATATCCAAGAAAACAATTGTCCCTCGGGAGAAGCCCTCGGCTTTCGCAGAGGCGGCGGCTTTCTCTCCGTCGCGAGTCCCTCTGACTCTTGCCGATGTTTGGGTTTTCAGTTCGCCGCTATCGGGGCCTAGATAGAGAACCACAAAGCCGAAACCTTGCGAGCGCAGTAACTCCCGCTTCCCGGTCCAGGTGTTGCTTTTCTCGCCCGGAGCGGGGCTAAGCCAGAAGCCCGAGAAGGCAAACGTTTTTCGGAGAATGGGCAGGGCATCATCGCCCGGATAAATGTTGCGGTCGAAACCCAAGTAGTTTTTCACAGCTCCTCCAGGAGCAGAGGAAACGCGGCCTTGCGCTCCAAAAGCGAAGAGTGCGGCGATAACGAGGAGCGCCACAGGAAGAGGCTTGGCGACCTGCAACTTTGCGACGGGTTCGATCATCAGTTTCTCACCACACCGCTCGTCAGAACCACGCAGCCCATCAACCCTCCCGCAATTTGTGGCCGGCGAGATTGCCGAGGCCATCGTAGGCGGCATACTTATAAGTTTCGCTGAGCGTCGGATAATTGAAAACCTGCTCGATGAATTCGTCGATGGTGAGGCCCTGGTCCAAAACGGTCAGGCCGATGTGGATGAGTTCGGTCGAGTTTTCACCGATCATGCTGACCCCGAGGAGTTTCTTGTCGGCACGCGCAAAGACGAGTTTGAGCATGCCCGCGGTATCGCCGGTGATGTGGCCGCGGGCATTGTTTTCATAGAGCGCCCGCCCGACCACGTAGTCGATCTTCTTTTCCTTGCAGGATTCCTCCGTTTCACCTGCAGCGGAAATCTCCGGAATCGTGTAAATGCCCATAGGTAGCAAGGATGCCACGCGTTGTTTGTATTTCAAGCCAAAAGCGTGGCAGACGGCGACGCGTCCTTGTTCCATAGAGGTGGAAGCAAGCGCGGGAAAGCCGAGGACATCCCCTGCCGCGTAAATGTGCGAAACCGAGGTTCGGTAGTTCTCATTTACAGGAATGTAGCCGCTATCGTTGAGGGCCAGTCCAGCCTTTTCCAGTGCCAGACCGTCAACGGCAGCTCGGCGGCCCGCAGCAAAAAGAGCCGCTTCCGTTTCCAGGATTTTGCCGCTCTTCATAGTCAAGCGCACACCGTCCTTGGAATTCTCGGTCTTCACGGGACGATCGTTGAACCAGAAATGCATCCCCAGTGCCGCAAGTCGCTCGCGCAGACGATCAGAGATCTCGTTGTCTAGGAAGGGAAGTAGCCGATCGCGCCCGTCGACCAGAGTGACCTCGACGCCCAGGGCGATAAAGATGGAAGCGTATTCGCAGCCAATAACGCCACCACCAATCACGGCCAGGCTTCGGGGGATGCGGTCCATTTGGAGAAAGGTGTCGGAGTCGAAAGTGTGGACGTCGTCGAAAGCAATCTCCGCAGGGCGATGCGGCTTCGAGCCCGTGGCGATGAGGATCACATCGCCGTTCAGCCGGCGCGTGCCATTGGCTCCGCAAACCACGATCGTGTGACCGTCTTCGAACGACGCTTGGCCGCGAACGAGCTCAATTCCGTGCAGCGCCAGATTCTTCAGAATCCGGCGGCGCTCCAGGTCCACGACTTCGCGTTCGTGATGCATGAAGTCGTGCACCGTGAGATTCTCTTTGAGCGAGTAGTCGATACCATAAAGACCCCGCTGTTTCAGGCCCGAGAAATAGAGCGCCGATTCGCGCAAAGTCTTACTGGGAACGGTACCAGTATTGATGCAGCTCCCTCCTACGTGCTGGGCGCGTTCGATCATGGCGACGCGCTTGCCAAAATAGGCGGCCTGGGCGCCCGCCTTTTCGCCGGCAGGACCGCAGCCAATCACCAGCAAGTCAAAATTCTCGGTCGAACGCAATCCCGCCTCCGGTAATGAGCTAGAAGGGACCGACGATACTCGACGCACGCCAGACCTGGGAGGGATTCTAGGGGAGAGCGGAAGAAAATAAGGAAGTTTCTGGCCGGGATGTGCCGAATCGTACGGGGCCAGCGCGTTTTGGGAGAGCATCTCGCGAAGGAGCCGGGTTTTGGAATAAATTCGGAGTGCGTTGCCGGCCATACGCCACCGGAACCGCATTTGCAGCATCTAAGGAAATGGAAGTGCCGGAGGGACAATGAGCAATGTCGCCACAGGCTAAGAAGCGTACGCTGATAGCGGCGTGCGGGCTCCTGGTCACCGTCCTCGCTTCGCGGGTTTTCTACTTTCAAGAACTGTTTTGTGCCCTCCTTTTGTTTGCCGGGGTGTTTTTCGTCCTCCTGCTCCTGTCATGCATCGTGGCGGGAGTGTTGATGGTCTATGTGAAAGCCGTGACCTATCTCGCTCGGTGGATGGTGAAGCAAGGCCATCGCGCCTTGCTGCCCCTTCGAACGATGCTTTTGGACGAGGCTTCAACGATTAGCGAGACAGCCGGAATGGCTTCCGGGCCGCCGCATACCCTGCTGTATCTCTTTGGCAACTCGTTACGCGGCATGCTGCGGTCGCTCCGACAGGATGCATCGCAGTTCCGCGCCGACGCCGAACGTGCCGTCAAGCATTTGCGGCTTCTGCTGAAACACGGTTGAAGCCTTTTGGGCAGGGTGAAACTCTCCTTCGAGTGGCGCCGCCAACTCTTACCGCCACAATCTTCAGAATGGCCCTTCCGGCGGCACCGGTGTTTGACTGGACCGTCGTGTCCTACCAATGACTGTTGGGGGGTGTGGTGAAACTGGACTAGGATACAGGCGTGAAGGGACCTCAACCGCCTGGCAAAGGCCCATCTCTGGGCTGGCAATGGAAAGCCATCATCCCGATCGTGGGGGTGCTGTTGTTAGGCCTGCTGGCGTTCCAGGCCATCGTGGTCGCGCTCGATATTCCCGGGGGCCATTGGATCGTGATCCTTGCAGCCGGCGGCGCGGTGGCGATTTGTTTCGTGACATTAGTCGTGCTGCTGGTTTTGATTGAACGGCCGCTGGAAGAGTTAAAAAGGGTCATCGGGCGGGTAAGCAAAGGTGATCTGGGCGCGAGAGTCGATTTCGCCAACCGGAACGATGACGTCGGGCAATTGGGTCAGCAATTCAATGAAATGATCCAGCAACTGGAGGAAAATCGCACGGAAATCGAGCGGCTGCACCAGGGCGAAATGGCGCGCGCGGAGCATCTGGCCACCATCGGAGAGTTGGCGGCAGGACTGGCGCACGAGATTCGCAATCCGCTGGCTGGGATTGCGGGCGTCGTCGAAGTAATGGGGCGGGAACTGCCGCAGGCAAGTTCCAGCCGCACGGTGCTGCCAGAGGTTCAGAGCGAAATTCAGCACATTCAGGCGATCTTGAACGATCTGCTCGCTTATGCTCGGCCACGCCCCCCGGAATTTCATCCTGCGGATTTGAACGCGACAGTCGAGCAGGCGGTTTTCCTGGCGCGTCAGCAAGTGAGGACAACGCCGATTGAGATCACCCTGGAGCCGGACAACACACTGCCAAGAATCCTGCACGACCCGGTCCAAGTTCAACAGGTGATTCTGAATTTGCTCCTGAACGGCATACAAGCGATCACCAATCAAGGGAAGATTGCGGTGGCTTTGCGGCAGGAAGGGGAGTACGCGGTGGTGCGCATTCGAGATGACGGGAAAGGAATCTCGCGCGAGTCTTTGCCAAAGATCTTCAAACCGTTCTTTACCACTCGGAAAGAAGGAACCGGCCTGGGGCTTCCGCTGGCGAAAGGCATCGTGGAGTCACACCAGGGAAGAATTGAGGTGACCAGCGAGCCAGAGCGCGGCGCGCAATTCGAGGTGTGGCTGCCGATCTCGCGTGCGAAAAGCAGGCACACCGAGCCGGTCAACAAGTCAAACGAATAAAAGAACAAAGAAGAACGTAACGCAGAAATGCTGAGCGCTCGGAGATTCGGATAGCGGTTCGAGCAGGTTCGGGCGGAGGGGCAACCTGTCGGCGGTTCGTGAAGAATGATAAAGTACGAATCATGGCACGAAAGAAAATCCTGATCGTGGACGACGAGAAACTGGTGCGCTGGGCGCTGGCGAAGAAGTGCGCCGAATGCGGTTACCAGAGCGTCGAGGCGGCTGACGGAGAAGAGGCGATGCGCATCATGCAGAACGAGTCGCCAGACGCCATTTTGCTGGACGTTCATCTGCCGGGTCAGAGCGGCATCGAAGTCCTCGAAAGGCTTAAGCAAAGCGGCGACACGCGCACGGTCATCATGATGACTGCGGATCCGCAACTGGAGGACGTGAAAGCTGCGCTGCGGCTGGGCGCGTACGACTTTGTCAGCAAGCCGATCAATTACGAGGAACTGGGCGTTACGCTGCAGAACGCGTTGGAAGCCGGGGCCCTGCGCACCGAAGTGGAGTCATTGCGCGGAGAAGTGCGCCGGCGCGCCGGCTATCACGAGGTGATCGGTGTCTCGCGGAAAATGACTGAGTTGATGAAGTTTGTTCAGAAAGTGGCGGCCAGCGAAGCCAGCACGATTTTAATTCAAGGAGAAAGTGGAACCGGGAAGGATCTGGTGGCGAAGGCCATCCATTATCAGAGCGCGCGAAAAGACAAACCGTTCGTGGCGATTAATTGCTCGGCGATTCCGGAAACACTGATGGAGGCCGAACTGTTTGGCCACGAGCGCGGCGCGTTTACCGATGCCAAGGCAATGAAGAAGGGTCTGTTTGAGGTCGCCGACGAGGGAACGCTGTTTCTAGACGAGATTGGAGAGCTTTCGCCGCTGCTGCAGGCAAAGCTCTTGCGGGTGCTGGAAGACCAGGTCATCCGGCGCGTCGGTGGCGTGCGCGACATCCAGGTGAACGTTCGCGTGATCGCAGCCTCGAATCGCGACCTGGAGCGCGCGGTACGCGAGGGTCATTTTCGACAGGACTTGTATTACCGGCTGGCCATCATTTCCATTTTTCTTCCGCCGCTGCGGGAACGGAAAGAAGACGTGCCCGCGCTGGTGGATTTCTTCGTGGACCACTACAACCGGAAGTTCCGCAAGAACGTGCAGGGATTGAATGAAGAAACACGGCGGCTGCTGATGAGCTACAGCTGGCCCGGAAATGTGCGCGAATTGAAGAACGCGCTCGAACGCGCCATGCTTTTGGAAGACGGGACGCTGCTGAAGCCGGATGATTTGCCCTTTGCCGTGGCCACCGGGCGCAGTGGGACAGCCGGAAGCGCACCGACGGCGATGGAAGCGAGCTCGCCCGCGGAACAACAACCGCTCGAAGGCGGCTCCAACCGACGATTGCCGCCGCTCTCTATCCCAGAGGGTGGAACATCGCTCGAAGATATCGAGCATGCGTTGGTCGAGCTGGCGCTGCGCCAGTCCCACGGCAACCAGATCAAGGCTGCCAAGCTGCTGGACATCAGCCGGGACGCGCTTCGCTATAAGATGAAGAAATTCGGATTGGTCCACGGAGAAGAAGAACAGCCAGCCTCGCCGACGCGCCCCTGAGTCCTCGCAGCCCACGTCCCGATTGAGTGGAACACAGCAGGTCCTCTGAAGGGCCTCGTGGCGTGGCTAATGAGGCAGGCCGATGCGGCGAACGAGGTCAGCAAAGCGAAGCTCGCATCGCAAACCGCTCTGGGAACCTTTGCGCACTCTTGTTCGACCTACAACGGATGTTGCGTGTGTCGAGGCGGGTGAGAAGACGCGAGCCAGAGTGAAAAGCCCCAGTTTGGCAAGACGCCTTGTTAGGGTCAGCACGAGCGTTTTGTTCAAGCCGTTGAAACAAAGGGAGATACCCGCCTCGAGCGGTGGGCAAGTTTGGAACAGCAGATGCTCCTCGGAGGTTGCTTAGAAGGTTGGCAATGGAGCGATTGTCAATTTTCTGAGCGGCGGGCGTCGCGACTGCGACGGCGGGCAGGCGTTGAAAAGCTCGAAAGGATACGGCGCAGAATTGGGACGCCCGCGGAATAGCCGGGAAAACCCCCAGTTTGCCGGCTAGCACGATCGAGTCAGGCAGCGGCAGAGCACGGATCGCCAAGGATTCCGACGCGATGGCTCGCATAACGGGCCTTAACCAGTGCTCGCCGCTGCCTTTGTTTTGGTCTGGGTCCTGGGTTTTTTTTCCGCCAGATTTGATGCATGTGGTTTTCTCGCGCAAATCGCTGTGCAATTGCACGCAAAGTTGCTGGGTCGCAGGACCAACGGCCTGCATCCTCCCTGTTTGCAATGCGATCCGTATCTGTGGTTGTGGAGCCCCGCGTGCACCCCTTGCAATGTCAATCGCTGTGAGAAATCAGAGTGCACGAGCCAGAAGGGATGGAGGTCAGGAGGGTTTTATGACACGGACAATGGAGCCAAAGACGATTCAAGAGATTTCAGTACCGGGGATTTGCAAGAAGCTTTCGCTCACCAAGATCTTGGTAACCACGGATTTCTCGCCGGAGTCCGACCGCGCTCTCGATTATGCCCTGGCTCTGGCACGGCGCTATGACGCCAGGATCTATTTGGCGCACGTACTGGCGCCAGATGCTTTCTTGTACTCCGAGCCGGCGCTTGCGGAAGCCACCTACGAGAAGGTGCGTCAGGCCGCAGAGCAGGGGCTGGCGGACATTCTCGTGTCGGGGAAACTGCGCGGCGTCCCACACGAAGTGTTGCTCGAAGAAGGAAAGGTCTGGCCCGTTCTCGCAAAACTAATCCAGAAGTACGAAGTCGACCTGGTGGTTACGGCCACGCATGGACGCGGAAAGGTGACGAAGGTGCTGATCGGTTCCGTAGCCGAGGAAATCTTTCGGCAGGCGGACTGCGCGGTGCTGACCGTAGGTCCGCGCGTAAAGGATGAGCCTGCCCGTGAAGTAGAGCTAAAGAATGTCTTGTTTGCCACGGACTTCGGGCATGGCGCGGAGAAAGCGGCTGCCTATGCTTTCTCCCTGGCTCAGGAGCACGGTGCTCGGCTAACTATGCTGCACGTCATTCAAGAGGCCACGGCGTTCACCGAAGAGAGCGTGCGGCGGCAACGTGAGTTTAACGTTCAAAACCTGCAGCGGCTGGTTCCGGAGGGCGCTGAGAATTGGTGCCAGCTGGTGTTCCGCGCAACGTTTGGCGAAGCGGTGGAAGAAATTACTGCCATGGCGCGCGAGACGAACGCCGACCTGGTCGTGATGGGCGCAAAGAGCAGAAACAGCTTGGCGGGACATGTTCCGGCCACCATCGCTTACAGCGTGGTTAGCAAGGCGAGTTGCCCGGTGCTGACCGTTCGCGGCTGAATTGCTGGCGGCCCAGTAAGTCTTGGGCCCGCATCGGGGTGGGAGTCAGAACGGATTATCACTCTGATGTTGGGGTTAATTTCCGGCCCTTGATATTCATCGCCGTGCCCTGGACCGTGCCGGATCGTGATTTTGCGACGGGTAGGCTGTTTCGACCAACAAATCCCTAACCGTCGCATTGACCGTGCCAGGAAATCTTTGTGCATATTCGCGAAGCTTGGCCAGGTTTAGAAATTGCAAGTGAAGTTCGTCTAAGGGCGTCGGAAGTCCCTCTTGACGGTTTAGGTAGATCCAGTCCAGCAGGGCCTTCTCGGGTTCGGCGATCAGGTATTTGTTGTAGCGCGTCGCTTTTTCCTCATAGCCCCAATACAGTTCAGCAGAAATCTTTCGATACACGATGCTGAGGGATCTGCTTCGAAAAGTTTTCGGATAGCCGGGTGTGACACAAATCAATGCGGATGGATTCTGACTGGTGATACCTCGCTCAACCAATGCGGATTCGAGCGAAATGTAAGACCGTGGCCGAAGTACGTTCACAAGATCGTGCGGTGAGAATTGGTGGTTGAAGTGATTGATGTAGATCTTTGTTGAAACACGCTCGACCAAGCCCCGGGACTCATAACGACGTAAAGCATTGCGGACGACGCGCTCGGAAAGCGCGTATTTGCGAGCTAGCGTGTCCGTGCGCACGAGGGAATTTCGGCGTCCCTCCTCGGTGAGAGCGATGGTCCAGTTCATTGGTGCTGCTCTTCGAGCCAGTCAGAAAACACAACTCTGAGCGAGTGCCAGATTGGCTGAAATTCCGCTCTAGCAAGTTCTTCAAATAGGGCTGCTGGTAAGACTGGGCGGAGCTCGACGGTGCAGAGCCTGGGATTGATGTTCTTAATCCGACGGTCGATAGATTCTCGTTCTATTTCCTTTATTAAGATGAAGTCTTCCAGATGCGCTTTGAGATTCGTATCTAGGCATGCGCCACGTGTGAGCAGAAGATGGATGTCGAACGCATCCCGCGCTTTCACGTGACGGCGGGCAAGAAACGTTTCACATTTCTGGAACAGGAGGTAGTTTGCGCTTGGTGTAAGTACAATTTTTTCGGGAGTGCTGGCAATGGCCTTCTTGACGATTTGGGTTTCCAAGACATTTCCGCCAATG
Source organism: Candidatus Acidiferrum sp. (assembly GCA_036262755.1). Lineage (GTDB taxonomy): Bacteria > Acidobacteriota > Terriglobia > Acidiferrales > UBA7541 > Acidiferrum. The sequence goes on from DATAIH010000334.1 coordinate 16,767, forward strand.
CAGGTGAGATCGATGCTGAAGAGGGGCTTTTGATTGGCGATGACCCACTGCTTGACGAAATCAGGGCTGTCGATGTCTTTGCGGAATTCCAGCTGGCCAAGGCCGAGAGTCTCGGCGATTGGCTGAATGCTGGAACGAACGGCAGCTTGGATTTCTTCGGCCTTGGGGATCTGTGAGGGGCACGCAAGCAAGTCCAGGTCGCGAGACAGCCGAGGGCTCTCATAGAAGAGCACCAGCGTGACTCCGCCGAAGAGGATGAAATGGTCAGGGAACGAAGCGAACAAGGCCGCCGCGCTTTCCTCGATTAGAACGAGGATTTCGGCTTCCACCCGCGGGAAGCCGCGTTCCCTGTAGCGGTCGATTCTGGCTTGAAGGCTCATGAGTATCAAAAGTACCATATTCTATGTGAAATGCAACCAAAATTATATTATAATTGCACAACGCACTATGTTTAGTGCATTAGGAAATTATGAGCAGAGAAGACGGCTGAAGGGCAAGCTTCGACCACAGTCTACGAACTTCGTGCGTACCCTGGCGCGCAAGCCGCGAGGCCGCTACCGATTGGAACGCCTTCCGCGAGGATCGCGAAGGGCAGGCCGTGCCGTACGCGACGTCTCATTTCCGCAGATACCAGGAATGAGCATGTTCTTCCCGTTCCCTAGACTCAAGGTACGAACTGCCGGTTACCGTGGCCGCAGTCGAATTGCGAGGACTGTCCGTTGAAGGTAGAATTTGTGGAGCTTTAGAACCTGGAAGCGCGAAGATGAACTGAAGTTTTTCGCGTGCGAACGCGGCACATCCGCGCGATTCCAGACCAAATTCGTTTTGTCGACGCGAATCCCGCTTGGCACTTCTCGACGGGAACAGGCTCCGTCTTTTCCGTCTTGTGTTCGAATGACCGGAGCGGGAGGCAGAAGGCAGACTTGCGGCGGCGGAGGGTACAGATATGGTGAAGAAAGCCAAGCAAAAGAAACCAAAGCGGGGCGCGAAAAAAGCTACGGCCAAGGCGACCCTAAGCGCGAAGAAGAGGGCTCCAAAGCAGAAAGCGGCTCGCAAGCCGGCGGCGCGCCGGAGACCCCCTCGCCGGGCACCGG
>DATAIH010000335.1:0-29820 GCA_036262755.1 Candidatus Acidiferrum sp.
GCGGGTGGCGATGGTGGGTCGAAGGGGCTCAAAAAAGCCAGCAAAAGCACGCGGCAGACCAAAACAGTTCGAGCAATCACGGCGCGGCAGGTTCCCGGGGCAAGCCCAAAGCGGAGATGGAAGCGCGAGCCAACTGCTGGATGCGGGCCTGGCACTCCGGCTCACGGACCGGCAAAGTGGCGGCCGCTCGGTAACATTCTAAGGCCTGCGGTTTTCGATCGAGCTTGGCGAGCAAATCGCCACGAGCCAATTGAAACAGGGGGTTGGAGGGATACTTTTCCGCTAACGGGCTGATGATCGTCAGGGCGTGTTCGTACTGCTGATCGTAGCGATGCAAGTTCATGGCGAGATAAAAGCGGGCAATGCTGGGAGTCAGAACGCCGTCCGCGATGGCATGTTCGAGCAGACGAACACCTTCTTGTTTCGAGCCCCCGGGGATGCCCATGAAGAAGCGCAGGATTTTAGCCGCGGCGCTGAGAGTGTCCACGTAATAGTCGTAAAGACCGAGGCCAAAGTCGGCGTCGGCAAGATTTGGATCGAGCGTCTTGGCGCGCAGAAAATGATCGCGAGCGCGGACGCCGTAGCGGGCGGTACTACGGTTCTCTCCGCGCAAGGCATAGAGGCGCGCGGCCGCGGCATCCGCCATGCCCGCATAGAGTTGCATTTGTGCGGATTCCTGCCGCTTGAGCTCGGCGGAAGCGAGCGAGGAGGCGGTGGCCGCCAATTCGAAGTAGTGCTGGTCGGCGGGAAGTTTGCCGCGGTGGCGGGCATCGCTCATTCCGTATTTGAATTCCGCCGCGGCGCACCAGAAGCGCCACCAGAGCGCGTCGGATTCCAACAAATAGCCGAGCGGATGGTCGGGCTGCTCTTTTTGCATTTGCATGGCCGCTTCTTGAGCCCCTTCCAGGTCGAAGGAGTGAATCTTTTCGAGGATGGCGGTAGTTTCCCGCGGCAAGGTGAGCTGCTCTGCCCGCGCCGGGATGACCGGGAAGGGCAAAAGAAGCAGGACGGCGACCGCGGCCAGGCGAGACGAGAGGAAGGAAACAGTGATTTCCATTCTAAAAAAGTTTCGCACAAGGCCAGGCATTGCGCTCGGACGAGTTTATGCTCTTCCCGGAGAGTTGCAAGTCGCGGAATCGGGTTAGGCGCTACCGGGCGGTTTTGCTATCCTCGGCGGGCTGATGACGACATCGGAAAAAACGACCGGGCCGGAGCTCGAGCGCGGGCTGGGCCTCAAAGAAGCTGTCGCGCTGAACATGATCGAGATTGTGGGCATCGGTCCGTTTGTGGTCAGCTCGCTGGTCATCCGCGCGATGGGCGGGCCGCAGGCTATGCTCGCGTGGCTCGCGGGGGCGCTGCTGGCCGCGCTGGATGCTTTTGTGTGGTCGGAGCTGGGAGCGGCGATGCCCAGAGCCGGCGGCACGTACGTATTTTTGCGCGAAGCTTACGGCCCGGAGAAGTGGGGCCGGCTGATGTCGTTTTTGTTCGTGTGGCAAACGTTCCTGCACGTACCCCTTTCCGTGGCCTCAGCGTCAATCGGATTCGCAAATTACGCGAAGTACCTTTATCCCTTTACGCCGCTCGAAGCCAAGGCCATTTCAGGCGGCCTGGTCCTTTTCCTGATCGTTCTGCTGTACCGGCGGATTGGAACGATTGGAAAAATCTCCGTGCTCCTGTGGATCGGCGTTGTGGGAGTAATGCTCTGGCTGATCTGGGGGGGAGTGCGGCATTTCAACGCGAAGCTGGCCTTTGATTTTCCGCGCGGGGCCTTTGATCTTTCCAGTTTGTGGTTCGCCGGGCTCGGCTCGGCAATGATCAGCACGATTTACAGCTATTGGGGCTACTACAATATCTGCCATCTCGGAGGAGAGATTCGCAATCCCGAGAAGAACATTCCTCGAGGCATCTTTCTTTCCGTGGCCGGAATTGCAGTCCTGTATTTGGCGATGCAACTGAGTATTCTCGGCGTGGTACCGTGGCGTGAAGCCCAGGACTCGAAGTTCCTGGCAAGCCTGTTTGTCGAGAGGCTTTACGGGCCCGCGGCGGCAAAGATTGCCACCGGAATGATTCTGTGGGTGGCGCTTGCTTCGGTGTTTTCGGTTTTGCTGGGAGCCTCGCGTGTGCCGTACTCGGCTGCCCTGGACGACAACTTTTTCCCGGTCTTTGCCCGGCTGCACCCGACCAAACGCTTTCCTTATGTTTCTCTTTTGGTTCTGGGGGGCCTGGCGTTTCTGTTCAGCGTGATTTTGAGCCTGCAAACGGCTATCGTAGGAATCCTGGCGGTTCGGTTGATCGTGCAGTTTATCGGGCAGGCCGTCGGAGTGATGCTCCTGCGGCAGCGCTGGAGCCCGGAGAAGTTTCCGTTCAAGATGTGGTTTTATCCGTTGCCGGCGGTATTGACCATGGCCGGGTGGTTCTGGCTTTTTTGGCAAACCGGCTCGGTGCGAAAGTGGGGGTTGCTGCAGATCGCACTCGGGGTTGTGGCTTTTCTGATTTGGACTTGGGAGAAAAAACAATGGCCCTTCCGAAGGGCGGTGACGCGGGACTCGCAACCGGCATGAAGCGGCAGACGTCAGAAAGCAATGCAGGCAAACTCGACAGATCGAGGGCGAAACCGGCAATGATCACGAGGACAGGAAAGATACGCGGGGTACTCGTCGGAATGGCGTTGTGCCTTCTCGGCCCGCTGAGCTACGGGCAATTTCCGCCAACGCCGGGAACCGGACCGGGTCTGCCGGAATCGGTGGAAGCGATCGAGCGCGCGCGGGTCACCACGCGAATCCTTTACGTGACCGCGCATCCCGACGATGAATCAAGCGCCGTGCTGACGTATCTGGCACGGGGATTGCACGCGGACGTCGCCTTGCTGTCGTTGACGCGCGGCGAAGGCGGACAAAATGATCTTGGTCCCGAACAGGCGCCACAACTCGGACTGATTCGCACCCAGGAGCTGCTGGCAGCCACGCGCGGTTATGGCGTGAAGCTGTACTTCACGCGCGCCAAAGATTTTGGCTTTTCAAAAACGCCGGAAGAAACCGAGAAAGTCTGGGGCGAACAGGTTCTTGAGGATATGGTGCGGGTGATCCGCACGTTCCGCCCCAACGTGGTCCTCAACGGCTGGGGCGGGGTGCACACCGGACACGGACACCATCAGGCCGCCGGGCTGTTGACACCGAAAGCCGTGCAGTGCGCAGCGGATCCTTCTTTCCAGCTGCACGGCTCGCCTTCCGAGAAAAAAGATTTGACGCCCTGGGGCGATCGAAAACCCGTGGTGATATTGGATGTGGACCGAGGCGAAAAACCACAGGGATACCTCGTGCCGCTTGATGACACCTCGTCTCTTTACGGAAAAACCTGGCGCGAAATCGGGCTCGATGCCTTCGCGAATCACCGCTCGCAAGGGATTGCCGTTTTTCTGGGCTCGGCGTTTCTTCGGCGCCCCATCGCGCTCAAACGCGAAGACGGACAAGAGCTGAATCCGGCAATACTGGCCCAGCCGCTTGGTCCGCTCGATGAGGATTACGAAGAGGGGAACATGGGCGTGGATCCGCTCATGCGAGCGGTCGACGCGGCTCTCGTTGAAGCACGCGACGCAGCTTTGCGCTTGGATTGGGGGGCGGCGGCCGGCTCTCTGGTGGCGGCCGGCAAAAAGCTCAATGAAGTTCCGAAACCAAACCCTTTGGCGAATAACCCGGAGCCACTGGTCTCCCTGGCGCGAAGCTCGGAGCGCAAGCGGGAAAAGGTGGAAAACGCTTTGGCACTCGTGGCCGGACTGCGGCTGGAAGCCGTTGCCGACCGAAGCGAAATCGTTCCTGGGGAAACCTTCACGGTGCGCGTGGAATCGCGCCATCGCGAGGGCATTTCCGGTGACTTCAAGAAACCGGCGTTGCGGCTTCCGCCGGAATGGAGCGTCTCGAAGGAAGAACAGGAGTCACCGAACGTGATTCGCTTTACCGTTCAGCCGAACTCGAGGCCACCGCACGCGGGCGACGGGCCGGCAGCAGCCATTTTGCCGGAGCCGCCGCCGCTGATGACGGCCAGCGAAGAAGCGGTGATGGACGGTTACGCCTTCACCGTGGTTTCCCCGGTGACGAGCGTACGCGCAACTTCCACCCGTGTGGACCGCATTAGCCCCATCGTCGTTCCTCCGTATACCCTGGCCGTGGAGCCGAAACAGGACCTCGAGAATCTGTCCAAACCGAGAAAACCTTTTGACGTTCTGCTGCGTGTGCACTCCTACGCGACCGAGCCCGGCCAGGTGCACGTTGGACTGGTTGCTCCCAAAGGATGGAAGGTCAGCGCTCCGGTGGCGCTGAAATTCGGCGGCACCGGCGACCGCTACGCGCGCGTGATCGTCACGCCGCCGCAGAAACTTGCTGCCGGCCGTTACAAGGTCACGGCTTATGTGGAGCGAGCCGCGGATCGCTCGCGGAATCTCCGAGATGAAAGGTTCAGCCTTTCGCTGGAGCCCTTGCCGAGCCTGCCGACACAACTCTGGAGCGAACCCGCGCTGTGCTTGGTGCATGCCTTCAGCGTCGCGGTGCCGCAAAACCTTCGCGTAGGCTACGTGACCGCCGAGGGCGAGCCCATCCCGGACGTTCTCAGGCAACTAGGCACCCAGGTCGACATGCTGGACGCGAAAGATCTGGCGTTCGGCGATTTGTCGCGTTTCCGGGCGATTGTGGTGGGTGTGCGGGCGTACGAATTGCGCCCGGAGCTTCCCGGGGCGAACCAGCGGCTGCTCGATTACGTGTCGAACGGCGGGACGCTGGTTGTGCAATACAACCGCGATTTCGTCTGGGACCGAGTCGAGCCAGCGCCATATCCGGCACTGATTTCGCCGCCGCTGCCGCCGGCGAAGGAAGGCGCTCCCCCGACGCCACGGCAGCTGCCCCGCATCACCGATGAGAATTCGCCGGTGAAATTTCTCAAGCCGGATGATCCCCTGCTGAACACGCCGAATAAGATTACGCCGGAAGACTTCAAAGGCTGGGTGCAAGAGCGTGGCTTGTATTTCTGGACGAAATTCGACCCCAAATACACGGCCGTGCTGGCCATGCACGACCCAGGCGAGCCGGACCTCGACGGCGGCTTGGTTTACGCGCACTACGGCAAAGGCACGTACATTTACACCGGGTTGGCGTTCTTCCGGCAATTGCCCGACGGAGTTCCCGGCGCGTATCGGCTGTTTGTCAACCTGCTAAGCGCCTCGCGCGCGAAATAAGCCGCCGTAATCAACCGAAAACGTCACCGCGGCCCGGCCGCAACCAGGGCGTGCTATCCTCTTGCTCGAGAGGGTCAGACACGCATGAAAAAAAAGTTCGCAAGCAAGCGCTCGAGCGGGAGGTTACGGAAGGCGGTGATGTTCCTGCTCGGAGGCGTTTTTCTCGTGGCCAATGTTGCTTCGGCAGGGGCGCAGAAGGACAAGAAAAAGAAAAAAGACGAAACGCAGCCGACAGACAGTTCGAAGACGGTCATGGCTATGACCGATGAGCAGCAGATTGATTACCTGCTATCGGAGATGCTGGGCGCCTGGCAGATTGGCGACGTCGAAAAGTTGCACGCCACGTATGCCGACGATGTTTCCGTGGTGAGCGCCGGGTGGACCCCACCGGTCATCGGCTGGGCAAATTTCTCCCCCCTCTTCCAGCAGACGCGCGCGCGCATGCAGCGGGTACGCATGGATCGTTCCAATACTTTTATCCGCGTGAACGGCAACACCGGCTGGGCCTGTTATCAATGGGATTTCTCCGCGGATGTGGACGGGCAGGCAGTACAATCGCGGGGGCAAACAACAGTCGTTGTGGTGAAAAGGAACAACCACTGGCTCATCGTCCACAACCACACTTCGCTCTCGCCCGGAGGAGCGCAGACCTCGCCCGCGAACACAACCACGCCCCAACAGCCAGCTGCAAAGCCAAACTGATTCTATCAAGCCGCCAGACGGCCACGCGCAGGCAGAATCTTCAGAAATTCTGCCTGAGACCTTCGTAAATCCACAGCCCGCCGGCAAGCAGCAGAAGCACGCCCGACAGGATGCCAGTGATGAGCAAAGGCCGAGACAACGTACCGATCTTGGCAACCAGTTCCCGCTGCTCCCTAGCCATGTGTTCCTCCGCCGCGTCGAGGAAGATCTGATCATCCTCGTGGCTGGATAACACACCGCGCCAGATCAGCAGGATTATGAAAACAGCCGTAACAATTCCCCAGACAATCAGAAGATAGAAAACAGGGGGTGAGAGAGTGCTTTCCATGGCGACCTCCCGATGGACCGGCCCGCAATGCCGCATGCGGGCCCGGAACTAAAGCCAGCAAGCGTACTGCGTGTTTCTAGCCGGGAGTATAGCACCGCAAATGAAAATTTCTAGGGTCAACTACCAGGAAAGCGCATAGAGGCCCGACCACCCTAGACTCGCATTTGCCCAGGGATTCTCCTGGTTTTGAGCGTCTCTGCGAGCGCCTGCGAGCACCTTCGGCCCGACGTTGACAAAGGACAAGCCCGCGGGCGGAATGAAAAATGCCTCGCAAGCGGTTGGCTCCGACGAAGGCCATCGCTACTGGGTCGTGCCCGAGTGGCGGAACTGCCAGGCGCGCTGGCTTCAGGAGCGAAATCTAGCGTGTTGAAAACAAAGCTCCTACAAGAAAACGAAGCCGGTTAGCTCACCGGACTGCACCGGTCCTTAAGGACTGGTCATTCACAGTTAATTCATAGACTGACGGGCGAAGCACCATGCTTCGCTACGCGTTGCTGTCCGCTGTACCACTCGCAATTCCACTGCACGCTCAAGAAAGACCCGACCCCCGAGGCCTAAGCAGCAGCACTTCGAATCGCCGAATCTTTATCGTCGGCGCCTCTCTGCTTGCTGCTTCTAAGACGGCCGACGCCATAACGACCGGGCAACTGCTTGACCGTGGTGCAGTCAGGCTACAAAACCGCGGACTCTCGCAAGAGGGCCATGCTCAAGATTCCGAAGCGGGCCTTCTACTGCGAGATTCTTTGCGCGCAGATAAGGGTGAAGGGTGAACCTGACGGGAACTCTTTGGAGCGCCCGGCAGTGCCCATCAGCCGCCAGACGCGGCCTTGCGCCTAGTAATCTTCGCTTCCAAGCGTTGAACCTTAGCGCTAGCTTCGGCCCACGCCTCTTCGTACTGGCTGTTCGGGTAACTGCGCCACTCGCCCAGTGCGTTTTGTGCCTCCTTGCGCGTCGGCCAGCTGCTTTTCAACAGGTTCTCGGTCGTCTGTTTCAGCTCCGCGACCGGCGCTGGGTTGGCCTGCTCGCCGTCACGGCTGAGAATGTTGAGTCCGACCACGAATTTCTTGGGACCCAGAGCATTGCAATAGACCACACGAGCTCTCGCCTTCAGGTTGCGTGCGACGGCTTTCACGTCTACATGCGAGCCTAGTTCCCAGGACCGCTCCGTCGCCAGTTGCACTCCGTTAAGGCTCTGGTTTTCCACGGAAGCCAGGTCGGTTAAGAGTGGGTCGCGCACTGAGGACACTTGCACGAGGAATCGTTCGATATTGCGTGGATGTTTGCGCCCTTCGAGTAGCATCTGGCAGCGTTGCCGATGAAGTAGTGGAGTAGCCATTGGGTGGGGAGTTCCTCCTTGTGCCGCTTAATACGCAGGCGCCCTCGGGAGCGCAGGGGCCGACCAGCTCTCTCCCGGAGTCGGCCCCTGTTGTCGCTGGACCTAGGTCCGACTAACTTCCCCGGGCAATAGACACGCCAAATCCTTCGCGCCCGTAACTCCTTTGCTTTTGCAGTACCGAATCGAGGAAGTTAGGCCGGTAGAACTGCCGGGTGTTTAGAAGCGCCCCACTATTGTGTTGGGACGCCTCAGTTCCGAAGAGACTCGGGAAACATAAGTGGCTCGAAAGCATGCGGTTACTTCTTGGAATTTGAGTTGCTCGCCTGAGCTTGGCATTCTTCGTCGCTTCGTTGCTGGCTATCCCGGCTACGGCGCAAAGGCACCCGATGGCACAAGGGTCATCGAGAGCACTAATTACGGCCCCTTCAACTACGCGGATCAGGTTAGCTGCAGGAGCGGGGGAGCGTTGCAGAAACAGGCTGTGGCGCTTCCCCTTTCATTGCGCGGTGCTCCACAATGGCTCACCCATAGCGAGCGCTTTATCAATCGCCTGTCGTTCAGGACTTGAGGTCTGGGCATTTACGGCTAACCCTTCCTGACCGATCGCACGATCGCTCGCACGCTGACGACCGTCAGCCAGACGATAATGATTAGCGCAGCAGGCCTGAACCCAATGCTTTCGGGTGATCTAAACCTGTATAAGTAGATTATGCCTAGTACCACGGCGACCAAGGTCGCGAACAGAATGTTGATGAGCTTGCGATTGCTCGTCATTGCGTAAATCTCCCGTAGCCGCCCCCGCTTGTCCTGGAAGTAAACGCCTTCGAAATCCTAGCGTTGTCATTCAGATTACGGTAGTGATAGAACCATAGCGCGCAGTTCCCACCTGTAGCTTCTGGAGGCGTTATGTCCAAAATCACAATCGCATTCGCGTCGTTCGTGGCAGGTGTCTTAACTTCGTTCTTTCTGCTTTCAAGGAGCCAGGCTTCTATTCTCGCGCAAGCACCCTCACAAGCACCGCCAACGCAAAACCCGCCATCTATGCCTGGTCTCGTTGGAGGACCAGGAGCACCATCCGTACCGCCAATATCGCAACGTCTAGAGCGTTTCTCTGTCATAGGGAACAACTATGCAGAACGCTCCGATAATAAGAACCGTGGACATAAAAGGGACCGCACGCCCCGCTGAAATTGTCCGTGTAATTGTCCGTGAACCGGGTACACGAGCATCCCAAACCAGCCGAAAGCAATGCCCTTCCCGCATTGATTTCGTTGGCTCTTGTTGTACCGCGTGTGTTGGCGTGTAGTGCATTTTCCCCCTCATAACCCGAAAGGTCGTCAGTTCACATCTGACCCCTGCAACCAAAATTTCTTTTTAAGAGGTCCCGTGAACCCTGCAACCATCCGTATCGTTACGCGGCTTATCGGATGCAGTTATCTCAACGCATGTGCGCTGACCCCCGTTCTTGGCGGCGAGATCACCATCAAAGACGGTGCCGTCGAGCAGAGCAATTTTCACGACTATCCAGTCCTGCGCATCGATCAGTCACCGGTAATCGAAATTCACATCGTGCCGAGCACCGAACTTCCCGAAGGCATGGGCGAACCCGGTGTCCCGCCTCTCGCGCCAGCCGTAGCCAACGCCGTCTTCGCCGCGACTGGAGTACGAGTGCGACGTCTGCCCATCGACACGCGACTCGTCAAGAAATCGTAAGTGAGAGCACTTTGACTTGATGGCGACGGTGCCTGTCTTGCGACAGATTGACGAGCTTAATATACAGACCCGAGCGGAAGCAGACCTTGCCGACGCGGTGCGCAAGATTGATGCGGGGGCTCCTCGTAATTCAGAGATAATTCATAGCGAGCCTGAAACGCAGTCAGAAAAAAAAGAGGAGAATGCCCGTAAGCCTGTATAATGAGTGAGTTAGGTTCAGTGCCCGAGTGGCGGAACTGGCAGACGCGCTAGCTTCAGGAGCTAGTGATCGCAAGGTCGTGGAGGTTCGAGTCCTCTCTCGGGCACCAACTCTCGTTTTTTGCACAACTTGTCGCCCCAGGCGAGCACACCCGCACCCGGCCCCGAAATCATGCGCCAGACGCACTCTGTCGCTGCTTGACTCCGACATCCATTCCACCTGGGCCGAGACGATTCCACACTGAGCGCCGGGTCAACTCCCTGCCAGCGCGCGAACCTCCTGCTGCTTCAACCACTTGGTTTGCTCGCAATACTCGTACAGCTCCTCGCGAAACTTCGGATGCGCGATCTCGATAAGCGCTTTGGCGCGCTCGCGGATGGATTTTCCATGCAGGTAAGCAACTCCATATTCCGTGACGACGTACCGAATCAATCCCCTGGAAGTCACCACCCCGGCGCCCGGAGAGAGCATCGGAGTGATGCGGGAAATCGTGCCGTTTTTGGCCGTCGAAGGCAGGGCAATGATGGGCTTGCCTCCTTTGGAGCGTGTTGCGCCGCGCAGAAAATCCACCTGGCCGCCGATGCCGCTGTAAAAGTAGGTGCCGATGGAATCGGAGCAGACCTGCCCGGTGAGATCGATTTCCAGCGCGGAATTGACGGCCACCATGTTGTCATTGCGCGCGATAAGTCCCGGATCGTTCGTGTAGGAGTTGGGATGGAATTCGAAGATAGGATTGTTGTCGACGAAATCGAACAGTTCTTTCGAGCCCAGCACAAACCCCAAGACAATCTTGCGTGGCTTGTAGTTCTTGCGGTTGCCGGTGATCACGCCTGCCTCAATCAGCGGAATCACGCTGTCCGACACCAGTTCCGTGTGCACGCCGAGATCTTTGCGATCCATGAGGAAAGGCAGAACCGCATCGGGAATACCGCCGATGCCGGTCTGAAGGACGGCGCCGTCCTCGATCAGGCTGGCAACATTTTTGGCAATGGCGACATGCATTCCCGTGATTTCCGGCTTCGGCAATTCACAAAGCGGGCGGGAAGATTCGACGAAAGCCTGAATCTTGCTCACATGGATGAAGCTGTCGCCGTAAGTCCGCGGGGTTTGGTCGTTGACCTGGGCCACCACGTATTTCGCGCATTTCGCGGCGGTCAGCGTGGTGTCCACGCCCACGCCGAAACTGCAAAAACCGTGCGAATCGGGCGGAGAAACCTGGATCAGCGCGACGTCCAGCGGCATGGCGCCGCTTTCAAAAAGCTGTTCCACCTCGCTTAGGTTCACCGGGGTGTAATCGGCCCGGCCATCGTTGACGGCTTCGCGGACGTTTCCGCCGATGAAGATCGCGTTGTGACGGAAATGGCCTTCCATCTCCGGTTTGACATAATCGGCGTTGCCAAGAGTAAGCAGGTGAACGACTTCGACGTTCCGCACAAAAGGGCCGCGCTTCAAGAGGGCTTCCACCAGGGTTTCCGGCTCGGCACAGCCTGGCTGAATGTAGACCCGCATCCCGGACCGCACCGATTCGAGGGCCTGCTCGGCAGTTTGCTTCTTTTTTGCATACTCGCTTCGCCAGTTCATGACCGGCCTTTCCCGAGGAGGTCAGCTGCTTTCCTAAGTTGCGCCGCACCAGGCCCCGGGCGGCCAACCTCGGGCGAAGAAGTCGTCCCGAGACTTCACGTTCACTATCCCCTCGAGCCGCCTTGAGAGGCGGTGATTCGCCGCACGGCAAGCTGTGATCGGCATCACCTGGCGAGCGAGCGGAAAGTCGCAAACCAGTCACGAAAGCCGCGGAAATCAGGAAGCAGGCCATCGTGGCCGGCCACTCGTTTTGTCCGCTTTTGTCTGGTTGGCCTTTGGTCGAAAAATCCGCTACCGTGTTTCTCGAATACATTCCGCCGCACACCGAGGTAGCTCATGCTTCCGCACCGTCTTTTGCTCGCCTTTCCGCTATGGCAGCCGCACTTTACATTTCCGGCAGGCGCGCAGCCGAATGAGCTGATCGCGCTGCGTTGGCTGCACATTGTTTTTGGCATCATTTGGATTGGCTTGCTTTATTTCTTCAATTTGGTGCTGACGCCGGCAATGAAGCACTGCGACCCTCAACTGCGCACCCGCATCTATCCCGAGCTGATGCCCGGAGCGATGAACTGGTTCCGCTGGTCGGCGCTAGTGACGGTCGTCGTAGGCATGCGCTATTACGCGATTCATCTCAGCGCGGACGCAAGAAATGCCGGAAATCCTTCGCTCGCGGGCCAGTGGTTTGGCTGGTGGTTCCTGGTGTGGATGGTGGCCTATGTGTTTCTCTACGCGCTGCAACTGCCGGCCAAGGGAATCCTGGATCGCGTCTGGGTGCGTTCTATTGGCGTGGCCCTCGTGGTGATTGCGGCATCCTGGCTGATTCTCGCGTTGAACGGCGGCGCGGCTGTCTCGAACCCGCACCTGGCCATCAGCGTTGGAGGCGGGCTCGGCCTGCTCTTGCTGCTGAACACCTGGGGCGTGGTGTGGCGCACGCAGAAACGCTTGATTGCCTGGAGCCGCACGAGCGCTGAGGAGGGCACGCCCATGCCTCCGGAAGCGGAGCGCCTGATGCGGTGGAATTACTTGACCGCGCGTACCTCTTTTTGGCTGTCGTTTCCCATGCTCTTTTTTATGGCCGCGGCCAGTCACTATCCGTTCCTGTCGACCGTGCCACATTGAATTCCGGGGAAAGCCATGGCCCACGAGGAGCAAAGCTACAACGTCATCGAAGTCGAAAAAGGTGTGCCCATCAAGGCGTGGACCAAGGGCGTGCCTCTCGAAGACCAGGCCCGGGCCCAGCTTCGGAACGTCGCCGAGCTTCCCTTCATCTTCAAGTGGGTGGCCGCCATGCCGGACGTGCACTGGGGCATAGGCGCCACCGTAGGAAGCGTGATTCCCACCAAGGGCGCGATCATTCCGGCTGCGGTCGGCGTGGACATCGGCTGCGGCATGATGGCCGTCGAGACCGACCTGAATGCGCGCGATCTTCCCGACAATTTGAAGGGCATTCGCACCGCCATTGAAAAAGCAGTGCCCCACGGCCGCACGAGTCACGGGGGGCGTGGCGACGTCGGCGCGTGGCAGAGGATCCCCGCGCGCAACGCCGAGGTTTGGCAAACGCTCGAGCCGGCTTACCGGGCCATCCTTGAAAAGCATCCGAAGCTCGATCGCGGGAACCACGCGAATCATTTGGGCACGTTGGGAACCGGCAATCACTTCATCGAGGTTTGTCTTGATGAAGCGGACATGGTCTGGTTCATGCTGCACAGCGGTTCGCGAGGCGTCGGCAATCGCATGGGCAGCTACTTCATCGAACTGGCTCGCAAGGACATGCAGAAGTTCCTCATCAACTTGCCCGACAAGGATCTCGCCTATTTCTCGGAAGACACTGAGCATTTTGACGATTACGTGGAGGCGGTGGAATGGGCGCAGGACTTCGCGCGCTCGAACCGCGACTTGATGATGGAGCAGATCGTCAATGCCGTCCGCCATTCCGGGGAGGTGCGTCCTTTCGTTGCCGAACTAAAGGCCATCAACTGCCACCACAACTACGTGGCCCGGGAACGCCACTACAACCGGGACATTTTGGTTACGCGCAAAGGCGCTGTCCGCGCTCGCCAGGGCGACATGGGGATTATTCCCGGCAGCATGGGAGCCCGCTCCTTCATCGTTCGCGGCAAGGGCAACCCGGAAAGCTTTATGAGTTGCAGCCACGGCGCGGGCCGCGCCATGTCGCGCACCGAGGCCAAACGCCGCTTCACGGTGGAGGACCACAAGCGCATGACCGAAGGCGTAGAATGCCGCAAGGACGCCGAGGTCATTGACGAAACGCCCGCGGCTTACAAGCCCATCGAGGCGGTCATGGCCGCGCAGAGGGACCTGGTCGAAATCGTGCACACCTTGCACCAGGTGGTGTGCGTGAAGGGATGATTCTCTGTCCAAAGTGAAACAGGAGGCGGGCCAGGCCTAACGCTGTTCCGTCATGAAAACACGTAGGTTATTGATTTTTCGAGCCTACACAACCAGCAGAATTCACAGATTCAAAAAGCGTGGGACAATTCGGGCACACCATTCGTGGCGATCTGAACGGAGTATTCGTTTTCCCTTCAGGTTAGAGTCTGGGGTAAGCGCAGAGGTGCATGAATGGCGGCGGTACCACGGAGACAAAGCCTTCAGCCTCAGTGAACCTCGTGAAGCTCGGTCGCGGCTTGAAAGTGAAGCCCGGGGAGCTATCTCGAGCGATTCGATGACTGACGCGGTGTGAGGATCATCGACCGGCTGGTTCGACTTCTTCATTGCCCAGTTTTTCGGGCGCTGTGGACCTGCCGGGAACGACATAGTCGAAAAGCTTCTTGATACCGATCAAAGTGATTCCGACGACTCCGGCACCGACTACGAATATGTAAAACTGATGGGCACCATAAGCAACGATTCCTGCTATTTCAAGTCCGACGATCCACGAACCAACATAGAGTACTTTCCAAAGCTTAAACCTCGCCTTGCCCTCTCGGGTAGGAATGACGACGGTGGGGCGGGCAGGAGCAGTCGCGGTCTCAGGAGTTTTGACTTCGGCTGGCACTGGAAGCACTTGCCTCGGTAGTGGCTCACGTTCTGCTTGAATCCTTCGATGCTTTTCGGCGCACGTTTTCAACAAAACGTAGTTGGCGGTCATACCCTCATGGAACTCTTTTGATTGCTCGGGTGAAAGATTTAGATCGACGCGTCCGTTGCTGTTGACGATTAGAGTTGGAATGTACTTATTGAACTTAGTTTGAACCTCGATGCCCCTTGTCGCCTCAACGCAAATCTGGTGTAGCTCCTTCGACAACGATAGCCAGCGGTCGACAGCAGGCTGGTTGGGAACAGTCCTCAGGACTCGCTCAAATTTTAGGAAGTGCTGATTGATTTCTTTGTTGAGTACCTGGAGTGGCCCTATGTGGTCTTTCTTATAAGCGTCAGCCCGCTTGATGATCTCCCGAGCGTATTCGAGATGTTTTTCGTCGGAAGCAGACTTGTCTAACATCAAGTCGGCTAAACGCCTTTCTTGCACTCGGTAGTCGTTCTCCGTGTCGTTATAATGAAACGCAAGGCGGTCGGATTGCTGACCAAGCAGTGCTTCGATCTTGTCAGCAAGTTCGCCCAAGGATTCCATATTTCGGTACCCCAGATATCTATTCTTCTACCTTTCGAGGCTGTATCTCCTAGATAATTTCCAGGCTGTTCCTTGCTACGCACCTAAGCGTCCGGCGATCTGACGGACCACTCAGGCCCTTGCTCTTCGGAGCCTTCCGTGGGGTCCGCATCGACCGTTTTCCTGCCTCCACGTTTTGCTCCGCGAGCTTTGGCTACGCTCAGCTGTTCGGGCATAAGGCGATATTCTCACTGGAGCAAAGGCCGTCAAGAACTTGGAAACAGAAGTTATGAAGTCATGGGCGAGCCTGGGACGGGCTAGAGGATCAGAAGCCCGAACGAAAGCCTGCTTCTAGGGCGCATCGTAAAGGACATGAAAAAGCCGCATAAAAATAGGGGAGAATTGAAAAAGGAGGCGGGCCAGGTCTTCCCGCCTCCTTTTTTTCCCCTCTCGGGGAATCCAGCTAGTCTGACGGAGGGCGACTAGCCGGTCGTGTGTTGGCCTACTCATATAATCCCGGAACCTGGAGAAAAGTTCCGCTGGGGATGAAAAAGTATCTACAATCGTCGGTGGAAAAGTCACACCCGAAGGGGGAAGCGCCTGATCCCATGGCCAGCACTTCCAGCCTAAGCACCGATAACATATTGCGCTTTCTACAACTTAGGAATGGGTCTGCGTCGGCGAGCGAGATTCGAAAGGGGCTGGGTCTCAAGAATTCCGACACCCGGCCATTGTTCAAACTCCTAAAGCAGCTTGAGAAGCGCCAGGCGATTGAAGCGCTCGCCGGGGAACGTTACCGCCTTGCGGGGCGGAAGCCGGTCGACCTCCAGAGCTCCCGGCCGCCCGTCAAGAACGTTCCTTCCGAGCCGCGCTCAGCACGGGCTCTTGCTTCTCCAAATCGCGACGAACTCAAGGGACGATTGATCCTTCACCCCGACGGCTACGGCTTCGTCGTGCCGGATACGCCCGTGCCCCACCTGGACGGCGATGTGTACATCTCCCGCGCCGCCATCGAGGACGCCATGCACGGAGACCACGTTCTGGTGAAGATCCGCAGGCGCCCGGGAGCGGGCGCGCAGCGCGCCGAAGGCCGCATCTTGCGGATCCTGGACCGCGCCCATCCGACCATCGTCGGTTTGTTTCGCTACGGCGTGGATGGAAACATTGTTCTGCCCTACGACACGCGCATCCAGCACGAAGTCGTCATTCCACCGGGGCACGAACTGACGCCGGGACTCGCGAAGAAAGTGGGTTTTGGCGGCATCGATGAACGCAGCCTCCGAGCTCGTCGCATTCCGCGCCTGAAGGAACTCGACGGCGCCGTGGTGAACGTCGAGTTGACGCGCTATCCACGACAGGGCGCCGCGCCGAGCGGTCGCGTCGTCGAGATTCTGGGTCGTCCGGGCGAACTCGGTGTAGACACCGAAATCATCATCCGCAAGCATCACTTGCCGCATTCCTTCTCGAGCCAAGTCCTCGAGGAAGCGGAGCTTCGCGCCAGGCCCGTCAGCGAGACCGAACGAGCGGGACGCGAAGATTTTCGCCATCTGCCGATTGTGACCATTGATGGGGAAACCGCGCGCGATTTCGATGACGCCGTGTACATCGACCGCCGAGGGAACGGCTGGCATCTTCAAGTGCACATCGCGGACGTCTCCCATTATGTCCCTACCGGAACGGCTCTCGACCAGGAAGCGCGCTTGCGCGGCACTTCGGTTTATTTTCCCGACCGCGCCGTGCCCATGCTGCCCGAAGCGCTTTCGAATGGCATGTGTTCGCTCAACCCTCGCGAGGACCGTCTGGTCATCAGCGCGCTCATGGAGTTCGACCCCGCGGGCAACCTGAAATCTTCGCGGATGGTTCCCGGCGTTATCCGGTCCGCCGAGCGAATGACCTACACCAACGTGAACAAGGTCCTCGAAGGCGACGCTGAAATGAGCCAGCGCTACGCCAAGCTCGCGCATCATTTCCGCGACATGAAGGAGCTAGCGCTGCTTCTGAACGCGCGCCGGAATGAACACGGCTCGATCGACTTCGATCTTCCCGAACCGGTCATCGAATTCGATGAAAAGCAGCGCATGATCAACATAACGCGCAGCGAGCGCAACATCGCGCACCGCCTCATTGAAGAATTCATGCTCGCGGCCAACCGCGCCGTGGCCGGCTATCTCCTCAAGCGCGGCATGGCATCCTTGCATCGCGTGCACGAAAAGCCGGACGCCCGCAAGGTTCTCGAATTCGAAGAGTTGGCGCGCGCGTTCGGCTATTCCCTGGGCGTCGAAGATTTGCACCAGCGCGAGATTGCCGTGCGCCATGGGCGCGTTCCCGCGCCGGCGAAGGCGGGACGGCCCGATTCCTATGGCCACGGCCGTGAGCGCGCCATGCGCGTCGCGCTCCCCGGCGGCGAACTGCGCATCACGCCGCAGCATTATCAGCGCCTCATTCGCAAGATCGTGGGGACGCCCGAGGAGCGAATCCTGTCGTACTTGATGTTGCGTTCCCTCAAGCAGGCGCGGTACGCCGCGGATTCCCTTGGCCATTTCGCGCTAGGCTTCGATGAGTACACGCATTTCACATCGCCGATCCGCCGCTACCCCGACCTCATCGTCCACCGCATCCTGAAGTGGGCCCTAGCGCATCTAGGGGAGACTCCCTCGCCCAAGATGAGTATCCTCCCGCCGCGTGGATCCGAAGCGGCCTGGTATTCACTCGGAAGCCTCGAGGAAATCGCCGCGGAAAGCTCCGAAGCCGAGCGCCGCGCCGATGCCGCCGAGCGCGAGTTGATGGATTGGAAGACCGCGCAGTTCATGGAAGAGCATCTCGGCGAAGAATATGAAGGCCTGATTGTCTCCGTGCAGAAATTCGGCTGTTTCGTCGAGCTCTTCGAGGTTTTTGTGGAAGGACTGCTGCCGATCCAAGCGCTGGAAGAAGCTGCGAACGCCCGCTGCGTCTACCGCGAGCGCGACCACTCGATCGTTGCGCTCATTGGCGCAAAGGGTGGCGCGGCCCCGGTTTCATCCCGCCGGCCTTCTTCTGACGCACACGGCCGACCCCAGCCCCAAAAGGACTCGCGATCGGGCCGCGGGGTCAAATCGCGGCCCCTTGCCTGGCGCCTTGGCGACCGCGTCCGGGTCCGCGCCGACCGCATTGATCCCATGCGCAAGCGCGTCGAATTCGCCGTAATTTCGTAGCGGCGGGTGCTCAGCTCTCCGTTTCTCGAATTTCTTCCTGATTGCGCATCTCGGTTTTCCGGGTCCGTACGCTTTCGTCGGAAAACGCTCCGCCTTGCTCTTCGCTTAGCAACTTCATCCACCGCGGATAGGTCTCTCGCAGGTCTCTGAGGATGCTCTCGTAAGGCACGTCGGGGTAATGCCCGCGGTCCCGCACGTACTCCATGTGCTTTCGGCCTGCTCGATCGTACTCATGAAAAAGCGAATCGTGCCGGCCATCGAACTCCAAAGGATGTACTCCGAAGCGCTGGCACAAACTGAGATTGAACGCCGGCGTCGCTTTCACCCAGCAGCCCTCGAGATACAGCTCCGTCAGGCTGTGCCAAATGAAGGTGTCTCCGCCCATTAACTCGAGCAGTTTCTTTGTGGAAAGATGATTGCGCACGTCCGCGAAGGCCACCCGTGCAGGAATGCCCAGACACCGCGCCGCGGCGGCCAGCAGCGCCGCTTTCGGAATGCAGAATCCTCGTTTGGCGCGCAGGCAATCGCTCGCCCGAAAGTAACGTCGCGCTTCTCCCCCATAATAGGGGTCGTAGAGGATTTCGTCGCGCACCGCGTAGTACAACTTCCGAGCGCGCGACACGTCGTCGTTCGCACCGAGGGTGACTTTTCCTGCGAACTCCTCGACGAAAGCGTCGCCGCTATCGATAAACTCCCCTGGCGCCAAGTACTGTGCGAATTCCATTCCACACCACCGTCTCCTACACTACCGCATTCCCGCCGCTCTCTCCAGGAATGCCTAGGTGATTTGCCCGATCGAAGGGGTCCCCGGATTTCTGTTATTCTGATTTGGCTGCCGAGCGAGGGCGGATCGCCCCTCGGCCGCATCCACCAATTTCGCGAGGATCGCTCACCGTGAGTTCGACCACAGCTTCCGTTGCAAACACCAAACGCATTTTCAATTTCAACGCGGGCCCGGCCGCCCTGCCCCTGCCGGTTCTCGAGCGCATCCGGGAAGAGCTGCTCGACTGGCACGGGAGCGGGATGTCGGTCATGGAAATGAGCCACCGTTCGGCGGAATACGAAAGCATCAATGCGGCGGCGGAACAACAACTCCGCAGCCTCCTTGCCATTCCGGAGGACTATGCGGTGATCTTTGTCCAGGGCGGAGGCAGCTTGCAGTTCTCCATGGTCCCCATGAACCTCTGCCTACCCGGAAAGCCCGTCGATCTGCTACACACGGGCGTGTGGACATCCAAAGCCCTTGGCGAGCTGAAAAAAGGTTTTGCCTACAACCTGGCCGCTTCGACCGAATCCGCAAGGTTCCTGCGTCTGCCGCGTCAGGACGAATTCAGATTCTCGCCGAACGCTTCCTACGTGTACCTCTGCACCAACAACACCATCGAAGGCACGCAATGGACCGCCATTCCCGACACGCGGGACATACCGCTGGTCGCCGACATGTCCTCCGACATTGCTTCGCGGGCACTCGAAGTGAAGAAATTCGGCCTCATCTTCGCGGGTGCGCAGAAAAATCTCGGCAGCTCTGGCGTCACCGTGGTCATCATCCGCAAAGATCTTGCCGAGCGTGCTGACAAGCACCTTCCAACCGTTCTTCAGTACCGTACGCACATCAAAGACAAGTCCTTGTATCACACGCCGCCAACCTTTGCGGTTTACATCGTCGGCCTGGTTCTCGAATGGATTCGATCGCTCGGCGGAATCCCGGCCGTCGAGGAGCGCAACCACGCCAAGGCCAAGCTCCTTTATGACACCATCGAATCGAGCGGCGGTTTTTATCGCTGCCCGGTCGAAACCGATTCGCGCTCGAAAATGAATGTGGTCTTTCGCGTCGCCGGGGGTGACGAAGCCACCGAAGAGAGGTTTGCCAAAGAAGCCGCCGCCGCCGGCCTCGCCGGCACTTCCGGCCACCGCTCCGTCGGCGGCCTGCGCATCTCGCTCTACAACGCCGTGACCCTCGAAGCGGTTCGGGCCCTCACCGGCTTTATGCGCGAATTCCAGCGCACGCGCGGGTGATTTCGTCCTGCCTGTTGAATAGCCACTCCGTGTTTCCGGAGGCACGCGCGGCGCGAATCTTATGGTCGCTTTCGAGCGCGAAGACCCGCGCGAGAGCGGGGCCTTCGCGCTCCCCGGAAACCCGGTTCAGGCAAGATCAAACAACAGCACTTCCGCGTCTTTCACCCCGGTGAGTTCTATAGCTTGCTCCTCGGAGATGGCCGCGCCGTCGCCCTCATCGAGCTTGCTTCCGTTCAGCGTGATGCTGCCGCGCGCCACTTGCACATACGCATGCCGGCCGGGCTTTACGCCATGGGTCACCGTCTCGCCCTTGCCCAGCAGGGAGGCATAAAGCTCATTGTCCTGCCGGATCTTTACGGATCCGTCGCGCCCGTCCGGAGAAACCAGCAGCCGCAGTTTTCCGCGCTTCTCGGCCTCGGCGAAGTTCTTTTGCCCGTAGGCCGGCTTCAGCCCCTGTTTCTCCGGCAACATCCAGATCTGATACATATGCACAGGCTCGGTTTTCGACGCATTGAATTCGCTGTGTGTCACCCCCGTGCCCGCACTCATGTACTGGATGTCGCCCGGCTTGATCGCCGAGCCGTTGCCCATGCTGTCGCGGTGTTCCAAGGCGCCCTCGAGCACGTAGGTGACGATTTCCATGTCGCGGTGCGGATGCATGGGAAAGCCGCCGCCGCCCGCGATGCGGTCATCGTTCATCACCCGCAGCGTGCGAAAGTGCACGAACTTCGGGTCGTAGTAATCGGCAAAAGAAAAAGTGAAATGGGTGTCCAGCCAACCGTGGTTGACGTGGCCGCGGTCGTCGCTCTTGCGAATCTCGATCATGGTGGTCTCCTCCTTGTCAGCAGACCCAATAATACTCGTTATAACGACTATTGTCAAGAGGTGTATCTTGGGGTATCTTGCCCGCCGGAACCCTGGATTTTGCCTCCCCGGCAACTTCGCCGCTTGGCGAACTTGGCCCACCTGCCCTCCGGGCCGGTTTCCGCTCCGCCCCCTTTGGGTGTAGAGTGGTAAAGAAGACAAGGCAATCTCCCCGCTGTCATTGAGGACTTTGGAATGAGCTCTCCACTTTCCGCCACACAGACCAGGAAACCGGACGGCGCCACCACCGCCCGCGAAACGCTTACCATTACCGACAACCGCACCGGAAAATCCTACGAAATTCCCGTCACCCACGGCACCATCCGCGCCGCGGACCTTCGCCAGATCAAAGTCGATCCCAAAGAATTCGGGTTGATGAGCTACGACCCGGCTTTCAACAATACCGCTTCTTGTATCAGCAGAATCACGTATATCGATGGTGACGCCGGCATCCTGCGCTACCGCGGTTATCCCATCGAAGACCTTGCCGAAAAGAGTACCTACATCGAAACCGCTTATTTACTGCTTCACGGCGAACTGCCGACGGCCGCGCAATTGAAAGATTGGACCTACCACATCACGCATCACACCTTCATCCATGAGAGCATCAAGAAATTCCTCGATGGGTTTCACTACGACGCCCATCCCATGGGCATGACCATTTCCACCATCGCCGCGCTCTCCACCTTCTATCACGACGCGAAAGACATCTTCAGTCCCGAGTCGCGCAAGAAGCAGACATACCGCCTGATTGGCAAAATGCCGACGATTGCCGCGTTTGCCTACCGCCACACGCTGGGCATGCCGTATGTCTACCCCGACAATGATCTCAGCTACCCCGGAAATTTCCTGAACATGCTGTTCCGGACTTCCGAAGCCAAGTACCGGCCGAATCCCACGCTGGAGCGCGCTCTGGACATTCTTTTCATTTTGCACGCCGACCATGAGCAGAACTGCTCCGCGAACACCATTCGCAGCGTGGGCAGTTCGCACGTCGACCCCTATTCCGCAACCGCCGCCGCCATCGCGGCGCTTTACGGGCCGCTCCATGGCGGGGCCAATGAAGAAGTTCTCCGCATGTTGATGGAAATCGGTTCGGTCGGGAACGTTGCTGCGTTCATCAAGCGCGTGAAGGCCGGCGAAGTAAAGCTGATGGGTTTCGGGCATCGCGTGTACAAGAATTACGACCCCCGAGCGCGCATCATCAAGCACATCGCCTATCAGGTATTCGATCTGATGGGCAAGAATCCGCTTCTCGAAATCGCTTTGGAGTGCGAGCGCATCGCGCTGGAAGACGAGTACTTCATCAAGCGCAAGCTGTATCCCAACGTGGACTTCTACACCGGCTTGATCTATCAATCGATGGGTTTCCCAATGACGATGTTCCCCGTGCTGTTTGCCATCCCGCGTACTTCGGGGTGGATTGCGCAATGGGAAGAGATGCTTCTTGACCCCGAACAGAAAATCGCCCGCCCGCGTCAAATTTATCTCGGTCATGACACGCGGCATTACGTCCCCATCGAAGAGCGCAGTTAGCCAAACCGTCGTATCCTCTTTGAAAACCGTTGCTTGGGTTGCCCCTCGACAGCTCTACTCCCCCAGGTATAGTTAAAAGAGAGCGAGGGTTCTCATGTCGCAAGTCTCCACAACATCGGCACATGCCGGGGTGCGGCGCCGTAGCCAGCGCGTGCTCATGCAAGTTGGCATTCGCGTGCGCGGCACAGATGCCCAGGGCAAGGACTTTGAGGAAATGACCGAGACGCTCGCGGTCAACGCCCACGGGGCCCTGATCTTGCTCAATGTGCGCGTGATCAGCGGTGCGATCATCCACGTCAAGCACAACAAGACGGAGGAAGAACAGGAATGCCATGTGGCGTTTCTCGGTCCGGTACGCAGCGGCCGGGCCGAGGTGGGTGTGGAATTCACTTCGTCCCACCCCACTTTCTGGCGGGTAGCCTTTCCCCCGGAAGATTGGTCGTCTAAGAGTCCGGAGGCGCGTACCCGAGCGAAATTGCCTGTGCAAAAGTAGGCTCTTCTCGAGCCTCAGGCTTTCCACGGACTCAGCAATACCAAGTCGAACGAACCGGTCGAGCGCCGCCCGGTGCCGTCATCATCTACCTGAGTAACCCCCATCACCGCGTTTTCTCGGCCAAAAGATGCACTTAAGTCCTGTAGCGACGCGTCTTGGGATCGCCATCGCGCTTCCACCGGAGCCCTGGGCCGTCGGGCAGCAAAGGGGGCGGAATCATGTCCTACGCTCTGTTATTCGTCGCCGGCGCCCTGGTAATCGTTGTTTTCGAGCTCCTCCGCTCGGTTGGGGCTTACCACAAGTTTCGCGGGGACAGAATCATCAGCTGCCCGAAAATCATCAGCCTGCGGCCATGCGTGTCGCAGCTGCAAAAGCCGCCGTGCAGGCGACGATAGGAACCCCGCGTCTGCGATTAAGCGAATGCTCGCGTTGGCCCGAAAGGGCGGGTTGTGGCCGGGAGTGTTTGGCCGAGATCGAGGAGGCGCCAAAGGCGTGCCTGGTCTCGAGCATTGTCAATTGCTGGTACCAAGGCATGAAGTGTGTCTATTGTCGCAAGCCGTTTGGCGAAATCCACTGGCATGACCATCCTCCCGCCGTGGTCAACGAACAGGGCCAGACCATCGAATGGAATAAAATTCCGCTGGAAAACCTTCAACAAGCCTTGTCCACCGACCGGCCCGTTTGCTGGAACTGCCACATCGCGGCAACGTTCCGTCGCCTGCATCCGGGGCTGGTCACCGACAGGCGAGCACACTAATCCACTCGCTCCGCGGCTCGGCTATTCCTGCTGCGACACAAGGGATGGAACTTGGATCTTTTCAGACTACCTTGAGGCTTCTTTCTTCGTCATCATCGCGGACAGCAGCCATTTTCGCAGGACCATCAGGTAATAAGGCCGGGTCTCGGTAAACATCAATCCCATGCCCAGGTTCTCCTGCTTGTAGATCACTATGGCCTGACCGTCATAAAAATCCGTTTCCGTGAAGACCTTCACCGCTAGCATAGACCCCTCGGGATACGGGCACTCGGTCGTCACGAAACACCCGTTCAGGCTGAGTCCGGTCACCCGCGCGGTCCGCTTGTCTTGCGAAGCGCCTTCGCACATCTCGATGGAGGCGTTGAATGGATAACGGGGTGTGCGCCGCCGCTCTTGTTCCATATTCTTCCCGAAGGTGAGAGATCGCCTTGATTCTACGCCGGCGGGCGCAATTTCGGGCTAGTTATCGATTTCGCCTTGATTCAACTGCAAACCTTGGCGCCTTTTTGACGGAAGGGGAACTGCGAGTCGGGGCCGAGAGATAGCTTTTCTCTGAGCCGGCGGCGGGCGCGAAACAGGCGCAGCCGCACGGTCAGCGAGGACACCCCGAGGCGCTCGGCCACTTCTTGTGTGGAATACTCCAAAACGTCGCGTAGCAGGCACACATGCCGCAGTTCCGGCGCAAGTTGGCGAATGGAGTCCGCCATGCGCTTACGCATTTCTCGCCGCGCAAAGCGTTCCTCGGGACTATCGTAGCGGGCGGCAAGGTGACTTCCCACGGTGTCATCCAATGTTCCGGTCGGCTCTTCCAAAGAAAAGAACTTTCCGTCGCGCCGTTTGCGGATGAGATCAATCGAGGCGTTCGTGCCGATGCGCGAAACCCAGGCATGAAGATCGTCTCGTTTTTCATCCCGCGACCTGCCGCCCGCAAACTGATCGAGTCGGCGGATCACCTTCAGAAAAGCTTCCTGGCGCACATCCTCGGCGTCCGCGGGGTTTCGCGTCACGCGCAGCGCCCCGCGGTACAAACCCGCGGCGTAGGGCAGGATCAATTGGGCCAATGATTCGCGGTCACCTCCTTGCGCCAGCAGAAGCAGACCGGGACGTGTCATGCTATCGAAGCTTGCCGATGCGGTAGCCATAATGCCGAGAAGGTTCGCAGGCCAATCGCCAAGCGGTGACCTTATGTAAGTTGCAGAAAATAAATGTGTTACACCATTTCTGCAAAAGTCGCCACAAAACCGGAGTGCCCGTTTTTGGGACGCAGGATGGGCGATTCCGGTCAATCTGCCAAGGCCCTTGCGGGGTAGTGGCATCGCGTTAGTCCCGGCAATTAGGGTGGTTTTGCGGTGGTGGATCTCAACTGCGAGGGCGAAACGGCTGGCTTTCGCGAATCGATGCCGTCAAGGCGTCGCTTCACGCTCATTCTGCGGGTTCGAGTCGACCGTCACGCATCTCCCATTCGATGCGCACCAAACAGTCAAAGTGCATGCCCTCGCTCTTGAGCCAGAGTTCGAGCGCCTCGCGCGAATCCGCGTGAAACTCCACGAACATTTTGCCTTCGAGCATGTTGACCAGCACGCGTTCGGCGCGCGCCGTCCGGCCGGCCTGCATGCGCTGCGCAAGCGCTTCCGCGCCCTGGCGCGTGAGACAGGCAAGCGTGTGCTGTGTGAGGTAGCGTGGCATCGGAACTCCCCTGCGAAAAAATTGAAAATTGGTATTTCACAAAAACCCGGCCAGCCTTCCTCGATTCACGCGCGCAGCAGAAGATAACGAGCGGAAGACTCTTGGCATGGAGCGCGGCCGTAGAGGCGAGTCAGAGGCCCTCAAATTCGTGGCCGCACCTGTCCGAACTGGCAGGTTGCTCCGAACGCACATTCTCCCGCCGAGCAGCGGTTTGCTTGGCGGCTCGCGATTTACACTCATAGGGAAGCGGGAACAGGCTTTGCGGCCGAGTCTTTCCAAAGCGCTCCCGCGACGGCAAAACAGAGGCTCCAAAAATGAAACGCATGGTTTTGTTTCTAGCGATTCTTTTGCTCGCGCTCGCGACCTCTCCGAGCGTGCCAGCTGGTCCACCGAAAAAGGGAACAGCAACAGTGACAGGACTCGTCGTCGGTCCCGATGACAAGCCCGTGCCGCATGCCGCCATAACCTACCAATCGTCGGGAGGCAATGCCCCGCATGCGGTCCACGCCGACGCCTACGGCCGTTTCACCATCACGAAACTGCGGGCCGACAATTATGACATGCGCGCTTCGGGAAAAGGCGTCTTCTCGGAGTGGCAGAAAAACATCACCGTGCATTCCGGTCACACCAAAAACGTGACCCTGCGGCTGATTTACGCGAAAGAAGTGCCCAAGGCTTACGTAAAGACCAAGCCCAATCCGCAATAGCTTCGTCCGAAGAAATCCGTCGATGCATCACGACGCTCTTGCAGCGCAGCGTTGTACAGTTCTCGACACAGGTCGAGGGTTGCCTGCAATTTTTCTCGTTGCTTCAGCCGAGGGAGTACGTCACTGGTAGATGAGCTGCGCGAGCTCGTGCAGGTCCGCAACCGAAGTGTCCGACACCGCGCAGTACTCCATCCCTTGATGGCGCCAGTGCAGCCATTGGTATCCCTGTCGCAAGCCCGGCGGATGAATCGGCGTGTCCGGCTCTTTCGTGGGCAACACAAAAACATTGATGAAGTGCTTTCGCCGCGCGTAAACGAGCACGGCGACGTTTCGGCCACCCAAAACGTCCAGACGTCCACCAACCAGGGGAAACCCGTCATCGGCGTAATCTTTTACCGGCGGCGCGAAGTCCAGCTTGCCGTCGAACCACGGCTTCACGGTGTGCTGATCGGTGGAAGCAACGTCGGTGAGGTGCCCGGGCTGCAGCGAGCGAACGTGCGCGTCGATGAGTTCTGCGGCAGAGAAGGGCGGAGGCGCGGGGTTCCTGGTTGCGAACCCTCCGGATCCCGGCCAGGCATACCAGGAGACCGCCGCGACAAGAAGAATCGAGGCGGCCAGGGCGACCCACCTCCACACCGGGACTCCCTCGGAGATGCGAACCGAAGTTGCCGCATCCAATTCCGCCCGGATCTTCTTGCGTAGCGAAGGCGGAGCGCTTTCACAAAGACTGCTGCGCCGAAGAGCAGAGCGCAGCGATTCCTCGGTTTCCAGCAATTTGGCGCACTCCCGGCAGCCCTCCAGGTGACGTTCGAATTCGGCGGAGCGCGACGCATCCAACTCGCCATCCAGGTAACCGTGTAAGGCCGTGCGAGTGTAATCACAGCTCACGGGGAGCCTCCTCGACCGGAGGTTGCCTAAGCGCTCGCTGCAGCCGGGCTCGCGCGCGCGCCAACGCGGACATTACCGTCCCGATGGGAATCGCAGTGATTGCGGCAATCTCCTTGTAGGAACACCCTTCCAGTTCCCGGAGCACCAGCACTTCGCGGAAGCGCGCCGGCAACGTTTCGAGCGCCCTGCCCAGGCGCTCCCGGTTGTCTCCCGCGATGGCCAGGGACTCCGGGGAGACGCTGGGTTGAGGATGCAATTCCTCGTCAAATTCGGTCATCAGTTCCACAGGCCTGTTCTTTTCTAACCATGTATAGCAAGTATTCCGCACAATTTGCAAAAGCCAAGCGCGCGCATCTCCCCCATGGAAACCCCGGAAGAAGCGGTACGCTCGGAGCATGGCTTCCTGGGTGACATCTTCTGAGTCCTCGCGGCTTCTCAGCAGCCAACGCGCAAGGTTAAAGGCGGCGTCGAGGTGGGGCAAAACGAGCTGCTCGAAGCGCGCCCGCTCATGCACGTCCAACAAGTCCGAACTTCTCCCTTGGGCAAACCCATCCATTGGGCACAAACCGCCTGTGGGCTGATTTTATTCCCTAGTATCCCCTTAGAGTGACGAATCTGGCAATCAGTTAGTGAGCAGCCGACCGGGAATAACTGGCCGGCCGGAGCGGTCTGCACAAACGAAACACGTCCCATACGCGGCGCGGGCTCCCTGGACTCTCTCACCCGCGCCGCCCTCCAAGAAAATTGGCGGGCAAGGCGACGAAAAACAGCACTGGACCTTCGTGTGTCCAAAATCTGAGGAGAACCATGTCCCTAAAGACAACATCCCAAGAGGCCCTTCCCGGAGCGAACCAAAGCCAACTGGCGTACGACCACAACCGCGACGGCGTCGACCGGCGGGGCTTCCTGAAGTGCATGGCCTGGGCCGGAACCGGGGCCTTCTGCGTCATTCGCGGTGGCGTGCTCCGCTCCTACAGCATGAGCCGCCTCGCGGAGATGGACCCTAAGGCGAGAGCGAAGGAAATGATGGGCGAGCTGAGCTTCGCGCAGATCAGCGACAGCCACATGGGCTTTAACAAGGCAGCCAACCCGGACGTGGCTGGAACGCTCAAAGCGGCGGTCGACAAGATCAACGGATTAGCGGTTGCTCCGGAATTTCTTCTGCATACCGGAGACATCAGCCATCTTTCGAAGCCCGAGGAATTCGATACGGTCGATCAGATTCTAAAAGACGCCAAGCCGAAGGAGGTTTTCTATGTGCCGGGCGAGCATGACGTGCTGAATGACAACGGTCAGCAATTCTTGGAACGCTACGGAAAAGGCAGCAAGGGGGCCGGGTGGTACAGCTTCGACAAAAAAGGCGTGCACTTCATCGGTCTGGTGAATGTCGTCAACTTGAAAGCCGGCGGGCTCGGAACGCTCGGCCCAGAGCAACTCGAGTGGTTGGAAGACGACGTGAAGCAGTTGAAGCACAGCACCCCCCTTGTGGTGTTCGCCCACATTCCGTTGTGGTCGGTGTATCCGGAATGGGGTTGGGGCACGGACGACAGCGCGCAAGCGTTGTCGTACCTCAAGAAATTCGGCTCGGTCACGGTGTTGAACGGGCACATCCACCAGACCATGCAAAAGGTCGAAGGAAACGTCACCTTTCACACCGCCGCCTCGACCGCCTTTCCCCAGCCGGCGCCGGGCAAGGCGGATTCGCCCGGGCCGATGAAAGTGCCCGCGGAGCAACTAAAAAGCGTCCTGGGAATTACGGACGTGAACTTCATCCGCGGGAAGCAAGCGCTCGGGCTTGTGGACTCGACGCTCGAGTGAGCCTCGGCCACGAACTCCGAGTATCTAACTCTAGCCACTAAATAAAAAGGAGCAGAAAAATCATGAGGAGAAGTGTGTCTTTTGCAGTTCTTAGCGCGGTTGGTCTTTTGGGAATGAGCGCCCTAACGGCCCCTCGAAGAGACTTAGCCGCGGATGCGGCGCAAAAAGCAGAAAGCGCGGAGGTGAAAATCGACAATTTCAGCTTCGGTCCCGCGACTTTGACCGTGCCGGCAGGAACCACGGTAACCTGGACAAACCGCGACGACATTCCGCACACGGTGACCAGCTCCGATGATCCCCGGGTGTTCAAGTCCAAGGTTCTCGACACGGACGAAAAGTTCTCCTTCACCTTCACCAAGGCGGGAACCTATCCCTACTTTTGCTCGATCCACCCGAAAATGACCGCCAAGGTGATCGTGCAATGATCGTCGGGCTGCTCGCACGGATGACCGTCAAAAGCGAGGCGAAGCTTTGAGTGAAGGATTCTTGGGAACGGCCGCCCCCCCGACGGCCGACGCGGTTCTCCTGCTCGAAACGGCTATGGGAGTTGCGCTCGTTTTCGGCGCCTGGCTCGCGCGCACCAAGCGTTTTCGGCAACACGCCTGGTGCCAATCCGCCATCGTGCTTCTCAACCTAGCCGTCATCGTCGTGGCCATGATCCCTTCGCTTCGCTTGCAGGTGCTGCCCCGAATTCCGGCCAAGCTCGGTAAGCCTTACTACGCGTTGGCGACCATGCACGCCGGACTCGGAACTGTCGCGGAACTCGCAGCCCTGTACATTCTGGTTGCCGCAGGCACGCGGATACTGCCAGAGAAGCTCCGCATCATCCGTTACAAGGCTTGGATGCGCACCGTGCTCCTGCTTTGGTGGCTCGTCGTCCTGGTAGGATTCGCCACCTACGTTCGCTGGTATGTTCCCGGGCTGTTTCGCTGACTGTTGGACGAAGCGAGCTTGCGCTCGCGTGCTGGCGACGGTCTTGAGGAATATTTCTCCGATCATAAAGCAAGCAATCGGCATATTTTCGAGGTTAGAAACCCACCCCAATGGCCGTTCTGTACTAC
The DNA here is from genome assembly GCA_036262755.1 of Candidatus Acidiferrum sp. Classification (GTDB taxonomy): domain Bacteria; phylum Acidobacteriota; class Terriglobia; order Acidiferrales; family UBA7541; genus Acidiferrum. The sequence continues at coordinate 29,672 of DATAIH010000335.1, forward strand.
AACCTCCGTACTGTGTACGCTGGCTCCGCCGAACCATTGAGCCCCGCCAGTCGCCCGCGTAGTGTGCCAAGAACGGGTTGGGGGCCGCGCGGGGACAGCGGCCCTGAAAGGGGTCGTGTGCGAGCTACCCAACCCGCCAAAACTAAACC
>DATAIH010000336.1:0-26804 GCA_036262755.1 Candidatus Acidiferrum sp.
CGCACTCGACAGTCCTCTCGCCCACGTTGCACGTGGTCGTGAAGTCAGTTTCGGGGCCATTTTCATTTCATCTTGGGAACTCATAGGTGGCTCCGTCTGATGTAGCTTGTTCGGCACCGATTGGCACATCGCTAATTTTGCTTCCAGAAAAGATGAACCCAGGGGGGGTGGGCTATATGAACATCTGGCGACTGCCGAGTGAATGTCTCGTTACAGCCGAGTCCACCCTAGGAGCATTCTTTTGTCGCGTCAATTACCGTGGTGGCTAACCGGGCAGGTTAGTACGGTGTCGGTTCAGGAGTTGCTCGAAAACTCAAAAGGTAAGGCGAGGATGAACTTGCCGCTCAGATTACGTACTGGAGGCCGATTCTGTAGTGCCGGCCGCCAAGCTGGCGCTTTACCCAGCGGACTTGAACGAAAGTGGGAATCTGCGCAGGCATCTGAGCGAGCCTGAGCAGACCCTGGAGAAGAACGGATTGCTCAGGCCGCCGGGCGGCCAGCACACAGAAGCCCCCGTCGGAGATGTCCTTCACTCGTCCGCGGAAGACCGCCGGTTTTTTTAGGGCTTGAAACGCAGGCAACTCGCTTCCCGTGAATTCTCCCCTGATGGAATAGCGAGGCTTCCGTCTTTTTGTCCCCGATTGCTGCGTATCACACCCCGCAAGGATCTGCAAACGCACCTCGGACATGGGAACGGTTTCAAAAAATCACAAACATTCGAGGCAGGAGGGCGCTACCTTGCTGCAAACTTTCAAAGTTGCAGGACTTTCGCCAGAATCCCGGCCCGATTAAAGGCTCCGCTCTTGAACATGACCGACCGTAAGAAAGCCTTCGCGGTGTTCGGGCTGATGTCCATCCGGCAAGCGATCTGCTTGGTTGTGTATCCCTGCATCAGGAGCTCGAGGGCTGCAGTCTCCCGTTGCGTCAGGTGAAATCTCCGCGCGGCTCGCAACAGGTCAGGGTGCGGCCGGTTTCTCTCCAGCAAAACCGCCAAGGTCGGTCGCAAGTGCCCTTGGAAATTGGATTTCAAGGTGAACACGCGAACTTGGTAATGCCTCCTTCCTGATGCAAATACGCTGGAGAATCTCGGGTCTGAGGAACCGTTCCGCTGAGGAAGCAGTGAATCGATCCTTTGTTTCAGAAAGTAAGCACCGTGTCCGTTTCCGCGCGGAGTCTGCGGGTAAGAGAGGATCGAGACAGCCTCATCATTCATGTAAAGAGGCTGGAGGGAAGTATCAAGCAACAAAAGCCCGGGAGAATCCGATTTTCGTGTTTCAAATCTTGTCGTCTCAAATCGTTGGGGTACCGCTCCAAGCTTCGCGCTCGCTTGGGCCAGGTGTCCTGAGAAACTATTGACCTCGCTCGCACACACAAGGTCGGGTTTCACCGGGAAACGATTTTGAGCAAGGGTCGGGTTGCGCGTTAAGCACATTCCACTACTCCCGAACCCGGTGGCTATATTAAAGGGACATGCCGTTACGTCGAAGCGAGCGACGTCGGCACAAAAAAGCTCCTTCTGGGTTCACTTACGTGGCCCGTTAAAGCAACCAGGCTAGCAACTGCGGCTACACCCCACAATCCTCCCGATACCGGAAAGGTACACAAGGTAAACCGCGGAGAGTGCCATAGGGGGAAAACCTGAGGAGACTGCCAATTCTATGTGTACCCTGCCATCAGCGAGCGGCCTTCTTTTCCTTCCCGGCTTATACCTAATCTCTCGTCTCTACAGCTTCTTTATAGTTTGTTGACCTCCCGCATGATCTTACTGGCGCGTGGTCATCCACAGGTAGGAAGAATGTGGAACCGGTGAGGAACAAGGCGGGTGCCAGGGCCTCGAACGACGATGCTCGGGCGACCACGTTTGTGCCGCGGCGGGCTTTTTGTGAAGAACTTCAGCCCTCGGGAGCGACTTCGGCTGGGCGCCCGGCAAAAATTCTGTTACGTCAAACGCCCGAACCGCTCCACAGGCTTTAGTAGATCTTTCCGATACCCCGTCCTGGACCAGTACCATGGTAGCTCAAAATCCGCTCGCCCCGGCCACCCCAAAAAGCCAGCGCTTTATATTTATAGCGGGAGGAATTGCGGGTGGATGTCTGGTTGTCGGCGGCAACACCACACGTGCCGACCATAAGCGCAAACGCTCGAACGCAAGAGGATTCTCTCGGATCCCGCGCGGTTCCTGCCGCAAGTGTCGAAGGGCACTAAGGTTGGCATGAGATGAGGCGGCTTCAACCTAACCGAGTAGCAGGGCTTGGAATGTCCCGAGAGAGAATCGTTGAGCCGCCGTCGCTTGCCTTGAATCACCGCAAAGCGGAGCGCCGTCCCAATTCGAACCATCTGCTCCTCGAAGTGAAAACGCCACCGTGTGGAATACAGCGCGTAAAACGGATCATCAAAGGAATTACCACTCGTTATACGGCGTGCTGTCGAACGGCGAGACTCGCGGAGAATTCGAATGCACGTCCACCATCCCCGTAGTGGTTTGATCAGGGCTCAGAACAACGCTGTCAAACTGCGGCACCCAGTCCTTGGCGTTGGTCATGGGGTCAAGCGGCACGGAGCGAATGTAGCCGGCCTGTTGCAAGTCATCGATCGATTGCGGCGCGGCCTGTTTGTCCAAGGTGTAGTTGTCGATGGCGTCGCGGATCGTTGTAAGATCCGTCTTTAGCACCGCTTCTTTGGAATGTTGCACGACTTTGTCGTACCGAATCGCCGCGATCCCGATGAGAATGGCTATGATCGCCATGACGATCATCAGCTCCATGAGGGTAAACCCGAAACCGCACCATTCGACCCGGCTTTTCCGCAGCCGGCGCTCAGGAATTTGACGGTGCAAATGTGTCTTCACTTTCGGTTTTTCCTCCCATCACCAGTCTGAGTATTTCGTTCCGTCCATCGCCGTGGCCGTGGATTGGGAATACACATCGAAAACGTCTTTGCTGCCCCATTGCGTCGAGTCCGGATCGTCCTGCACGGCGCGCAGCCCCCAGTCGGCGCGTCCGGTCATGGGATCGATCGGGATTTTTCGCAGGAAGTGAATCTTCTTGTCGCTGTTCGTGCCGAGGGGCACGCCATCTACGAGCGTTTCGAGATTGGGCGGATAGCCCTCGGTTTCCAACTCCACCCGGATTTGGTTGTGGTCCGCGGCATCTTTGTAGCGGTCGATGGCATCGCGAATTTCGCCCAGATTGTGGCGAAGGGTGGCTTCTTTCCCGCGAATCATCGCGTACCTGGCGATCGGCAACGCCAGTGTTGATAAAAGCAGCAAGATGGAGCACGTCAGGATCAACTCCAGAAGCGTCAGCCCTGCTTGTGAGCCGCCGCGCTGCCGGCGAGATTGCATTTGAATTGAAGCGTAACGCAACATCACACTATCGATCCGACCACTACGGCTGAACTTGCAGAGTTGCCTCGCTGGTGACCAACGGGATGGCCTTCTGCTGGGAATCTTTGGCGTTGACCTGCACGATGGACAACGGCGAGGAGCCTGGCGCCAGAGCCTTTACCACCAGCCCTAGAAGCGTGCCGCTCCCGCTTACTCCGGGAGTGCTGGGCGGCCGAGTGGCGGAAATAATGTACTGGCCCTTGTCCTTGAACGGTTGCGACACGATGGAGATCTCCTGCGCTCCTCCGTTCGAGAGGAAGCCGCCATGCTGCACTTCTTCCACGCTGATCACCTTCGGGTCGTATTGCAATAGCAGCGGGATGGAATAGAGGTCGTTCACGTTTTCTACGACCACGCCCATGGTGGCAGTCTGCCCAGCCTTTAGCGTGAGGGTTTGCGGCTCGAAGCGAATCTTGGCAACTGCGCCGGCGTTGGTGGCAGATGGCCCTGGCGTGGCCGTGGTGGGGCTCGTGCTCGGCGGTGGCTGTTGGCGTGGGGGTTGCGGAGCCGGCTGAGTCTGCTCCGGCGTGCGCAGTTCACTCTCCCTCGTCACTTGGGGGTTCTGGTCCGAGCCCGAGAGCAGCGGCCGCAAATTCGCTCCGGTCCAGTACGGCATGCGGACGATGCGCGGAGTTAACACGATTAGAACTTCGTCTTCCTGGTGCTCCACTTTCTTGTCCGAGAAAAGCCTACCGAGAATCGGCAGTTTCGCAAAACCAGGCCAGCCGTTGAGGTTTTCAGTATCCGTGCGCTCGATCAAGCCCCCAAGAATACTCACCTCGCCCTCTTTCAGACGGATGTCATGTTCAATGGTCCGCGAACTGATCACCGGCTGCGAGATGCCACCTATATTCACGTTGCCCAACTGTGAGGAGACTTCGATCTTGAGCTTCAGGCTGATCTCGCGGTCGGGGTGTACGCGCGGGGTCACGTCCACGTTCACACCAACGTCCAGGTAGGTGAACTGGGTATTGACCAACGGGTTCACAAAACCCGCTCCGCCTGTGGCGCCCACGCCTACGCCGGCTTGAAAGCTGCCCGTAGCCACGGGAATACGCTGGCCGATTTTCAGGTGCGCGATCTGCCCGTCCACAGACCGTATCTCTGGGTTCTGAATGATCTTTGTATCGGTATCTGCCAAAATGGCCGTGGCTACGGCAGTGGGGGTGGTAATGCTGTAATTGTTGGCATTCAGGTGTTTGAGGTTGTTAAACGTGAGCCCATTGGTTGGCGTGGTGGTGCCCGTACCAGTGGTTGCGCTGGTCGTAGTCGTGCCGTTATTTATGCTGACGGAAACCTGTTGCGGAGGCAGTATACCCAGATCGCGGAGGTGGTCCATATTCGTCTGAAGGACTTCAACCTGAATGAGCACTTCCGGCTTGGCTTTATCGATGTCGTCAATCATTTTTTGGACGATCATCAATTTGTCCGGCGTATCCCGCACGATGATGGCGTTTTGCGAGTTGACCTGCTGGATGCGCTTCAGATCTAACAATTGCCTCAACCCGGTCATAATCTCGGTTATGTCCTGGGGCTGGGTGACGTTCGAGAGATAGAACGTCTTCACCACCTCTTCCTCATAATCGCGGCGCTTCTGCGTGTTGTCCTGGTACACGAAAAGGGTGTTCTCGGTCACCGCCTTGACCACCGCCTTGCTTTGCAGGGCGGTCAGTTCTAAGGCCTGCTCCAGCGTGATGTTGTTGAAGTCCACAGTGATGCGCCGCGCCGGGAAGTCCGGGTCATAGACGATCGTCAGGCCAGCAAGTTTTCCAATTGTGTCGAAGATAACCTTGGCGTCGTTCGACGACTTCATGCTGATGGGCGTCCGCGAAAGCGGCTTGATCTCCGGAGGCATGGAAGCCAGCGGCTGCTGGTTGTGATCGGTGGGCGCCGCTTCATTCGCGTGATTTCTTTCCGCGATAATTTCTGCGGTGCGGCTCAGTTCCTGTTCAGCGATAGAGCTGGAAGGGTCGGCAGCGAGGGCCTTCTGGAATTCAAGGACAGCGCCGTCGAGTTCGCCCCTTTTTCGCATCTCCAAGCCGCGTTTTACGTGCATTTCCCCGGCCTCGAATCGGGCTTGATTTAGTCGAATTCGGAAGGTGGCGTTGTGGGGGTCCGATTTGACCGCTTTTTGGTAATAGTTGAGAGCTGCGTCGTAGTCCTGGAGGCTCTCCGCCTTTTCGCCCAGGCCATACTCGCTGTGACCCTTAGGACAGCCGGCGGCGCACAGTCCGAAACCTACACAGAGGATTAGCCTTCCGCACTTTCGCAGCATACTCTCTCCGAACCCTGAAAAAATGGTGCTCTTCGAGTCTAACATTCGCATTAGACGGGCGACAAGGTTACTGGGGTTGACTGTCCTACAACAAACAATAGCTAATTTTTCCGGGCCGTGACAACTTTTTCCCCTGCAGCTATGATGGACGGTCGTGGCCAAGCCTGCAAAAAAATCTGAGAAAGCCGCAAAAGGCGGCGAGCAAATCGTGGCGCAAAACCGCGCGGCGTCCTATAACTACCATATTCTTGAGCGACATGAGGCGGGGCTGGTCCTGCACGGCACTGAGGTGAAGGCCCTTCGCGAAGGCAAGGCCAATATCCGGGACGCCTACGTCGATTTCAATCCCCAAGGCGCTTGGCTCGTTAATGCACACATTGCACAGTACTTACCGGGTGGGCCATGGAACCACGAGCCGCTGGGTTCGCGCAAACTCCTGCTCCACAAGAGTGAAATCCACAAGCTTTCTGGCCGCGCCGAGGCCAAGGGCCTGACGGTGATTCCCCTGAGGATCTACTTTCGCAACAGCATCGCCAAAGTGGAGATCGCTCTGGTGCAAGGCAAGAAGGCCTGGGACCGCCGGCAGGACGAACGCGCCAAGGAAGCACGCCGGGAAGTCGAAGAATCCATGTATCGCAATCGGAGGCGATAAGGCATCATGCAAATCACGCTGGAGAGCAAGCCGTTCGCGGGCATCGAAACGGAGGCCCTCGTTTCATATGTCTTTGAAGAGTCCGATCCGGTTCAGGGTCGCGTGGCGGAGATCGACGAGTCCAGTGGGGCCCTGCTGCGCAGGCTTGCCAGGAGCGGGGAGCTCACCGGCAAGATGCTGGAATTCACGCTCGTCCACGCGCCTGCCGGTTTGCAGTCGCCTCGGCTGCTATTAGTGGGGGCAGGGAAGCGCGAACAATGGAACTCCGCGACCCTGCGGAAAGTCGCCGGCGCGGCGCTGCGTTATTTGAAATCCCGATCTGTCAGGAATTTCGCGATGCTCGTCCGCGAAGGCGAGGCTACCGAGGAATCCGCTCAAGTCATCGTCGAAGGGGTCCTAGCTGCGGATTTCGAGTCGGATAAATACAAGACCGACAAAAAGAACGACAAGAGAATCGAATCAGTTGTCATCGCAGGCTACTCCGACGCGGAACGTGCCAGGGGCGAAGCAGGCCTGGCGAAAGGCCGGGTCATCGCTGATTCACAGAATTTTGCTCGAGATTTGATCAATGAGCCGTCGAACAAACTCACCCCAAGCATCCTGGCAGAAAAAGCCGAAGCCATGGCCAAGGCTGCGGGCCTGGCCGTGGAAGTTCTCGACGAAAAGAAAATCGCCGATTTGAAGATGGGGGCGCTGCTAAGCGTCGCGCAAGGCAGCATCGAACCGCCGCGAATGATCGTCATTACCTACAATCCTCCATCGGCCAAGCCGGGTGCCCCGGTCATCGGCCTCGTCGGCAAAGCCGTAACCTTCGATACCGGCGGCATCTCCATCAAGCCCTCCGAGGGCATGGAGAAAATGAAGTACGACATGGCCGGCGGCGCCACCATGATAGGCGTCATGCACGCGCTCGCCATGCTCAAGCCCGCTGTCAAAGTGATATGCGTCGTGCCGTCCACGGAAAACATGCCGGGGGGCCGCGCGCAGAAACCCGGTGACATTCAGACGGCCATGTCCGGCAAAACCATCGAAGTGCTCAACACCGATGCGGAAGGACGGCTAATCCTTGCCGACGGCGTCCATTACGCGAAGCAGCTTGGCGCCACGCATCTGATTGACGCGGCCACGCTGACGGGGGCTATCGTCGTCGCCCTGGCGGGCGTCAACGTGGGCGTTTTTGGTTCCGACCAGGTGTTCACCGACAAGCTGCTTGCCGGCGCGAAAGCAGCGGGCGAGAAAATGTGGCAGATGCCCATCGACGAGGAGTATCGCGAGTTCATCAAGGGCACAGTAGCGGACATCCAGAACATCAGCAGCGGCAAGGGCGGCGGCGCGACCATCGGCGCGATGTTCATCAAGGAATTTACCGGCGACTCTCCGTGGATTCACCTCGACATCGCCGGCACGGCCTGGAACGACGACGCCAAGCCCTGGCTCGCCAAAGGCCCCACCGCCGTGGGTCTTCGCACGCTCGTGCACTTGATCATGTCTTATTAGGATTCCCTTTTTGGGGCGCAGCCTGATTCCCAGACAGGGCGAGGCAAGGCCGAGCTCCGCCTCTGACACCATCGCTACATCCTCTCGGGCGCCTCGATCCCGAGCAAACTGAGGGCGCGCAGCAGTTGCGCCTCGACTACTTCGGTTAACTGAAGCAGGAAGGTGCGCATCTGGTTGTCCGTTTCCGACAAAATGTGATGCCTGTGGTAGAAATTGTTGAACGCTTGCGCCAGCTGAAACCCATACTTGGCGACGAAGGCAGGTTCCTGCGTGGCGATCGCCGCATCCACGGCATAATCCAGTGAGCCTGCGGAAAGCAGCAACTCCCACAGGTCGGCGCCCTCCGGCCCAGAAAGCAATTGACCGGCGGCATCGGGATGCAATTTGGCCGTCGCGAACGCGGCTTCTCGACCCTTGCGCCGGATCCCGCGGATGCGCACGACCGCATACTGGCAATACGGTCCCGTTTCGCCTTCAAAACTCAACGCGTCCTTGAAATCGAAAGCGATAATGGAGTTTCGCGTGAACTTCAGCAAAAAGAAACGCAACGCGCCCACGGCAATCGCATGCGCGGTGCGTTTCAGTTCTTTCTCGTTCATTTCCGGGTGGCGTTGCCGGACTTCGTCGAGCGCTGCGGCATCCAATTTGTCGACAAGGTCGTCAGCTTTCACGCCAAAGCCTTTGCGCCCGCTAACTTCCACGTATGGCTTCCTGGCCTCTTCGGGCGAAAGGTCATAGTTCAACTCGGCGGCGCAGCGCGGCGTCAGCGCCACGATTTCATAGGCAAAGTGGATGGAGTTCTTCGCGGCCTCCGGGTGCCCCAGCCTCCGCAAGCCTGCTGCTACGACATCCTGCAAATACGCCTGGCGCGCGTCAATCACGTTGTAAACCGTAGCGGCAGCCTCGCCAAAACGCGGCGCGTCCGGCTCACTCTTTCTGCTCGTGGTAGCCCAAACCGTTTGCCCGGCTGGCGTCTCGGGCCATTTGCGATAACAAAAATCTTTCCCCAGCAAGCCGAACTTCCAGAGCTGATACGCAATGTCTTTTCCGACATAGGTTACAGTTCCATTAGAACGCACGATGATCTTGTCTTGCTCGTTCTCGTCGTCGGTCCCTTCTGCACTTATCTTCGTCTGTGTTTCCTTCGTCTTCTCCTGGCGGTCTGTGTTGATTCCTGTCTTTTCTTCCCACGGCAAAATCCAGCATCCCTTCATCTTTCCGCCCGTGGCCAAATGAATGGCGCCGGATTTCTTCAACATCTCGAACGCCGTGTCCCAGAACTTCAAATGCAGAATCTCGCTCTCGCGCGCCAGCAAATCGTAGTGAATGTCCAACCGAGCCATGGTTCGCAAGTGGCAAGTCACAATGGCGTCCGCCACCACTTCCGCTACTTCTGCATCCTCCCCGCGACCTTCTTCGATGGCCTTCAGGGTCTGCGCCCGCAGTTTTGCTGCCCGCTCGGGATCTTCAGCAAAAAAGTTCGTAACTTTGGCATACAAATCCCAGCAGTAGTAATCAAACTTGGGTTCCTTTGCCAGCATCATTACGTTGGTTGCGGTTCGCTGCTCCATGCCCAGGAATCCGATGACCACGTCCGCTACCTGGACGCCGGTATTGTCGATGTAGTTTTGAATCTGCACGCGCTTGCCGGCGTGCCGCAGGATCCGCACCATGGTGTCGCCGAGCACGGCATTGCGAAGGTGCCCGATGTGCGCTGCTTTGTTGGGGTTGATGCTGGTGTGCTCGACGATGATCTTTCCCTGATCGTCCGCGGGTGCCGGACGCGCACCACTCGCTTCTTCTTGCATGCCTTCCCAAAATGCTCCGTGGTCGAAATACGCGTTCAAATAGCCGCCGCCGGCAACTTCCAGGCGCGCGATCCCCGGCACCTTGCCAAAATCTGCTGCAATCTCCTGGGCAATCTGCCGTGGTGCCTTCTTGAGTTGCTTGGCCAGCTCAAAGCACACCGGCGAGGCCGCTTCGCCCATCTCCAGCTTGGGCGGGCGGCCGAGAACAATCTCGAGCTCCGCTCCATATTTCTCTCGGATGTGCCGGTGGAGCGCTACTCGCAAGCGGTTTGTCAGCGTCTGATACACGGGTCCTCTCGCCCAGTCGAATCTCGCCAGTATAGGAGATGCCCGCGAGGAGGGTCAAAGCCAAGGGCGCGCAGGCAAAAGCCTGCTCACAGCATACCCCGGCAGCGGGGGTTGAAACGGCCGAAGCCACGGCGTGCCAAGCCGAGTGGTCTTAAATTAAACCAGCCTAAGCTGGGCTAATCGGGGGACCCACGGGAAGGGAGTTTGACACTGCCTTTCTCGGCCGATAGTATCAACTGGAATCCGACGGAGCGACAATTCCAGCTTGAAGTCCCACCGTTCGGTGGTTTTTTCCATGAAACTGGCTTATTTTGACTGTTTTTCCGGCATCAGCGGCGACATGACCCTCGGGGCTCTGGTGGATGCGGGCTGCCCGGTCGAGCATCTACGGTCGGAACTTCGTGGCCTCCGGGTTCCGGGCTGGGAAGTTTCTGCCGGGAAAGTTTGGAAGAACGGAATGGCCGCGACCTCCGTCACGGTGAGGGCGGAGGATGGGCAGAAGCATCGCTCGCTCGGCGCGATTTTGGAACTCTTGAAAAGCTCGAAACTGGCAGGGTCGGTTTGTGATCGAGCTAGCGCGATTTTCACAAAGCTTGGCGAAGCGGAAGCGCAAGTGCACGACGTGCCGCTCGAAAAAATTCATTTTCATGAAGTGGGCGCGGTTGACGCGATTGTGGATATTGTTGGCGTTTGCATCGGCTTTCACTTCCTGGGCCTCGAGAAGTTTGCCTGCTCCGCGCTGAATGTGGGCGGAGGCACGGTGAAGATGGCGCATGGGATTTTGCCCGTGCCGGCGCCCGCCACGGCAAATCTGCTCCAGGGCAAGCCAACATATTCGAATGGCGTCGAGCGGGAATTGGTGACGCCCACCGGCGCGGCGATTGTCGCGGCCCTTTGCGATTCGTTCGGCCCCCAGCCGGCCATGATTGTCCGAGCCATTGGGTATGGCGCTGGAACAGCCGATCTCGAAGGCCAGCCCAATGTTCTCCGAATCATGATTGGGGAGGAGGCCGAAAAAACAGCACGCGGGTTCGACGAGGAAATCGCGGTCGTCGAAGCAAATCTGGATGATATGAATCCGCAGATTTACGGCTATTTCCTGGAGAAGGCATTGGCGGCAGGTGCGCTGGACGTATACACGACACCGGTGCAGATGAAAAAAAATCGTCCCGGCACGCTGCTCACGGTTTTGTGCAAGCCGCCGGACACGCAGACGCTGATGTCGCTGATTTTTGCGGAGACTACGACGTTCGGTGCGCGCACCTACCGCGCCGCGCGCCGCACACTCCCCCGAGAGTTCGTGAGCGTCTCTACTGGTTTTGGAGACGTGCGCATCAAGATTTCAAGGATGAATGGACGCATCCTGCACGTTGCGCCGGAATACGACGACTGTCGCAGGCTGGCAGTCGAGAAAAACGTGCCGCTGCAGCGCGTTATCAGCGAAGCTTTGCGCGCGTATGAAACGGCGAGCAAAACAAGCTAAAACATGTCACCCCGAAAACCCAAATTCTATTTGACGACGCCGATCTACTACACGAATGGCCTGCCGCACATTGGCCACACGTATACAACCGTGGTGGCGGACACCATCCGGCGCTACAAGCGGATGCGCGGCTACGAAGTCGTGATGACCACGGGCACCGACGAGCACGGCGTGAACGTGGAGCGCGCAGCAAAGAATGCCGGAGTGTCGGAAACCGCATTCGTCGCAGAGATGGCTGCGGAGTGGCGCGCGCTGTGGGATGAGCTTGGGCTCACGGCAGATGAGTTCGTTCGGACGACGGACCTGCATCACGTGCGCACGGTCCAATGGCTTTTTCGACTGTGCCGCGAAAACGGTTATGTTTACAAAGGGCATTACACCGGGCAATACTGCATTTACGACAACGCTTTCGTAAACGATGCCAAGCCGGGTGACAACTGCCCGGACTGCGGCCGGCCAACCGAGACGGTCACCGAAGAAAACTATTTCTTCAAGCTCTCTGCGTTCCAGAAGCCCTTGCTCGATTTCTACAAGAAGAATCCGGAGTTCATCCAGCCCGAATCGCGCCGCAATGAGATCGTAAGTTTCGTGGAAGGCGGGCTGAAAGACCTGAGCATTACGCGCACGACCATCCGGTGGGGGATTCCCGTTCCCGGCGAAGAGCCGCACGTGTTCTATGTGTGGTTTGACGCGCTCACGGCGTATCTGAGCGCGGTTGGCGGCCCTGAGTTTGAAAAGCGAGGCCTGTGGCCGGCGGACTTGCACCTGGTGGGCAAAGATATCATTCGCTTTCACACGGTTTACTGGCCGGCATTTTTGATGGCGGCGATGCAGCCGGTACCAAAGCAGGTGTGGGCCCACGGCTGGTTCCTGATGGATGCGGCCAAGATGAGCAAGTCGAAGGGCAATGTGGTCTTGCCGCGGCCGATCGCCAACATGCTGGGTATGGACGCGCTACGATACTTCTTGTTGCGCGAAGTGGTCTTTGGACAGGACGGTAACTTCAGTTATGACGCGTTGGTGACGCGCTATAACAGCGACCTTGCCAATGGCCTCGGCAATCTCGCCAGCCGCACCGCCGCCCTCATCGAGAAGAACTTCAGCGGTAAGATTCCTAAAGCGACGGAACGAAAACCACAAGACGAAGCTCTGGCCAAGGAGGTCCAGGCCGCGATCGGCGAGGCGCTGGAAAGCTTTGAGAATCTGAATTTTGCGCGTGCGCTCGAGACGATCTGGGGGGTGATCGCTACGGCGGACAAGTACCTGACCACGGAGCAGCCTTGGGCGCTCGGGAACTCCGCCGAGGAGCAGTCGCGGAAAGCCACGATTCTGTGGACTACCGCGGAGCTGCTGCGTATCGTCACCGTGCTGGCTCATCCGGTGATGCCCGCCAGCACCGCAAAGGTGTGGTCGTTGCTCGCGCTGCCGGGCTCGGTTGAGGCGGTCGAATTGGATGGGCTTCGCTGGGGCCAATTGGCGCCAGGAAAGCGATTGGGTCCGGCGCAGCCGTTGTTTCCCCGCGTGGACAAAAACGAAGCGATAGAAAGGATTGAAGCGATGGCGAACGAAGAATTGAATCCTCCACCGGCCACCCAGGCGGCAAAAGCTGCTGCGAGTGCGGCTCCCGCGGGAGCCGCTCCAGCGGCGCCGACCTCGCCGGAAAAAATCAGCATCGAGGATTTTGCGAAAGTCGAGATGCGCGTCGGGCAGATCAAAACGGCGGAACGCATCGTGGGTGCGGATAAGCTCCTGAAACTTACCGTGGATATCGGCACGGAGATTCGGCAGATTTGCGCGGGTATCGCGCAGTATTACGAACCGGAAAAATTGATAGGCCGCAAGGTTGCCGTGGTTGTGAATCTCGCGCCGCGCAAGCTGCGCGGCGTCGAGTCCAACGGCATGATTATTGCGGCGGCAGTCGGACCGGAAGGGCGGCCGGTCCTCGCAGGGTTCCCGGACGAGGACGTGGAAGTTGGTGCCCGCCTGAAGTAGCGCACAATCTATCGTGCCCTGCGGTTGCCAACGCAAAATCGTAAACGATGGAATTGATTGATTCGCATGCGCACATTGACTTTCCGCAGTTTGCGGAAGATCGCGAGGCCATGCTTGGACGGGCGCGCGCTGCAGGAGTATCGACACTTCTCGCGATTGGCACCGGCCCGGGTCCGGAGAAACTCGATTCGGCTTTGCCCTTCGCCGAGCAACACGATTGGATTTATGCGACCGTGGGCATTCATCCCCACGAAGCGAAGGAATTCAAGCCGGAACACATCGAACGGCTCAGGAATCTTGCTCGGCATGGCAAGGTAATCGCCTGGGGCGAGATTGGGCTCGACTATTTCTACGATCATTCGCCACGCGAGACGCAGCATAGAGTTTTCCGGGACCAAATGGAGTGGGCGGCGGAAGCCAAACTGCCCATCATCATCCATTGCCGCGAGGCGTGGAGCGATTGCCTGAACCTGCTGGAAGAACATTGGAAACCAACCGGCCTGGGCGGCATTTTGCACTGTTTCAGCAGCACGCTCGAAGACGCGCGGCGCGGGATCGACCTGGGTTTCCTGATTTCCTTTGCGGGGAATGCAACCTTTCCGAAGGCGCAGAATCTTCGCGACGTTGCGAAGGCTCTGCCGCTGGCGACCATGCTGATCGAGACGGACTCTCCGTATTTGGCGCCGCAACCCTATCGCGGCAAGCGCAACGAGCCGGCCTATGTTCGAGAAGTGGCGCGCACGCTTGCGAGTGTGAGAAACTTGTCCGCTGACGAAATTGCCGCCGCGACCTCGGAGAATTTCAGGCGACTGTTTCGCGTTCCTCGGCCGCGGAGGTCCGTGGCCGCGGACTCCCTAACGTAGGCAAGGGCCAGGAGGAAGGCCATCGCACTGCTCACGGCGAAAGAGGTTTTCGATCTCGTCCGCGACGACCTCGCACTGGTGGAAGACGAGCTGGCGCGTCAAAGCCGCACCGCGTTCCCGGCGGTGTCGGAAATCGCCGCCTATTTGCTAGGAGGAGGGGGAAAACGGCTGCGGCCCGCGCTCCTGCTGCTTTCCGCGAATTACGCGGGTCATAAAGGCCGCAGCGCGATTCGGCTTGCCGCCGTGGTCGAGCTCTTGCACAGCGCCACGCTGATTCATGATGACGTGATCGACAGCGCCGGGACGCGCCGGGGACGACCTTCGGCGAATGCCCGGTGGGGGAATCACCGCAGCGTACTCACGGGCGACTGGCTGTACATGCAGTCTTTTCAGATGGCCTTGGAAGAACGCAATTTCCGGATTCTCGACGTGCTCATCGACTTGACGCAAAAAATGGTCGAAGGCGAGTTAATCCAGCTTGAGAAAATCGGGCGCATTGACGTGACCGAAGAGGACGCCTTGCGTCTGGCCACGTACAAAACGGCGTGCCTGTTCAGCGGCTGCACGCGGCTGGGTGCGGTGCTAGGGCGTCTTGAAGAAGCGGAAGAGCAGGCCCTGGCGGAGTATGGCCGGAACGCCGGGCTCGCGTTTCAGTTGGTAGACGACCTGCTGGATTTTACAGCGTCCGCGCAGCAACTAGGCAAGCCAGTGCTGAGCGACCTGAAAGAAGGCAAAGTTACGCTGCCGCTGATTTACGCCATGGAGAACGGCCACCACCAAGCGCGCGAACTTGTGGCACGGGTGCTCGCGGAAAAGGAATTTCATTCCGTGCGTCCGGAGACGATTGTGTCCTTGGTGCAAGATTCGGGCGCGCTCGACCGCGCGCGGAGCCTCGCGCAAGACTACGCGCAGCGGGCTAAGTCCTGCCTCAACGGGCATGGGGACTCGGAATATGCGCGGGCGCTGGCCACCGTCCCTGATTTCATCCTGGAACGCGAGAATTAGCGATCCGAGAAAAGACACTCGCACTTGCGTCGATGACTTCTCTTCCATTCAAACTTGTCTATCATGACCGCTATGATTTGAACCTGGGCGAACACGTATTTCCCTCACAAAAATTCCGGTTGATTTACGAAATGCTTCTTCGCCGCGGGCTCGCCAAGGAAGAGGATTTTCTGAAACCGGACCCTGCCAGTGATGAAGACATTTTGCGCGTTCACACCAAAGAGTGGGTGTACAAGCTAAAGACGGGCACGCTTACGGCAAGCGACGTCATGCGGCTCGAAGTTCCGTATTCTCCGGAACTGGTGGGAGCCGTCTGGCTCGCGGCGGGTGGGACGACGCTCGCGGCGCGATCAGCGCTGCGAGACGGTTTCGGCTCGAATCTGAGCGGCGGCTTTCATCACGCCTATCCCGACCACGGAGAAGGATTCTGCGCGATTCACGACGTAGCGGTGGCCATTCGAAGGCTCCAGGCGGACGGCGTGATCAAAAAGGCCATGGTGGTGGACACGGACGTACATCACGGCAACGGAACGGCGGCAATCTTTCGAGGCGATCGGGCGGTGTTCACCCTTTCCATCCATCAGCTGAACAATTATCCGGCGCACAAGCCGCCTTCGACGATTGATTTGAACATGGACGACCGCGTGGAAGATGAAGAGTATTTGGGTGCGTTAATTCCGGCAGTCGAGCGGGCGCTCGATGAATTCCAGCCTGAAATTCTTTTTTATGTGGGTGGCGCTGATCCCTATTGCGAGGATCAGCTCGGCGGACTGTCACTGACGGAGGCCGGACTCAAAAGGCGCGATCGCGGCGTCTTTGAAGAAGCGCGGCGGCGGGGCATTCCCGTAGCGGCGACGCTGGCGGGCGGGTACGCCCGTCGTGTGGAAGACACGGTGCGAATTCACGTGAATACGATTCTCGCAGCAAGCGAAGTTGTCCTTGCATTTCCCTCAGCTTCCGCGGCGCGAAATTGATAGACTCCCGTTCCTAGACGTTTAACCCATAAGTTCGTGAGGTGCGTTTATGAAGTCGTTCGGTCGCACTGGACCTGCGCTCGTTTTGGTGATGCTGGCGTCTTGGCTCCTGAGTCCTGCGGGGAAGACACAGGGTCTCTCGCCGGCGGCAAAGAAACTCAAGATCTACATTTCGGTGGACATGGAAGGCGTTGCGGGAGTGGTGACCGCAGACCAATTGGGTCCAAGCGGTTTTGAGTACGAGCGCTTTCGGCACTTCATGACCAATGAAGCTCTGGCTGCCGTGCGCGCCGCAAAAGAATCAGGAGCGACGGAGATTGTAGTGAGTGATTCGCATGGGAACGGCGAGAGCTTGCTGATCGAGGAGTTTCCCAAGGACGTTCGCATCGTGCGCTCGTGGCCTCGCCATGGCAGTATGATGGCGGGCCTGGATTCGAGTTTCGACGCTGCTCTCTTTGTCGGCTACCACGCCTCCACAACGAATATGCGCGGCGTTCGCGCACATACTTTTTCGAGTGCGCATTTTACGCGGGTTGCGCTAAACGGCAATGCGGTTACAGAAGGAGCGTTCAATGCGGCATATGCCGGCGCGCTCGGCGTGCCCACAGTTTTCGCCTCGGGAGACGACGCGGCCATCGAGGAGTTGAAGTCGCGGCTCGGGAACATCGAAACGGCCGAGACGAAAAAGAACCTCGGCTTTCACTCTGCCGAGACGCTGACCCCGGAGGCGTCCTGCGAAAGAATCGGCGCCGGAGTCAAGGCGGCGTTGGCCCGCCTGCACGATTTCAAGCCATACACCATCAAGGCGCCAGTGACTCTGGAAATTAGTCTCAAGAACTATACGCCTGCAGAGATGCTTAGCTATCTGAGGTCGGTCGAACGCGTGGATTCGCACACGATTCGATTTGTGGGAAAAGACATGGCGGAGGTGTCCGACTTCGTGGACGTAGTGGACGGCTACAGCCCGGACCTGGCACCGTGATCGCCGTCAGGGCGCGACACCCTTCACAGTATCGGTTTGGTCCAGGACGCGACGCACTGCCAGAGAGAGATCGCGCTCAAATGTGTCCGCCTGGAATCCGTTCGAACGAAAAGCAATTTTGCCCTCACGGTCAATCACAATAACCGTGGGAAAGGCATCCACCGAGTACAGCCGATCGAGGCCGTCGGCAAAGATGACCTCGGTGGTCAGCTTGTCTTTCTGCAGGTAAGGCCCGACTAGAGTTTCATCTTCATCACAATTTGCGGAAAGAAAAAGCGCGGCCGGGGAATCGCGGAAATCGGCAGCCACGCGCGCGAACACCGGTTCCAGCGCGTGACAGGGGCCACACCAGGTGGCCCAGAAATTCACGACGACGACTCTTCCCTTGATGCTCTTCAGCGGATAAGGGCTTCCATTCGGAGCCTTGCGAACCACGAAATCGAATAGTTCTTTGGCGCCTTCGTTGGGCGCGGGCTTTTTCGACGATGGCCGAGTGACCGAGTCATAGGTGCTCAGCAGATACTCGCCCAAGCCATCCTCGGAGCCATGCGCGAGGCGCCAGACGTTGCCGATTTTCTTGCGAATTTCCTCCCGACTGACGTTTCCGCTCTTTCCTTCGGCAAGAGCAAAAGCGCGGGCGTATTCCTGGATGGCGGTATTCAAGTCCTTTTGGAGCTCCGCGGTTTCTCCCAGCCGCTCGGCGGCGCGGGCGGTGGGAAAAAACTCATAGCTAGTTTGGAGATCCTTTCGCGCAGAATCGTAGTCTCTTAGTTTGAAATAGAGGTCGCCACGAAGGAAGTGAGTGTTGGCGAGATCGGTCTTTCTTTGCAGTTCCCACTGTTCGACGGAGACGCGCGCGGAGCGTTCGGAAGAAGAAACATGCTCCACGAGGTCGAGGATTCGTGTGGAGTAGCCGACGGCGCGGCGCAGTCCGGCTTCGTCCTCGCGGCGTTCCAGGAGTTCAATGGCGAGCAACAAGATGGAAGTATCGTTGGGGTTCAGCGCAACCATGCGTTCCGAGTATTCCGCGGCTCGGGCGTCGTCTTTGAGCTGAAGGCTGGCTTCGACAATGGCCCGATAGATTCCGGTGCGGTTCGCGTAATCGGGATACCTCTTCAGAAAGACTTCCAGATTACGGACAAGGGCGGCGCGGTCGCTGCCAGCCTCGTTGAGGGCCCGCTGCAGTTCCTCCTGAGGATCCGGCTGCGTAGGCGAAGCCTTGTCCTTGGCACGAACAGGGTTCGAGGCTTGAGGTGCGGGTTGCTGATTGTCCTCGGACGGTGTGCCGGTGAACGCCGACGCGGGGAAAATCGGGATGGAGAGCAGCAGCACCGCAAGGGCGGGGGCGAGAGGTGGAGAGGGCATGTCGCGATTGTAAACGTAGAAAACGAAATTGTCGCTAGCGAGGCGACAAATCCGCTACGTCCCGCTGACCCGAATTTCGCCGGAAACGGTACGCACTTCGACGCGTCCGCCGTCGCTGCCCACGCGAGCCCGCAGCGAGTGTTTTCCCTGCTCTTCGACGACAATGGGAACATCCGCGCGAATTTCGCCGGAAACTGCCTCTGCGGACAGGTGAAAGTTTGCAGAGGGAGGGACGCTGATTTGCACGCCACCGGAGGCGGTTTTCAAATTCCAATATCCTTGCGCGCCGGGATTGCCTTGTACATACACGCGCCCTGATACCGAATGAGCGGTCACGTCATTTGCCGCACCTTGGATTTCGACTTCACCGCTCGTGGTGCTTCCCTCGACGCGCCCGCCGGGTTGCGATATGCGAATGACGCCTGACACGACATGCACACGGGCGTCACCCTTGATGTTCGCAACGGTGACGTTGCCCGAAGCGCTCGAGATTTGCACGTCGCCGCCAATATTCTCTGCGGAAATTGTGCCGCTGGCGGTGGAGAGTTGTGTGTCACGATCGATGTTTTCGACGTTAATACTCCCGGAAGCAGAGCGGACCTTTACGGGGCCACGCAGGTCGCGGATGTTTTGCGCGCCGGAAGCAACGTTGGCGTCGACCTCGGTCTCGTGAGGCACTTGAATCTTGTAACTGATGGAGACATTGCGCATACGAGAAAGATCTTTCCCAATACGAATCGTGTCGCCTCTTTGCTCTATGGGAGGGTCCGATACAATGTCGTCTAAACGCTTTTGCGGATTCTCAAATCCGAAACCGGAGGCGCGCACTTCGGCATGAATCGATACTGTTCCGACGGCTCCCTGGGTAATGTCCACATCGCCCGAGGCGTTGCTAAGCTCCAAACGGATCGGGCCCGATACGGTGTAGGTGCGAGCGAAACTTCCGTTGACAGATGGGCCGGTAGAACAGCCCGCAAGGGCAAAAGTGGCCGCGACGAGCAGCAGGGAACTGCCGAGATTCGGTTGGCGCGCCATTCCTCCTCCAAAGAAACCCCGAACAAGCGCTGGGATGTTCCACCCCTAGTTACGCAAAAACGATCCACCATGTTCCCGAAGCTGTGTTGCGCGACCGCAGAGGGCGGGCCAGCCCTTCGTTGAGAGAACCCTGACGATAGCCTTCGAGATCCAGGGTGACGTAAGCAAAGCCGGCGGATTTGAGGCGTTCGGCAATGGCCGCGGCCATTTCCGGAGACAGCGCCCGAGGCAACTCGTCGGGAGAGATTTCGACGCGCGCGAGATTGTCGTGGAGGCGCACGCGAAACTGGCGGAACCCGAGTTCGCGGAGGGCCGCTTCGCCGCGTTCCACCAGGGAGAGCCGCTCGCGAGTCACTTCGCTTCCGTAGGGGACGCGAGAGGCCAGGCAGGCGGAGGCGGGGCGGTCCCACGTGGGGAGGTTGGCGCGGCGAGAGAGCAGGCGAATCTCCGATTTGGCGAGGCCCACAGCAAGCAGGGGCGCGAGGACCTGATGCTCGGTGGCAGCGCGATGGCCGGGGCGAAAATCGAGCGTGTCGTCAGCGTTCACGCCATAGGCGATAGCGGCAAAGCCGCGGGAACCGGCCAGATCGTCCAGTACGGAGAAAAGCTCGTCTTTGCAGAAATAGCAGCGGTCGGGCTGGTTCGCGCGGTAGGCGGGATTGTCCATCTCGTGCGTCTCGATAAACTCGTGGTGCACTGCCAGCTGTTTGACAAACCCCTCGACCGTGGTCCTGTCGTACGCGGAAAAACTGGGAGAAAGGGCGGTGACCGACAATGCGCGGTCGCCAAGGACACGGTTCGCGGCCCATGCGAGATAGGCCGAATCCGCGCCTCCGGAAAGGGCCACGATGAGCGACGGGATCGCCGCGAGGCGAGAGAGGAGAAGATCTTCTTTCTCTTCCGGGGAAAGAGCCGGTTGCTCTCCGTTACGAATTTGAACGAGAGTTTTCATGGCAATGGTGAGTATATCGCAGAGTCCGTTTTTGCGGTGCAGTGTGATCCGGAGGGACCGCGAAATCACTTGAAATCCAAAAGGACGTCGACCGTGCCGGTGCTTGCGTCGGGCTGCAGCCAATGGCCGACGGTCTCGTAGTGGAGCGGCAGCTCCCCAAAGATCTGTTCGTGATGTAATTGCAATTCCGTCAAAACCTCTTCATATTTTGTCTTGTCGAAGATCTCGCCTTGCGGGATGGGCCACGCGGCAAGCAGCTTTTTTTCAGCGGCCGGCGACAGGCCGGTCAGCACCATTTTGCCGAACCGATACTGCGGACCTTCGTGAATGGTCACGGAATAAGAAACCGTGTGCGCCGACTCGTCAAAGGACGGAACCGCGTCGACTTTCGCGTCGAGGTAGCCGTGGCGGCCAAATTCTTCCCGCACGCGGTCCCACCCCGCTTCGATTTGCATGCCATCGGCAACATCTCCGGGCTTCAACCCTACGTTGCCTTTGAGAGTGAACTCCGAAACCGTGACATTTCCGGCCCAATGAGCGTCTTTCCAGTGATAAACCGGGCCGGGATCGCTCGGGACAAATACGGGAATTTGTTCCGGCAATTTCTGATTGGGATTGCCGGTCAAGCGTATTTCCGGCGGCCCCAGCTTCGGGTGCAAGCAGCCTTTGCGCAGATAAACTGGGCGGATTGCTTCGGTGAGAAACAAATCGATCGCCATTCTCGAATACGGTTTACCAACAATTTCAGCGAGGTGCTGCTGAACCGCTTTGGAGGCCAAAAGGGAAGTGTCGCCGAACTCCAGTTTTTCGATGCGCAGCGCCGGACCTTCCACCTTAAATAGCTGCACGGTACCGTCTCCGGTCGGATTGCCGGTGACCTGATGCTCGAGCGTCACCTGCAAGCCATGCGAAGCGATCAGTTCTTTGAGGGCCTCCGCCGCTTGCTCGACGGCGCCTCCTGCCTGGGGCAGGGTGCCGTCGAAGTAGGAGAGTTTCTTGCGAACGGCGTCAGAAAGCTCGGAGTCCGCAAACCAGGGAATGTTGTCAAAATAAGCGGGGATTCGCGGAGATTCCTCAACGTGATAAGTGACAATTACTCCCGTGCGCGTCTCGAAGTTGTAGCTGACCTTGTCGAAAAGACCGGTTTTGGAGAGATTGTCGGCAGCAACTTGCAAATCGGAGCGCCCAACCTGAGAGCCGGCGATGAGGCCGGTCAGCCCTACGATCTGTGCTTCGGAAAGATGTTTTTGCCCAACCACGCGAACTTCGCGTAGCGGGGCCGTTGCCGTGCCGGGTGTCTGCGCCGGTGTGGGGTAGGCCGCCAGAAAGAAAAGCAGCAGGGACGCAAGATTTGCTCCAAGAAGACGCCGCATGGATTTATTCTAGCCGAAACGAACGTCAATTACTCGACGGTCACAGACTTCGCGAGATTGCGCGGCTGATCGACATCGCAGCCGCGGCGCACGGCAATGTGATAGGCGAGCAACTGCAGAGGAATGATTTCGAGGAGGGGCGCGAGCAACTCCGGAGCCGGCGGGAGCTCGATGATGTGGTCGGAGGCTTCGCGCGCAAGTTGGTCGTTGGCAGTAGCGACAGAGATGACGATACCGTCGCGCGCTTTGACTTCCTTGATGTTGGATACGCTCTTTTCGTAGCGGGTCATCGCTTCCGGGTCGGACTCATCGCGAGTAGCCAACACAACGACCGGAAGGTTTTCGTCAATAAGCGCATTTGGACCGTGCTTCATTTCGCCGGCGGGATAACCTTCCGCGTGAATGTAGGAGATTTCCTTCAGCTTCAACGCGCCCTCGAGAGCGATGGGATAATGAATGCCCCGTCCCAAATAGAGAAAATCCGTATTGCGGAAAAACAGCCGGGCCAGGTTTTCGTAGAAGCCGGAGGCATCCGCCTCGAGGACCGTTTCCATCTTGTGTGGAATGCGCATGAATTCCTGCATCAGGTTCCTGGCCGCGGCATCACTAAGTCTTCCGCGGACCTGGCCGAGGTGCGAAGCGAGAAGCACTAGCGCGGCAAGTTGCGATGTAAATGCTTTGGTGGAAGCGACACCGATTTCCGGGCCGGCGTGGGTAGGAATCGTGCCGCTCGCTTCGCGCGTGATCATTGAACCGATAACATTGCAAATCGCTAAAGTCGGCGATCCTTTGAGTTTTGCTTCGCGTTGAGCGGCCAGCGTGTCCGCTGTTTCACCTGACTGGCTGATGCAAACGGTCAAGGTGCGGGAATCGACGATGGGATCGCGATAGCGGAATTCGCTGCCGTAGTCCACTTCCACGGGAAGGCGCGCGAGGCGCTCGATCATGAATTTGCCGGCCAGCCCGGCGTGCCAACTGGTTCCACAGGCCACGATGCGCACTTGCTCAAATTCGCGGAACTGTTGTTCCGTGAGCTGCATTTCATCGAGAAAGACTCTGCCGGTGTCCCGAGAGATGCGACTGAGCAGCGTGTCCCTCACGGCGCGGGGCTGCTCGAAAATCTCCTTTTGCATGAAATGCTTGTAGCCGCCCTTCTCCGCCATGATGGGATCCCAGGCGACATGCTGCGCGCGACGCTCGACCGGGCGTCCGTCAAGATCCATGACGCGCACGCCTTGCTTTGTCAGAACGGCGATGTCGCCATCGGCAAGGAAAAACATCTCGCGCGTGTGTTCCAGCAGCGCCGGGATGTCGCTGGCAACGAAATATTCGCCGTCACCCAATCCGACGACGGAGGGGGGGCCAAGCCGTGCGGCGACAATTTTCTGAGGATCTTTCGCAGAGAGAAAAACCAGGGCATAAATGCCGCGTAGTTCTCTGAGAGAACGGCGAACCGCCTCCTCGAGTGGCACGCCACCTTGCGAATTCTTCTCCACGAGGTGCGCCACAATTTCCGTGTCCGTCTCCGTGGCGAACTTGTGGCCTTCCTTCTGCAGCTTTTCCTTCAGTTCCAGATAGTTTTCGATGATTCCGTTGTGCACTACCACGATTTGTCCGGTGCAGTCGCGATGGGGATGAGCGTTTTCTTCCGTAGGCCGGCCATGGGTGGCCCAGCGGGTGTGGCCGATGCCGTAGGTCCCTTCGAGGGGCGACTTGGCGATCGCTTCTTCGAGATTGCGAAGCTTTCCCGGAGCACGGCGAATATCCAGTTTGCCCGTGCCGTTCACCACGGCGATTCCCGCAGAGTCGTAACCGCGATACTCGAGTTTGCGAAGACCCTCGATGACCACGGGCACGACTTTTTTGGGGCCGATGTATCCGAGAATTCCGCACATGGGCGGACTCACCTCAGAGAGATTCTAGCAATGCGGCGAAGCTGACGGCATGGAACGTGTGAGCGATCGCATGATGCGACGATGAAATCGGCTCAGTCTACGATCTCAAACCGGTATTCCTCGATGACCGGATTGGTCAGCACTTCCTTGGAAATTCGCTCCAACTGCTTTTGGGCTTCGTCACGGTTCCAGCCATCGAGATTCAAGACGAAGAATTTTCCCTGGCGCACATCTTTCACGGCCGCGTACCCGAGCCCGGAAAGGGCATGATGGATCGTTTGTCCTTGGGGATCGAGAACCGTGCGTTTTGGCATTACCCAGACGTGTGCTTTCATGGCTTCAGTATAACATTGCCGTGTGCGGGTCATGGCGTTTGAGGTTTCGAAGCCGGGTCAAATGCGTACTGGAAACCCATTTCGCAGATTTGCTCCAGCTCACTTTCTTCGAGACCCATTTGTTTGGCGGCATCGTATTCGTCACGCAAAGTGGTATGGAATAACGCCGGATCATCGGTGGACAGGACCACCGGTATTCCATGACGGAGCAAACCCGGCAGCGGATGGTCCTCGATTTGCACACCTTCACGCGCCAATAGGCGAGCGAGTGCCCCGGTCCGCAAGTTGCTCCGCGGGCAAATTTCTAGGGGGAACTGGCGTTCCGCGAGGAGATCCATCAGCACCGGATCCCTGATGGCCGCGATGCCGTGTCCGATGCGTTCGACTGCCAGCAACTCAATGGCTTCGCGGATTTTCTCTGGGCCGCCAACTTCACCGGCATGAATCAGCCTATGCAAGCCAAGTTCCGCGGCCCGTTCGTACACCCCGCGAAACTCGACCGTCGGCACTTGCAGCTCGTCTCCGCCGATGCCGAAAGCGACGATTCTCTTGGATTTACAGGTCTTGGCGGCCTCCAGCACCTCCATCGCAGTCTCCGCGCCGAATTGCCGGACCGCGTCAAACACCCACCGAAAACGAAGACCGCGGCTCTCGAACGGTTCGGTGGAACGAAGCAGAGCCTCAAAATTTGCTTCCGCTCGCTGCTTTCTGAAAAGCATGACGCCAACCGACAGCGTGGCTTCCACATAAACCACGTTCTGCTCGAGCAAGCGCTCGCCGAGATCTGTGGCAACCAAGGCGTAGTCCTGTGGCTCACGCAAAAACGAAGTCACCCATTTGAAGGTTTCGAGAAAACCGGGAAAGTCGTGAAAGCTATACCGCTCGAGGACCTCTTCGTCGGATGCTTTGACGCCGTGACGAGCCATCAGCGTGCGCGCGGTGGTTGGCTGGATCGAACCTTCCAGGTGCAGATGAAGTTCAGCTTTTGGCAGGGAGTGGATTCGCGGAGAGAGCCCTGGTAGTTTCATCCTCAAGAATCAGTGCGGCAGAGCCGGTCGGCCCGCGTTCGTCCATGCGGTGAGCCAAAAGGAACCGATGTCGGTCGCCGCGTCCGAGATCTGGCGGATCAGAATCGCTCCTGCCTCATTGTAAAAACGATCGTAGTATTCGTCCGTGTAGGAATTTTCTCCTCGCACCGCGTTACGGTCGGCCAAGAGAATCGATTCCAGCCAGCGATGCGCGCTGAGGCAGGCGTCAAAGGCATGGTCGGTAGGATCGCTGACGAAGGACGCATCGTTCGGCCGCATGGGGAAAAACGAAGAGTAGCGATCTATCAACGAGCTGCCGAAGCGGTCGCTGATTCCCGCTTGGCCGCTCGGATGGCCATCGAAATTATCGGTGGTGCTGAAGGGATCGTGCGCCTGCGCGACGTAGTGCGCGAGGAAGGCCGCATCGAGTTTGGCTTCCTCCCATTTTCCCGTTTTGAATGCTTCTGTAAGTTTCTCGCTGTAAACGCCGATTTGCCACGGCAAGAGGCCGGCCGCGTCCAGCTTCATTTTGCCGTACTTGGCCACCGCCGACTTATAGGTGCGGGGCAGAGCCTCGAAAGGAAAGCGTCCATACTTGTCGAGGGCGATGAAGTTGTTGCGCCGCTCGGAAGGGTTTTTCGCGAGAGCGTCCAGGGGATCGGTTACGTGCTGCATTAGAAAGCCGCGATTCGCTTCGAAAAAAGGGCGGATGTCCGCCGGCAGCGTATCCACCGCTTTACTGACGATGAGTCGGTGAGCATTCCTGCCCCAGGCCATGGCCGAGAGCGGAAACACTGCAAATGCCGTCACCGCGGCGATCAGCGCGATCGCAGGCATCCTCGAGTTTCTGGCTAGTTTCCAATGCATCTTGCGGTTTCCCCTATTGCGGCGTGGGCAACGCCAGCGTGCTCCGTCTGCGGCTATAAAGGAAGTAGATAACCAGTCCGATTACCAGCCACACGAAAAAGCGAATCCAATTCTCCAGCGTCAGGCTGGCCATGAGCAAGAGGCAGGAGAGCATCGAGAGGATCGGGAGGAAAGGCACCAACGGCACGCGAAACCCGCGGGGACGATCCGGCTGAGATTTTCTGAGAATCAGCACGGCCATGGCCACGAGCAAGAAAGCGAACAAAGTCCCGATGTTGGATAGGTCCGCGAGCGTCCCAATATCAAAAATGCCGGCGGGGATTCCGACAAAAATTCCCGCAACCCAGGTAGCGACGTGCGGCGTACGGAAGCGCTCGTGCACTTTGGAGAAAGCGCCTGGGAGGAGGCCGTCGCGCGACATCGCAAACCACACGCGCGCCTGGCCAAGTTGATAGACCAGCAGGGAGGAGATCATTCCCATCAGCGCGCCGATGGTAACCCATTGTTGCAACCGGTCCAAGCCGACGTTGTGCAGTGCCGTGGCCACCGGCGCGGCATCTCCTTTGAAGATGTGAAATGGCTGGATCCCCGTCAAAACGACGGCAACGGCGACATAGAGCGTAGCGCAGACAAACAGGGAGGCCATGATTCCGAGCGGAAGATCGCGCCTCGGATCCTTACATTCCTCTGCGGCCGTCGACACCGAATCGAACCCGATGTAGCTGAAGAAAACGATGGCTCCGCCGGTCA
>DATAIH010000337.1:0-4518 GCA_036262755.1 Candidatus Acidiferrum sp.
CTCGGCAATCTTTGGGTCACTTTTGGGAGCGGCCCGCCGCATCGCTTGCTGGTTACGCCCGCCGATGAACCTGGTTACGTCGTGAGCGAGATCACTCCGGACGGTTTCTTGCGGGTGCAACGTCTGCCGCAAGCGGCGCTCAATCCGGTCTTTGACACGCTGCATTTTGCCCAGCCGATTTGGGTCATGACGCGCTCCGGGAAGAAAGTTCCCGGGGTCTTCGCCGGACTGAGCGTCCATCTTCAGCCGGCGCGTGTTAACCCGCCAAAAATGAATCATCCCGACGAGATGTACGTGGATATTGGCGCGACCAGCGCTGCCGACGTGCGTCGAGGGGGCGTGGATCTGCTTGACCCGATAGCCCTTGAACGGAAGTGGTTTCCGGTAGGCCAGGGCGGGGAAGCAGGCCCAGCCACGGGCGATCGCTTTGGATCGACCGCCTTGTCCCAGTTGCTCGAACGAATCAAGGACAGCAAAGCGAAAGGAACAACAACCGTGGCGTTTCTGACGCAACAGTGGGCCGGCGGGCGCGGCCTCAATCGTTTGCTGGAAGAGACAAAGCCAGATGAACTGATCTTTGTCGGCCGCATTGCAACAGGCAGCAAGACCGCTGCCCGGGGCGCCATCACCGCGCCCACGCCAGGGGACGGCGTGCTTCTCGGAGTGGAAGACGCGTCGGCGCCACTGACCGGGCTCCCCAGCGAGATCAAAGCCATTGCCGAAGCGGATGGCGAGCGATTGACGGCCGTAAACGCGTCTCTGCCGCGGATGGCGGGCTACGCCAAACCGAACGAATTTCCCGAACGCTTCGCGCAAC
Organism: Candidatus Acidiferrum sp.; assembly: GCA_036262755.1. Lineage (GTDB taxonomy): Bacteria > Acidobacteriota > Terriglobia > Acidiferrales > UBA7541 > Acidiferrum. Next base: position 818 of record DATAIH010000337.1, read on the forward strand.
TTGGAATTCCTACGCTCTGGCCGGTGACCCCCGCAGAATCCATTTCCTCGAGCGACAAGGGGGCTCTGGAACGGCTGCTAGAAGCGTATTTGCAGGTTCCTAAGCCAACCGCGGGCGGAGGCGGTTCTTTCGGCAACGGCACGGAAGCCTCCGACCTTAAAGCGCTAGCCGAGGCGTATGGCGCAAGCGGCCATGAAGAGAACGTTCGCAAAGTGGTTCTCAGTCGGTTGGATCCAAGATTACAGAAGGAAGCAGAGACGGATGCGGCCGGAAACCTCATCTTGCATCTTGGCGGACACCAAGAGAAATCGCCGCGGATTGCGTTTGTGGCGCACATGGACGAGATCGGATACGAGGTGAAGAAAGTAGAAGTTGACGGGCGGCTCTTGGTAACCGTTTTGGGAGGAGGCTATCCAGAATACTTTCTAGGGCATGTGGTCCTGGTTCATAAAGCCGATGGGAATTCTGTAGGCGGCGTGCTCGAGTTGCCCACAGGTTGGGACCAGACGGGATTCGAATGGCCGCATGGGCCACGCTCGATGGAAGAGCCTGTGCACGTTTACGTCGGAGCGCGCTCCGCGGAAGAAACGCAGAAGCTCGGAATCAAAGTGGGAGATTGGATCACCATCCCCAAGGAATATCGCCCTCTGCTCGGAACGCGCGCAAACGCGCGCAGCTTCGATGATCGGGTCGGTTGCGCCGCGCTCCTCGAAGCGGTCCGAGCGCTTGGACGGGATTTGCCAGGGCGCGACGTTACGTTTATCTGGTCGACGGAGGAAGAAGTTGGGTTGAAAGGCGCGGCGGCGGCCGCGGAGCGCATGGCCAAACAGGGTCGCACGCCCGATTTTGTTTTTGCTATCGACACCTTTGTCAGTTCGGACTCTCCGCTCGAATTGAAACGCTTCGCCAATGCGGAAATTGGCAAAGGCTTTGTGCTTCGCGCGGTGGACAATTCGAACATCACGCCGCGCGAGTACGTCGATCGGGTCGTCAAACTGGCCCAGGACAACGGCATCGCCGCGCAGTACGGCGTCACCGGCGGCGGCAACGATGGCGCGGTCTTCACGCGCTATGGCTCGGTGAATATTCCCCTTGGCTGGCCGCTGCGCTATTCGCATTCCCCGGGCGAGGTCATCGACACGCGTGACGTCGACGCCCTCTCGAAGATCGTCACGGCGCTCGCGAGAAGCTGGTAGGGGTGGCGAGCGCATCTGAAGCTAACTCCTTTAGATTTAGATTCATTGACCTGCCCGCTTTTGGTTTATCCGTGGTGCCGTAAAACCCCGCCCTTCAGGGCGGGGATATAAGGCACCCGTGGCCTCCCTAAAAAGTTAGGACGGGGTTTCTGCTGCTCGACGTAACTCCTTCAATATCGTCATGGGGGACTGTCGCAGTTCGCAGCGAAATAAGATGGCGACCAGAGAATCTCCTCCAACACTTCTTTTCGATGTCGGGTCGCTCCAGCCGAAGCAATCGATTGAGAACGCACAGGCATTGTGGGCATGGGCATGGAGTTCAAGTCCTGACCACTGGCGAATAAAAGGCGAACATAGACCAAGAGCCGCCGTTCCGTGCCGCAAGAAAGCGGCGGTGTGGCTGAGAACCGGCGACGATATTGTACGGGGCCCGCAGACGGGATTTGTTTCGATGTGCGCCAGGCTGAGAGCCGCCCAAGAGCGGCCTGGAGACCATGCCATGCGCGTGGCTTTGCAATATTAAGACGAACGTTCAAATATCGCCTGTACCCGAACCGCCAGCAACGAGAAAAATTGCAGGCAACCCTCGACGTGTGTCGAGAACTGTACAACGTGCGCTGCAAGAGCGTCGTGAGGCATGGTCTTCTTACCGCAAGAGCATCCACTACGTAGAGCAGGCCAATCAACTCCCAGACATCAAAGCCGTTCGAGAGGATGTTCGTGCGGTTCACAGCCAGGTTCTGCAAGATGTGCTGCGCCGTATCGACAAAACCTTCCAGGCCTTTTTCCTTCGCTGTAAGCGCAGACAGGTGCCGGGGTTTCCTCGCTTTCGTTCCGAGAGCCGCTACGACTCCTTCACCTATCCGCAGGCCGGGTTCCAACTGGGTGGCCGCCCGTCGCTTTCGAAGATTGGCGACATCAAGATTAAGTTGCACCGTCCCATCAAAGGCGAGATCAAGACACTCACCCTCAAACGCGAGAACGGCATGTGGTATGCCTGTTTCAGTTGTGTCGTAGGGCCTGAACCGCTGCCAGCGAACGATAAGGCCGTTGCTCTTGATGTCGGGCTGTTGTCGTTCCTGACGCGGAACGATGGAACGGAAATTGGTAATCCTCGCTTGTTCCGAAAGGCACAGAAGCGTCTTCGCAGAGCACAACGTCGAGTTGCACGTCGAGAGAAGTTTTCCAAGCGCTGGAAGAAAGCGGTTCGCCTGGTAGCCAAGATTCACCGCAAAGTGTTCAACCAACGCAACGATTTCCACCACAAGTTGTCACGAAAGATCGTCAACAACTACGGAATAATCTTTCCAGAAGACCTGAACGTAAAGGGTCTGTCGCGTGGGCTGTTTGCGAAATCGGTACACGATGCAGGATGGGCGGCATTCTTTCAAAAACTTTCGTACAAGGCCGAAAGCGCCGGACGATTGTTCTTGCCCGTCGATCCTCGTGGGACCAGCCAGCGTTGCCCGTGTGGAGCACCAAATCCCAAACGGCTTTCGGATCGTAAGCATGTTTGCCTCAGGTGCGGATTAATGACCACACGAGACCACGCATCGGCTATGGAAATACTAAGGCTCGGGCTGAGCCTTCAGCCGCAAACCGTGGTGCAGGCAGGCTGCGGTTGATTGAGAAGCCCCCGGGCTTCAGTCGAGGGAGTACGTCACGGTTGCGTAAGCCAATCTTCCGGGCAAGCTGGTTTGCGCACGGAATCCAGATGCAAGCGCACCGGTGGCTAGGATTTCTTTTCCAGGAATTCGGCATACCGCGAGGCGATCACCGTCCAGGAAAAATAGCGCTGCTGCGCGATCCAGCTCCGCTGCGCCAGCGAAGCGCGGTAGTGTTCGTCCTCGAGGACGTGAAGCAGAACCGTTCCCAGATCGCCTTTTTTTAGCGGCGAATAAAACGCCACGCCCGCTTCCGCGATGAGCGAGGACGTTTCCGGCCCTTCGGCGGCAATCACCGGCAGTCCGCAAGCGATTCCCGCTATGGCGCTGCCTCGTCGCGTGGAGATCGGGCCGCGGACAAAGAGGAGCAGGTCGCAACTCGACAAGTTTTGGGCAACATCTTCACTCGAAAGCAGGCCCAGCACTTGAATTTCCACGGGAGCGCCGTCCAATTTTCTGCGGAACTCGCTTTCGGTCTCTTTCGAATTGCGGCCGAGAACGGTCAGTTTTAGATTTCTAACGCGCGAGGAGGCGAACCGAACGGCTTCGACAATTTCGCCGATTTCCCTTTGCGCGGCTCTCCCTCCGGTGACACTAAATACGCCGATGTTCAATTTCCCGCCGCTCGGAGATTTGCGCCAACCGGAATGAAAACCGAGTGCGTGTACGACGGCTGCATCCAGGAGAGCTTCTCCATAGGAACCGTGAAGACCGCCATCTCGCAAACGTCCATCGCGTGCCGCATCGCGCGCAATTGCGCGCGGCGCCGCAGCAGGTCAATGATGCGCGTTCCGGCGAACGGCTCGACATCATGGTAGACGACGGCCACGCGCACGCCAGC
>DATAIH010000338.1:0-2413 GCA_036262755.1 Candidatus Acidiferrum sp.
CCATGGGTTCCCTGGCGCGATGAGCTATGCCGTATCGGCGGAAAGCTGCCCGAACCGCGGGAGTCAAGAGCAAGGACAGCACAAAAGAAACCGATCCTAGCCTCACCTTCGCAGTTCCGGCCGCCTTTCGCGAGAGCGTAGGTCCCAAGCCCTTTGGCCACAACACGAGTTCTCTGAAAACCGCTGAGTGAAGACCTACCCTCTTTTCTTCCTGCCAGAACTCTGGCATTCTGCTGCTTCCGATGTTCTTGCGCAGCACCAACCGAAGAAAGGATGGCAAGGACCACCGCTACTTCAGCATCGTCGAGAATCGTCGCTTGCCTGGGGGTAAGACCGTGCAACGGACGGTTCTGTACTTAGGCGAGATCAACGACCAGCAACAGGCCGCCTGGCGAAGAACGCTGAACGTATTTATCGAGGACGAAGAACGTTACGCCACCATGAGCCTGTTTCCGGACGACCGGGAACTGCCGGCGGATGAGCTGGACAGTGTGCAGGTAAAACTGAGCGGGCTGGAACTGCGGCGGCCGCGAGTGTTCGGCAACTGTTGGCTGGCCTGCGAACTGTGGCAGCAACTGGGGCTGGATGAGTTTTGGCAACAGCGCTTGCCCGAAGCCCGCGAAGCGGTGAGTTGGGAGAAGGTGCTGCGGCTCCTGGTGACGAATCGGCTGTTGGACCCGGGCAGCGAATTTCACGTGCATCGGCAGTGGTTCGTGGATAGCGCCATGGACGAGTTGCTGGAAACGGACTTCGCGGTGGCCGAAAAAGATCGCCTGTATCGCTGTCTGGACCGGGTGCTGGAGCATAAACAGGAGCTGTTTGTCTGGTTAAAACAGAAGTGGGCTGACCTGTTCCACGCCGATTTCGAGGTGCTGCTGTACGACCTGACGAGCACCTACTTCGAAGGGGAGATGGAGCAGAATCCCAAGGCCAAGCGCGGCTACAGCCGCGATCAACGACCGGACTGTCTGCAATTAGTCATCGCATTGGTGGTCACTCCGGATGGATTTCCGCTGGCGTATGAAGTGATGAACGGCAACACCTCGGACCGCACCACGCTGCGCGATTTCTTGAAGAAGATCGAGGAGACCTACGGCCAAGCGCAGCGCGTGTGGGTGATGGATCGCGGCATTCCCAGCGAAGCAATCCTTAAGGAGATGCGGGAGCCAGAGCGGCAGACCTTCTATTTGGTGGGCACGCCCAAAGGACGGATCAACCAGCACGAAAAGAAGTGGCTGGAGTTGCCCTGGCAAAAGGTGCGGGACTCGGTGGAAGTGAAGCTGTACCAGCATGAGGGCGAACTGTACGTGCTGGCGAAAAGTGAAGGCCGGCAGGCGAAAGAAATTGCCATGCGGCGGAAGCGGCTGGTGCGCTTGCTGCGGAAACTGCGGGCCATGCGCAAGAGCCTGCCCAAACGCGATCAGCTATTGTTGCGCATCGGCGCCGCCAAGAAAGAGGCTGGCCGCGCTTTCGGGTTTGTGAAGATCCAGATTCCCAAGGCGGGCCAGGCAGTCACGCGCGAGACATTCTCATTTGAGGTAGACAAAGCCAAACTGAAGGCCGCTCAGCAACGCGACGGGCATTATCTGCTGCGCAGCAATCTCACCGGTGAAGATCCAGCCGTGTTGTGGACGCGCTACGTGCAACTGACACAGATCGAGAGTGTGTTCCGCTCACTGAAGAGCGAGTTGGGCATACGACCTATTTATCACCAACTGGAGCATCGGGCGGATGCGCATGTGCTGATCGCCTTTCTGGCTTACTGCCTCCAAGTGACCTTGAAGAACCGTCTGCTGATTCACGCGCCGGGGCTGACACCCGCGGCGGTGCTGGAAAAGCTGGCGACGATCCAGATGGTGGAGGTCTGGATTCCGATGGTCGATGGACGTTGGCTGGTGTTGCCGCGCCACACCCAGCCGGACAAGGACGTCCAGGCCGTGTTGGACCACCTGCAATTGGCTTTGCCTTCCCAGCCGCCGCCGCGCGTCAAGGGCTCGCAAGTGCCGCCACTACCCAAAAACGAACCCGCCACCCAGCCCTCGCTGTGGTGAAGACCTTTGCTTCGGCTTCACCAGGTTTCAACTACTTAGCCTGTGGAATACCCGCGAACTGCGAAAGATAGGCTAATTGGTTTCTTCGCCGCTGCATTGCTGCTCCTGGTAAGCAAACTGGTGCTGAAGGATCGCCGGCTTTACACTGCGCCCGAAGGGACGGAGCCACCGCCTTTCTGGATTCGCGCCCTGTTAATCCTCACCTGCAGCGGCGTCAGCTTCGCCCACGGATCGAATGACGGCCAGAAGGGGATGGGCCTGATTATGCTGATCCTGATTGGGACCGTGCCTACCGCTTACGCATTGAACCCTGCCGTGACGCCGCGGGAGACTGCCGATTTTGTGGCGGTTTCGCATCAGGC
>DATAIH010000339.1:0-20189 GCA_036262755.1 Candidatus Acidiferrum sp.
TCCGTGGTTCTTCCGCCGCGAAAAAATCGGACCCATTGTGGGGACGCGCACCTGGGGAGGATTGGTCGGCATCGGCAATGTCCTGCCGCTGCGCGACGGCGGATTCGTCACCGCGCCGGGCTTCGGCTTCTGGAGCACGGACAATGGCGGTGAATGGGTAGTCGAACAGCACGGCGTCGACCCCGACTACGTCGTGAACCAGCGGCCGGACCTGGTGGTCGGCGGGCACGATCCTCAATTGGAAAAAGCCATTGAGCTCGCGAAAGACGCCTTGAAAAACTACCAGGGGATTCCCCCGCGGCCGCGATACCCGTCGGTCAAGCAATAGAAACTCGAATCGTGGGCGTGACGCGACCATCCGCGGGACATGCCGCGGGGCGAGAGGACTCGCTCTCGCGCGACACTGACCGCTAGCCGGGTGGCACGATGCGCGTGTTTGGGGAACGAAGAGCGGCTCTGAAGGAGAGGGCGAAGCGCGGCGGTGCTTGCCTTTCCTAATCATGGCTGCTCCTTTCCCGAGTTGCGTGCCGCGCCACCCGCAGGGGTTTTGGCTAGCGGAGCCCTTGCCCGGTGGTGGAACCGGGGAATCCCACCTTGTAGATCACCGTCCACGCGTGAGGGCGCGGCGAGTTCCGGCGGAGTAACCGGCGAAGCTGCGTCGCGAGAAAGATGTCGTAGGCCGCCAGGGCGCTGGCACTGCCAAACAGTCCGAGTCCAAGAATCATCAGCACGTATCTCAATGCAACCATGGTGTTACTCTCCTCCCTGTCCATTCCGCGCGGGCTCAACGATTCGTTGAGAAAGCGCGGGCCAGTCGCGCGGTGCCGTCGGCTAGCCCGGTGCGGTTCCCGGCGCGCCAGGCCCTTGCCGGCTGCACGAGCACGAAGGCGATGCGAAGGCAGATCCAGGAAAGAGCGGCGGCCGCAGCGACGGCGAACAACGTGGCGACGGCGAGTATGGTGAAGTTCACGATGGCCATCATGGCGTTCCTCCTGAAATACGAACTTCACGAGAGGCAGCTCGCCGGCCAATCTCAATTCGTTGAAAGCACGGACGTTACTTAGATCGCGGCGACGGGGCGACGTGGACCAGGGAACACGTTGTGTCGGCAGAGACGCGAAAATCTTCCCGACCATCGTTTTGCTACCGTGGGAATTCGCGCTAGTGTAGATAGTGAGTCTGGCTGGTCCGTCGCGAGGTGCCGGACCTTGCCTCCTCCGTGGGGAACATTCGCTGATGCCCATCCGAATGGCCGGTTTTCGAATCGCTAGAATCCTGGGCATTCCGATTTATCTGGATGCCACGTGGCTGCTCATTTTTGGCCTGATTACCTACACGCTGGCTATGAACTTTCGGCAGCTGCATCCCCAGTGGGCTCCCGCCGAGCACTGGTCTTTAGGAGTTCTGACCAGTCTTCTCTTTTTCGGCTCCGTGCTTTTTCATGAGCTGGCGCACAGTGCGGTGGCGCTCCATTACAAGATTCCCGTTCACTCCATCACCTTATTCCTGTTTGGCGGCATCGCTCGCATCGCGAGGGAGCCCGCGAAACCCATTCAGGAATTCAACATCGCCGTCGCCGGGCCCCTTGCCAGCTTCTTCCTGGCTGCCGTATTCGGCGCGATGACGTTGCTCTTTCCTTCGGCGCAAATGGTAGGGGCGCTCGCCAAGATTCTTAGTTGGAGCAACTTCATTCTCGCGGTCTTCAATCTGGCGCCGGGATTTCCCCTGGACGGCGGAAGAATCTTTCGCGCTATCGTTTGGGGAATCACCAAGAATTTTTCTCGCGCCACGGTGATCGCCGGCTCCAGCGGCAGGGTCGTTGCGTATGCGCTGATGGGGATCGGCGGGTACCAGGCTTTCTACAGAAATGATTGGTATTCGGGGCTGTGGCTGGGAGTGATCGGGCTCTACCTGTTGAACGCCGCGCAACAAAGTATCGCGCAAATGACCATCCGCGACGCTCTGGCGGGTCTGCATGCATCGGACGTCATGAGCCACGAAGTTCCCACAATCGAGGGGCACATCACGCTGGAAGAATATGGCGCGGAGGTGCTGCGCACCGGACGGCGCTGCCACCTGGTGCTCTCGGGTGATCGGCTGGTGGGCATGATGAACGTCCACACACTGAACGCCGTGCCGCGGGAGCAATGGGCAAATAACTCGGTCCAGTCGGGGATGATTCCGCGCGACAAAATTCAGTGGACCTCACCGGATGAGCCGCTGCTGAAGCTCCTCGAGCGGCTGCTGACCGCGGACATCAACCAGATGCCGGTGGTAAGCGGCGCGGCGGACGAAGCGCCGCAGATCGTGGGAATAGTCACGCGCGACTCGATCTTGCGGGTGATGCAGACGCATTCCGAGTTGGCATCGCAGCTTTCGGGCAAGTAGCGTCGGTCGCCGAACCCATAGGGCGGTATTGCGCGCGGGAAAGCGCTAGTCGGCGGTCATGGCCTGGGTTCCGGGCCGGACCGCATGCGGAAGACGTTTAGCGGAAGAGCCCTGGCGCACTTCCAGCATTACCCGCACTCCGTAACGGGGCCGCAGCGTAATGGATGCCAGCGGCACGACCGGATGATCCGGCACTAGGCGCAACCGGTACTTTTGCGCGACGGTCGCCAAGATCAGCGCCGTTTCCATCAAAGCAAAGGAATTCCCGATGCATTGGCGGGGGCCGCCGCCAAAAGGGAAATACGCAAATCGTGGGATGCGTTTTATGAAGTCTCCTTCCCAGCGCTCCGGCCGGAATTCTTCCGGTGCTTCAAACCAGCGGGTATCGCGATGCACGACCCATTGGGCCATAGCAACGCCCATTCCCTTCTTCACCGGATAGCCGGCGAGTTCATGGTTTTCAACGGCCACGCGCGCCAGGCCCCACGCGGGGGGATAAAGCCGCAGTGATTCGGTGATGACGTTGCCGGTGTAAGGCAGAAGGGGGAGATCCTCGAGAGAGGGTGGGCGGCCGCCGAGGACTTCGTCGAGTTCGGCGTGCAGTTTCGCCTCCACCGCGGGGTTCCGCGCCAACAGCCACCACGTCCAGGAGAGCGAGCTAGCGGTGGTCTCATGACCGGCGAGAAAAAGCGTGATTGTTTCATCGCGGAGCTGTTTGTCGGTCATGCGCGAGCCGTCTTCGTCCCGCACGTGAAGGAGCATCGAAAGAAGATCGCCGGTATCGCGGCCGGAAGCGCGCCGCTCGCCGATGATGCGGTAGAGAATGCTCTCGATGAAGGCGATTTCGCGCTTGATGCGAAGATTGGTGGGCGTGGGCATCCAGTGTGGAATAAAAAGGGTCCGCCGGAAATTGGCGCCGAGTTCCAGCAGCAGCTCGAGAGATTTTCCGACGTCTTGCGCGTCGCGGGTGACGTCGGCATCAAACAAGGTTTTGACCACGATCTCGAGAGTGAGCCGCAACATTTCCTGGTGCACGTCGCGTTCTTCTCCGCCGCGCCAGCCCTCCAGCATGCGTTGCGCGTATTGCACCATGGTTTCCGCGTAAGCGGCGATTTGCGCTCGATGGAAGGCCGGCTGCACTAACCGCCGCTGCCGCAGCCAGAAATCGCCTTCGCTCGTGAGCAGTCCTTCGCCGAAAACGTGCCGGTTCGCCCGCAAAACTCGTCCTTTGACGTAGCGGCGCGGATGACCGATCAAAACGTCCTCGATGAAGTCGGGGTGATTGACAAAAATATTGCGCAAATTGACCACCCGGATGCCGACGATGTCTCCGTAGCGCGCCAATTCGCTGAACATTTCGAGGGGGCTTTGGTTCAACGCGCGGAAAGACCAGCCTTTGAGTCCTCCGTAGGGTCCCGGAGGGAACTTGTCGCGGCGCGGCCACATACGAACATGCTAAGCCGTGGGCTTCCCGGGGGTCAACGCGGGCGCAGGCTGTAAGGTAAAGATCACTTCCCGAGGACCGCGCGAAGGAGGAAGGCGCCGCTCCGGAATTCCATCGTGACCTGGCAGAGTCCGGCACGCCGCAACCTTTGGGGCGCGGTCGATGGGTCGACAGGCACAAACGTACTTTTGATGTGGCCGATCCGGTGCATCCAGGCGTCGGGAATGTCGAGGGCAAGGAAAATACCGCCAGGCCGAAGCACACGCCTTACTTCCGCAAACGCACGGTCCTGCAACTCCATGGATTTCAGATGATGCAGCATAAGGATGGAGATTGCGGCAGAGAATGTGCCGTCAGGGAAAGAAAGAGCTGCCGCATCACCCTGAATGATGCTGACGTTTGAAAGATTCGCCCTTCGGCGAAGCTTCACCGCGAGGGCGTGGTCGTATTCGAGGCTAGTGACACGAGGCGCGCGGCGGGCTAACTCGATAGTTGCCGCTCCCGGGCCCGCCCCAATTTCCAATAGATGGTCACCCAAGTGGGAGTCGCGAAGCATCCACGGCAGCAACTGCCTGCGCGTGAGATAACGCCACAAAGCTGACCCGCAATACCATTTTTCGAAGGAGTTCATGGCCTAGCGAAATGTCAGAACACCATGCCGTTGCCTTCTCTACGAGGAGAGTCCAATTCGTCGATCTCCTGGCCAAGAAGACTCATTTCCGAGAATCGCAGGTCGCCGGCGTGGCTACCGTTATAAACAACTTTCTTCGCTAAGAAACTTTCCCGGTCAGGAAATGCTCTTGCAATTCGCTTCCTTAGGAACGCAGCCATGGCCATGTTCCCGATGGGCTCATGCCGCGCCACCAGTGGGACGTGCCAAAGATGCGGTCATCCGCATCGCGCAAGCCCATTACGCCCGATCGCGAGTCGACAATGGCTGTCTCACGCAAATAGTCTCCGGGGATTCTCGGGATTGCGGCATACGGTGGCGCCTAGACCCACAGGCGCCCCTCATTGTAGCAAAGGGCGAATTCGCCGGAGCGCGGTTGCGAATTGGTCCGCGTTATACGCGGAGGGATTCTCGAGCTGCTGGAACAAGCCGTTGATGGCGGTGCGGACTTCCGCAGCGTTGGCTGGCTTGGTGGCTCGGCTGTACGCGATGTACAGCGAATCCATGGCCATGGCGGCTTGCTCCGCGGCGCGCTCGTCGGCCAGCGCAATCGTTTCGGCGTCCTCGGGAATGCGCTCGAGCATGCGCAACACGACGGCCTGATCGTAGGGCCTGGCGGCGAGTCGCTCCCCGATCCGCTGTGCCAAGGGCGCGGCCAGCGAAGCCGCGGCCGCCACGATGTTGCGGTCGGGATTGAGCTTGCTCATCTCATCCGAGAGCAGGAGCATTTGCCGGTCGAGCTCTTGCGCGTTGGCGGAGTCAATCTGCTTCGCAAGCAAACGAAACACCGCGTAGCGCGAGCCGTTCCACGCCGGATCGCCTGGACGTCGCCCGGCGTAACCATGTTCCTGCCGCCAGCTGTCTTTGGCGGTGCCTAAGGCATGGTGACAGGCGAAACAGGAAAGCTCCGAGTATTCGGGCCAGATATCTTTTTTATCAAAACGCTCGCTCCTCGCGCGCCAGGCCAAGCGCTCCATGGCTCCTGCAAGCTGCACGGCCTGGCCAGCGCTCCATTCGCGTACGCCCGCCCAGACGGCATCCTCGGCGGGCTTTCCCGGCGCCGACTCGCGGGGAACTTTCCAGTGGCGCGGCATCACCGCCGAGAAAGAATCAAGCTCAAAATACAAATCCGGATGCCCGGCCGCGATCATCTCGTGATCGACAAACTTATTTTTTGTCCCGAGATGGCATTCCAGGCATTTCTCCGTGCGATGAATCACGTTGCGCGTGTCGGTCATTCCCAGCGCCAACGATTTTTCATGGGACCAGGCACGTGTCGTATGAGGACCGAGCCAGGCCGAAGCCGGTCCGTGGCAGTTTTCGCAAGACACGCCTTCGGAAATTTCGAAGGCGCGACCGCGCTCGTCCGGCGTGGTGTAAAGCGCGTGACAGGCGAGGCATTTGGGGGATTCCTCAGCCTTCGCACCGAATTTCAGGATGTGCGCCATGCGTTCGCCGACGCCTCCCACGAGCGCCTGGTAGGCCCGGCTGTGCTTGTCCTGGAGGATCCAGGTTGAATACTCATTTTGCAGGATGCCGCTTCCCGCGACTGGCTTAACGCTTCCGTGGCAGCTCGTCGCGGCGCACGATCCCGGGCCAATGTATTTGACGGGCTCCTTTTCCTGCCCCACCAACGCGGCGGGTGTTAGGAACCACAGACAGATTATGAGTCGCAGTAGGAGTGAATTCTTCGTCTTCCGCATTCGCTCATGCCGGAGGAATCTGTTCGCTTATATCGTTTGCGGCGCGGGGAAGTCAACGGATTGCGTTGCCTTTTTGGCGACGCGTCGCGAAAAGCAAACGGGGCGCTATTCGCAGCCTGCTTTACGCTCAATAGTATGAACGAGACTCAGCAACGCAACCTGCGCCGCGCGTTCCTCGAAGCCTGCGCGGCGATCGGCGCGCGAGACGGAACCACGTGATCTTCGACGACCTTCGGGCCATCCAGCTCCGCTACGGCTTTCTGCCCAAGGCGGAGCTGGAAGGACTTTCCCAGCGCACGCATACTCCGCTCTATCAGATTCACAGCGTCGCGAGTTTTTACCCGCATTTTCACCTCGCGCCACCGGCCAAGGCGGAAATCCGTGTCTGCGCGGATATGAGTTGCCATCTCAACGGCGCCTGTGAATTGCGCGCGGAGCTTCAGCGGCGCTTTGCCGGCTGCCGCCCTGAAGACGTGCAGATTCGTGAGGTTTCCTGCCTCGGCCGCTGCGATCACGCGCCGGCAATGTCGATCAACGATCAGATTCTTACCGAGGTTACTGCCGCGAGTGCGGAGAAAGCCGCGCACTGCGCCCTTCGCGGCGAAGAAGTCCAAGAGCCGCATCCCGAACTGGCACGCGCGGCGTGCAAAGCCGACCCCTACGGTGATGGTGACGACAAGAAATACGGCATGGTGCGCAAGCTCGTGCCGTACCGCGCGTGGGACGACGTCCTCGCCCTGCTAAAGGCCGCCGAACTTCGCGGCATGGGCGGCGCCGGCTTTCCTACCAGCCTGAAGTGGGATCTGGTGCGCAAGCAGTGCGATCCCGTGAAGTATGTCGTATGCAATGCCGATGAGAGCGAGCCGGGGACCATCAAAGACCGCTTCATCATGACCCATCTGCCTTACTTGGTCATCGAGGGCATGATGATCGCCGGCCTGGTGACCGGGGCGAAGCGCGGCATCCTCTATATCCGGCACGAATACGCGCTCGAGGAAGAGATTCTCGGCGAAGAAATTCGCCGTTGTTACCGCGACGGCTTGCTGGGAAAGAGCATTCTCGGCAGCGAGCTGGACTTTGATCTCGAAGTTTTTGTGAGCCCTGGCGGCTACATCTGCGGGGAAGAGAGTGCGCTTATCGAGGCTATCGAAGGCCATCGCGCCGAACCGCGCAACAAGCCGCCATTCCCAGGCCAGGTCGGTTTGTGGCAGAAGCCCACCGTGATCAACAACGTGGAGACTTTCGTCAATGTCCCACAGATTCTGGCGCGTGGCGTCGATTGGTTTGTCGCGCAAGGTGTCAACGGTTCGCGCGGGCTGAAATTTGTGGGGGTCAGCGGCCACGTAGAGCGTCCCGGCGTTTTCGAACTGCCCATGGGCACCTCCATGCGAGAAGTGATTTTCAAGCACGCAGGGGGCATTCCGGGAGGCCGCTCGCTCAAGGCGTTCGCCCCTTCCGGCCCCTCCTCGGGCTACCTGCCGGCTTCCCTCGTGGACGTGCGCCTGGACTTCAGGGCGCTGGCGGACGCCGGCTCGATGCTTGGCTCGGGCGCCATCGTCGTTTGCGACGACACCACCTGCATGCTGGATATGGCGCTGAACGCGGTGCGTTTTTATCGCAACGAGTCTTGCGGGAAGTGCGTGCCGTGCCGCCTCGGCTCGCAGAAGCTGACGGACCTGCTGGTTCGCTGGACACAAGGAACCGTCCCCGAGCCGCAGTACCGCGCCGACCTCGCGCTGCTCGATGACCTTTCCGAGACCATGAGTCAAACGTCGATCTGCGGCCTTGGCCAGATTGCTCCGGCGCCAATTCGGTCGGTGCTGAAGCATTTTCGCGCGGAAGTCGATGCGCATGTGCTGAAGGGACAGTGCCCGAGCGGGATCTGTTTCACCGCTCTATCGGGTCGAGGAGAGCTCCAGCGCGTGGGAGTTCGGCCGTGAATACGAGCAGTCCTGCGACACCTCCGGGGATGGTGGACCTCACGATCGATGGCCAACCCATGCGCGTGCCAAACGGCACCACGGTCTTCGACGCGGCGCGTATGAACGGCATCCACGTTCCCACGTTGTGCCACTTGCAGAACCAGACGCCGGTGGGCGTTTGCCGCCTGTGCGTTGTGGATACCGGCGCGCGGGTACTTTCCGCTTCTTGTGTGCGCCCGGTCGAACCCGACATGACGGTCGTCACCAATTCGGCGAAAGTCTTGAATGCCCGCAAAATGCTGCTCGAGCTGCTCATGGCCGATCATCCTTCGCCCTGCGCGCGGCAGGAAAATTCGGGGGATTGCGAACTCGAGGCGCTCGCGAAAGCCGCTGGGATCATGCAGCCGCGTTTCGCAAGGCGATCGATCGCACGGGGCGCAGACGATTCCTCCCTGGCCATCGCCGTCGATCACGACGCCTGCATCCTCTGCGACCGCTGCATTCGCGGCTGCGATGAAATCAAAAGCAATTTCGTTCTCGGCCGCATGGGCAAAGGGTATTCCGCTGGCATCGCGTTCGACTTGAATCGACCGATGGGCGATTCCACCTGCATCTCCTGCGGCGAATGCATGGTCTCCTGTCCCACCGGCGCGCTCACGAACAAAGGACATACCCGTGCCGCGATCGCCGCTGGTTCTATTGCAGAAATTTTCGAGCCCGAAGAGCTGCTCCAAACCCCCGTTTTCAAAGGCGTTTCCGGAACATTTTTGGAACTGAATCGCGGGGCCATCGTGAAACGGCGTTTCCGCAAAGGCGAGGTGGTTTGCCGAGAGGGAGAATTTGGTTCCACGGCGTTCTACGTCATCGAGGGTCGCGCGAAAGTCTTCCTTTCCGCGCCCCTCGCGCATGTTAAAACGCAAGGCGGCGCCAAGGGTTTTTTTAAGCGGCTTACCAGCACGCTTGTCGGTCGCGAAGTAGACCGGCGCGAAGAAGAAACGCGCGACCGCACCATCCCGATCGATGCTTCCGTCGATCTTTCCTACGGCAACCCGGTTGCCGAACTCGGTCCCGGAGATCTGTTCGGGGAAATGACCTGCATGAATTTCTATCCGCGCTCCGCCACCGTCGCCGCAGAATCCGACCTAATCGCTTACGAGATGCTGCGCAATGTGCTCGACATCATGCTGAAGAACAAGACCTTCCGCGCGCAACTCGACGAAACCTACCGTTGCCGCGCGCTGGAAAATCATCTTCGCGGCGTCCCCATGTTCGCGGACTTGTCTTCGGACTTCATTGACCACCTCAAAGGAAGCGTCGGGTTCGAGCGATTCGCCCCCGGGCAAACCATCGTTCAACAAGGCGAGGCCGCCGATAGTTTCTACCTTGTGCGCATCGGCTTTGTGAAGGTTTCGGAGAACTACCCCGGCGGCGAGATGGTGTTGGCTTATCTTTCCCGGGGCGATTACTTTGGCGAAATCGGTCTGCTCGGCGGGGGCGTTCGAACGGCAACGTGCACGGCCCTCGATCATGTCGAGCTGGTGCGCATTTCCGGCGCCGATTTCCGCGACATGGTTGCAAAATTCCCGAGCGTGCGAGCCGGCCTCGAAACCGTCGCCGCCGAACGGGGCGCGGCAAACCAGCACCGCTTGCAAATGGTCGACCGCGTTCCCATTGACCAATTCCTCTCGCAAGGATTGATGGAAGCGCAAAGCCTGCTGATCCTCGATCTGCAGAACTGCACGCGCTGTGATGCTTGCGTGAACGCGTGTGCCGACGCCCACGACGGCGTCACGCGCCTGGTGCGCGACGGCTTGCGCTTTGACCGCTATCTCGTGGCCACCAGTTGCCGCCAGTGCCGCGACCCGCTCTGCATGGTCGGCTGCCCCGTTGGCGCGATTCGTCGCCGCAATTCCCTCGAAGTCATCATCGAGGACTGGTGCATTGGCTGCGGGCTGTGCGCGCGGAATTGTCCCTACGGCAATATCAACCTGCATCCTTTCGAAGTTCTGGCGGACGATCCGCAAAATCCCGGCCGCAAGAAAGCGCTCATCCAGCAAAAGGCAACTTCCTGCGATCTTTGCACGCACCTGAAGGAACCCAGCTGCGTGTACGCCTGTCCACACGACGCAGCGCATCGCGTGGATCCCAAGGTATTTTTTGCGGACATGTTGGGCCAGGACGGCGTGAAATGAGAATCGATCGCACACACCGCGCCTGGGCCATCGCCGCCTTTGCCATTCTTGCCGCCTCGGCGACCGTCTATGTCCTCGATGTAGCGAACGCGCCCGAAGGGCCACGCGGCGGAAGCGCTGTCGGTCTTTTGTTTGGAGTCATCGGGTTCGGCTTTATGATTTTTGCCGCATTACTCGGCGCACGAAAGCGCGTGTCCACCTGGCGTCTTGGCCGGGCGCAGGCCTGGATGCGCGGCCACCTCTGGCTCGGTCTTCTGGCTCTGCCGATGATTCTCTTTCACGGCGGTTTTCATTTTGGCGGCGCACTCACGCGCGCGTTGATGTGGCTGCTCATCCTCACCGTCGCGAGCGGAATCTTCGGCGCGGCGCTCGGGCACTACCTTCCCCGGGTGATGACTGCTGAAGTGCCGCTCGAAACCATCTACGACGAGATCGACCACGTTCGCCTGCTGCTACGCGAAGAGGCGGACCGAACCGTGGAAGCGGTGTGCGGAAATCTCGATTTTGCAAAACCCTCAACGGAGGGAGACCAGCGCGCCGGCGGGTTCACCGCGTTACGGCCGATAGCCGCCGCCGCGGTTCCCCTGCGAACCTCCGCGGCCGTGAGCGCCGGCGCGAGCGCGGCCGTTGCCGCAGCGCCTGAGAGCATTCGTCTGAGCCAAGACGAAGGCGCGCCGCTGCGCCTGTTTTATTTGAACGAGATGCGCTGGTTTCTCGAACACCCGAGAAAACACCGCCACCGTTTGGCGCACGCGGCTACAGCGAGCGGCACCTTTGCCGGCCTGCGCACTTTGTTGCCTGGCCGGGCGCATGGCGCGCTCGCCGACCTCGAAGACATTTGCGAGGAAGCCCGCCAACTTGCGCGCCAAGAGAAGCTGCACCGCTGGCTGCACGGCTGGCTGCTCGTGCACATTCCGCTTTCGCTCGGGCTGATTCTGCTCGGCGCCGTACATGCGGTCATGGCGTTGCGCTATTGAAGAAATCGCGAGGCTCGAAATACCAGTGGCAAGAGCGAGGACAACCAAGGAGCTCGCGCAGCGCATCGACCTCAACTACTTCAAGAGGCCGACGCCGTTCAAGCACGCCAAATTCTGGCTCAGCTTAGGCGTGCCGCTTCTCGGGCTTCTGTGGATCGTCGGGCGCGGCATTTCGAGCGACCGTTGCGTCTACTCGAGCGGCAGCTTATCGCGGGCGCACGCCGTGCTTGAAAACGAATGTGCCGCCTGCCACGTGCGTCAAGCCGGCGGCGTCTCCGCGAAAGCCGCCGATCGCGCCTGCCTCGACTGCCATGACGGGCCTCAGCACCACGCTTCCCGGATCGTTTCACCGCGCTGCGCCACGTGTCACGCCGAACATCGCGGCCGCGTCCCTATGGCAGCCGCGAGCGATCAAGCCTGCGCCACATGTCACGCTGCTTTAGGAAACAGCCAGCCCGACACGCGATACGCCTCGCGCATCAATAGCCTCGAGGACGGTCATCCCGAATTCGCGGCGCTCGGCCAGATCGCTGCACCGCCGGCCGGTGATTCCCCCGCAATCAAGCTGAACCACTCCATTCACATGCAACCGATTCGACGAGGGCCGAATGGCATCCTCGTGAATCTTGCATGCGGCAACTGTCATCGCCCCACCGGTGTCGAGGCCGACCTGACCTATTCCGATCGAAAGTACCGCGCTGCCGCGGTCAGTTATAAAGCCAGCGATGAAATTCTTCCGGCCCGCGCCGAGCCCCTCAGGGGGCCAAAGCCAACGACCGGACGCGAACTCATGGCCCCCGTGCAATTTGCCAATGCGTGCGCGGCTTGTCATCTCCTCACGTTTGACAAGCGCTTTGACGAAGGCGTTCCCCACGACAAACCGGAGGTCGTGCACGCGTTCTTGCTCGAGAAATTCCAGCAATACATTGCCGCCCATCCCAGTGAACTCCGCGTGACGCGTGACCCGACTCAGGAACCTGGCGGCAAGCTCATACCCCAGCGGGTTCAGGTGTTTACGGTGTCACAATGGGTAACCGAACGGATGGGCGAAGCGGAAGAATTGTTGTGGCGCAAAACCTGCAAACAGTGCCACGCCCTTACAATTTCGCCGGGTGGCAGCCTCCCTCAGGTGGCCCCTGCCAACGTAAAAACACAGTGGATGCCGCACGCGAAATTCGACCACGACGCGCATCGAGGGTTCTCTTGCGTGAGCTGCCATGCCAAAGCTCTTACAAGCACGGAAGCGAGCGACACCTTGCTGCCGGGAATTGCCATCTGTAAGACCTGCCACGGGCCCGGCCCCGGTCATGCCGATGTGCGTTGTTCGGAATGCCACACCTATCACGACTGGTCCAAACGCAAGGAAGTTACTCCGAGATTCACGCTCCCGGCGCTACGCACCGGCGGCCAATAAAGAAGAGTCACACGTCGCTTTTGTCAAAAGGAGAAGAATGAGAGATTGTATATGGAGGCCCCGCAAGGAATCAGCGCTCCACCAAGGCCATCAGGTGTTCCGGGTAGCGCGGGCCTGAAGCTCCATGGGGAGCTACTTCATCCATGCGTTTTAGATCGCGCTCGGAGAGTTTTACGTTCAACGCGCCAGCGTTTTCCTCAAGATATTTCCGGCGCTTGGTGCCGGGAATGGGAATGATGTCCTGGCCCTTTGCAAGCAGCCATGCCAAGGCCAGTTGTCCCGGCGTCGAGCCTTTCTCTTTCGCAATGGCCTCCACGCGCGCCACCAAGTCCAGGTTCTTCTGGAAGTTTTCTCCCTGAAAGCGCGGAGAGTTCCTCCGGTAGTCGTCTGCAGCAAAATCCTCGAAGCGTTTGATTTGCCCGGTCAGGAATCCGCGTCCTAGCGGGCTATAGGCAACGAAAGCAACGCCTAGTTCGCGCATGGTGGGGAGAATTTCTTCTTCCGGATCGCGTGTCCACAGCGAATATTCGGTTTGCAACGCCGCAATAGGATGCACCTTGTGGGCGCGCCGTATGGTCGCGGCGGACGCCTCCGACAATCCCAGATAGCGGACCTTTCCCTCCTTCACCAGTTCGGACATAGCGCCAACCGTTTCTTCGATCGGCACATTCGGATCGACGCGATGTTGGTAGTACAAATCGATGGTAGCCACCCCCAAACGCTTCAAGCTCGCTGCGCAGCAGGCCTTCACGTATTCCGGCCGGCCATTAACGCCCCGAACCGAGGGGTCGGCCTTGTCACGCACAATTCCGAATTTGGTGGCCAAAAAAACCTTTTCGCGCATGCCGCGGATCGCCTGGCCAACAAGCACTTCGTTGTCGCCGTAGCCGTAAATGTCCGCGGTATCGAGAAACGTGACGCCCAGCTCAATCGAACGATGAATCGTAGCCGTCGATTCCGCATCGTGCCGCGGTCCGTAGAATTCGGACATGCCCATACAGCCCAAACCCAGGGCGGAAACAAGCGGACCGTTCTTTCCTAGCGGGCGTAGCTGCATCACCGTCTCCTCGCGCGCGGATGGAGGTTGGATGAAAATTTCGTGGCTTCGGATACCTTGCCTCCGAGAAAATTCGCAGGCTTCGCTACCCTGAAACGCTACAATGAAATCGTTGAGGACCGAGCATCCGCAGTCGATCGAAGGGAACCGGAGCATACTAGGGTGGGCGAAGAGGCGCAAGCATCGGGCACCGGCCGGCACATCTTCTCGATTGGACTGAGCCTGGTAGCCTCGCTGACGAGCGGCGCAATCTTCCTTGTTTCCCTCATCGATCAGCTTCCCCTCGTCGAAGTTGCGGCGAGTTTCTGCACTGCTCTGCAAGTATTTTTTTTCAGCTCCGCGATCGCCGACTTGATCGGCAGAGAAAAGACAACTCGCACAAGGAACTTGTGGGTCGTCGTGTTTGCGGTGGTGTTGATCGCCTTTTATTCCTTCAGCCGGTATTCTCCCTAGGGAGCGCGGTTTCGCTGGTCGCGGAGCCCCCCTCGAGTGCGCCAACAGACGCACCACCCTTCCCCCGTGCGCCGCATGGCCCACGCCGGGATCGAGCGCCGCTTCTCTACCAAGCCGCCCTAGATGCCCGGAAAAGTGGAAATACCAGCCTACTTACTTGAATGACCAGCCGATCGCAATCGAGATCCTCGTGACCGTTACTCTTGTGCCGGGCAGTGACGAGCGCCGGTAAGGACCCGTTTGGACCGAGAGGGTGGAGCGCTCGAGTTCGGGCGACTCCACCCTTTGCCTAAGGTCATGCGGCAACGGGCTTCGATTCGCCTTTGCGCCGCACCTGTCCGTTCTTTTGGACGAGTTCTCGCTCAGCGCGCGTCCAATCCTCCAGCTCATACCCGGGGGCCCCGCCGCGTTCCAGATAAATCTCGTAGGCACGCCGGGCAATTTCGTCCTGGGTCGGAGCGCTCTTGGCGACCTGTGCCTTCTTCAAAGCGGATGAGGAGCTTTTCGCTGTCTTGGACATAACTCTTCCCCTTTCTACCAACCTCCTTTTAGATCATCGTTCTTCGACGAACGATGCGCTTTATTTTAACGCGCAAAAGAAGTGGCCGGCCAAGATTTTGCCGAGAGCGCTTTGAAATTTTTGATCCTTTGCATCAAGGAAACAACGGGATGGGAGTGCTCCGGGCGTGCCCCTGACCCTATTTTTTACCCCGCTTGAAGAGGCGGCCAGTTCGCGTTGTACTCGCCTATCGAGGGGCGCTTTACTCGCGAAAAATCTCTCGCGAAAGGCCGGGGAAAGGGGCTTGGCAGGAGGCTCGGATCGATGGAAACACCGGATTAAAAGCCATCCGTTTCGGCCACGATGTCTCGCGTTTGTCGGTTCCACAGAGTGACTCTTACACCCGGATACTGCGCGGCGAGCGAAGCGAGCCGGCAGCGCGCGCTTTCCAGATCCGGAAAACTTTCTAATTCCAGGTGACGCCCGTCCGCGTCGCGGATCAAAATGGCATAGATGGCATTCTGGACGGAAAGAACCTGTCCCCTCATGACACCGCCTCCCGGGAAGTAGTGACTTCACGCCGCCGATCGTTTCAATCGAGTTGCTTATTGGTGTCCGACTGGCAGAGGCCTAGTTTAGGTCGCTCGGTCTACCGCGCCGAAGCCTTCTGAGGTTGCCCGAGGGTTGGGACTGCGCCGAGTTGCTGCATCATGCCCCACATATCCCAACTGACATAGGAGTCTATGATCTTTCCGTTGGCCAATTGACTGATGGTAATTCCGTCCACGGACATCTTTTTGCCCGCGGGGGCGATCCCCCGAAACTCGCCCTGGTGCGTTCCTGCAATGTTCCAAAAAGCCACCACCTTGTCGTTTTCTGCAATAAGGTCTAGCACCGTGAACCTCAAATCCGGAAAGGCTCTCACAAACTCGGTCACAATTCGCGCGTAGGCTTGCGGTCCTATTGCTGAATCTGTAGCATCCACCACCTGGACGCCATGGCTTGGGGAAATCAATTCGCGAGCGACTTCCAGCTTCCGCAGGTTCCACACTTCCTCATACAGGCGCCGCACAAGGCTCTTGTTATCGGTGGGCATAGCATGCTCCTTCTCCGGCCTTTTCTTGGTCACCTCAGAGACGGATTCGGCCTCAAGGCACCCGGGTTTGAAACGGGTAGGAGTGAGGCTCGAGCGAGCCTACTCCCGACAAGTGTGGTTGGCAATCCCGGAAGCCTTCCGGTGTCTCCCGTTTTGAGGACTGGCCGCTAGCGGTCGGTCGGACCGCTCAATCCGAAACGTAAAACAACCCGCCGCTGTGCTGTGCACTTGGATGTAGTCAACCTGTTCCTGGGCAAAGAGTCTTTCCACCGCCGGTTCGAATTTTCCGTCGCTTACATATTCCAGCCCCAGAAGATGCCGGCCACGGCCGTACGCTTCGAGTGTGCGAGAGCCGCGGCGCAATTCTTCGGGAAAAGCCGAGTCGCTCGCGTAGCGCGGACAGGATTCCTCGTGAACATACACCGGCCCAGGCTGTGGCAACGCTTCGACGCCTGCGAACCGGTCGTACGTGAACAGGATTCTGCGATCCTTGCCTGCCACGAACGTGCGCAAGCAATGGCGGCAAGGAGCATCGTCGGTCGCCAACTCCGCATAAGCTCGAAAAGCGTGAAAAGGAGCGAGCATCGTTCTCCGCACTTTCTCGACAACCTCCGTCGGAATCGCGACAATTCGAATGGGAATCATGATTCTCTAACCTCAGTTTCTCTGCCAGAGGCATTTTGTTGGCATGGCGAGATTCTGCGCTCGCGCCTGGATATCTTTCTATCCGACAAAGGCATGCAAACTTTTTCGTGTTCAGAGCGCGCCCGGGCCGCAGGAAACGAAACGTCTTTGCCGACACCGCGAAGCTCAGCGTGCTGAACATGAATCTACAACCGGGGCGTGCCCGGTTTTTTCAAGGGGTTCCTCGATTTCATGGCTTTGGCGACGGACAGAACCGGCTCCAGTGCGGCTGCCAATGGTCATCGAGTCGGTCCAGAGCCAGGCGCCGGAGCGACCGAATGAGCAATTCCGTTTTCCTTCGATGCCAGGCTCCCTCCGGTTTGTGCCTTCTTCTATCCCACTCATTCTTAATTGGTTGAGTGTGGACTCGCGCCCTCGGAACCCGCCTCGAATTACCCATTCTTTTTTGAACATTCGACCTAGCCACTTGGCGGATGTAAATGCCACGGCGACTGCGGCATCTTGTTCATGGAGGTTCCGAAAATGTCAGCAGAACTGATTGCTCTATCCAACGCCCTGGCGGAGGCTACCGATCGCGCCGCGGCAAGCACGGTTGCCGTTCACACCGAGCCTCGCGGCTCTTCGAGCGGGGTCGTCTGGCGCAGGGGGGTCATCGTTACCGCCGAGCACTCGCTTCGTCGTGACGAGGACATTCAAGTGACCTTGCCGGATGGCCGTGTTGTGCCCGCGTCACTTGCCGGTCGCGACGCATCCACGGACTTGGCCGTGTTGAAATGCGCCGAAGTGACCTCGCCCGCGGAGCAAACGACGGACACCTCTTCGATAAAGCCTGGCAGTCTCGCCCTTGTCGTGGGGCGCACGCGCGCGAGCGGCCCGGTGGCGGCGCTTGGCGCCTTCAGTTTGGTGGTCGCCGAGCGGCGCGCGTGGACTGGCGCGGCCCTAGCTCCCTACATTCGGCTCGACATCGGCGTGCAACCCACGGCCATCGGCGGCGCGGTCATCGACGCGCACGGAGGTCTGGTGGGAATCGCCACGCCCCGTTTCGCCCGGTTCGGCGCCATCGCCGTTCCCGCGCCGACAGTGAACCGCGTCGTGGATTTGCTTCTGCAAAAAGGCCGCATCCCCCGCGGCTATCTTGGGGTCGGTTTGCAGCCGGTGCGCTTGCCCGATGCGCTGCGACGAACCTTGAAACGCGACGACAAGACCGCGGCCATCGTCCTCGAAGTCGAACCCGAAGGTCCCGCGCACAAGGCCGGCATCGTCATCGGGGACATTCTTGTGGCGCTCGCAGGCCACGCAATCACCCGGCTCGAAGATGTTCACGGACAGCTTGGCGCGGAATCCATCGGCAAATCGCTGCCCCTCAGGTTCATTCGCGGAGGAGCAGTGCAGGAAGCGCACATCGTCGTTGGCGAGCGCGAGCATGGAGCTGAATGACATGGCCATCCCGGGATTTGGCGAAATCGCAGAGCGACTACGGCGTTCGACCGTTGTCGTTCACTCCGGCGGCCGCGGCTCGGGCTCCGGTGTGATTTGGTCGAGCGACGGCCTCCTGGTGACCAACGCGCATGTCGTTCGCGGCCCGCGTCCCGCGGTTCAGCTGTGGGACGGCCGCGAATTTGAGGCGTCGGTTGAATCGCGCGATTCTTGGCGCGATCTCGCGCAACTTCGCATCGATGCTGCGAGTCTCCCGGCGGCTTCGGCCGCCGACTCTTCCGAGTTGCGGCCCGGCGAGCTTGCAATCGCCATCGGCAATCCTATGGGTTTTGTAGGTGCGCTTGCCACCGGAGTAATCCACGGCGTTGGCCCGCTTCGCGGCCTGGGCCCGCATTCCTGGGTGCAGGCCGAGGTGCGCCTAGCGCCGGGAAATTCGGGGGGCCCGCTGGCTGATGCGCGCGGCCGCGTCGTGGGCATCAATACCATGGTCGCGGGCCGACTGGCGCTCGCGATCCCCACCAACGCGGTGCGCGATTTTCTTTCTGCGGCTCCGAGCGACGGCCGTCTCGGCGTTACGGTGCACCCGGCGTTCATCCCGGGCGCCGCGTCTCGCGGCAAAACTTTCGGCCTGGTCATTCTCGAAATCGAACCGGAAAGCCCAGCGGGCCGGGCTTCCCTCCTGCCCGGCGATATTCTACTGGGCACGGAAGAAAAGCGCTTTGTCGGGCTCGAAGACTTGTCGCGCGCCCTTCAAGGCACGGGTCCGCGCATTTTGCGGCTCGAGTTTCTCCGCGGGGATTACCAGCGGGTCCGGCGCGTCGCCGTGCAATTGGGAAATCAACTCCCTGGAAGGAGCCGCGCCGCGGCGTGACCTCCGTTTTTATTGTCGCAGCTTCGCCGCCGGCGCGCGCCAGCCTGGAGAGTCTCCTTCGAGCGCGACGCGTGGAGATCGCGGGCAGCTTCGCAAGCCTCGATGATCTTTCGAGCCGCCTCGACGATACCCCTGTGGATGCGATTCTGATTGATTCCACCGGAGAGCCGTTCGAATCCTTCCTCGATTCGGTCATCGCCTCGGGCTTGGCGTCCGATTTCACTGTGATCCTTATGGTCGAACCCGCGTCGCTCGCTGCTTTGTCCGCGGCGCTTGGCGCAGGAGTTCGCGCGGTTTTGCCCAACGATATCTCTCCCGAGCAACTCCTTGCCGCACTCGAAGCTGCTCGAAGCGGCCTCGTGGTATTTCATCCCGCGCAGCCCTTGGCGCCGGTCAACACCAATGGGTTCCCCGCATGGTCAGCGCGGTCGCAAGCGCTCGAAGAACTTGCCGAAGCGCTAACTCCACGCGAGAGCGAGGTTCTGCAGATGCTGGCGAGCGGCCTCGGCAACAAAGAAATCGCGGCGAAACTGGCCATCTCCGAGCACACCGTCAAATTCCACGTCGCGTCTATTCTCGGCAAACTCGGCGCCACCAGCCGCACCGAGGCTGTTTCTCTCGGCATCCGCCGCGGATTGATACTGCTCTAGCGCGCAAACTACTTCAGGATTTCCAGTTCCTCGTGGCTTATCTGGTCACGCAGCGTGGCCGCGAGGTCCGCATTTGCTTTGCGCTTGCTCGCGTCCGGCTCGACGCGCAAGCCGGCGTCGTCGAGCGCCTTCTCAAGATTCGCCGCTTGCTCGCGGTCTTTCAGAACAAAAATACGCATGTGCGTCCAGGGGGAATCCGGCCCGCGGGAGATGTACGTGGTGATCGACACGAAGGCACCGGCGCGCTGCGCCTCGAAGTCTATGGGCTCCCCGACGGTCTTGATGTAGTGATTGTAGTCCTCCAGCTTACCGGGCTTCGCTTTCCAGTAGTACACCATGGCAATGGCGCCGCGCGGTTCCTGACCGCGCAGAATCCATCCGGAGCTGAGGCCCAGGGTCAATGCGAAGAATATCCCAGCCACTTTCTTGAACACGGTTCGCCACCTCCTTTTGGCCGGAATTCTCTCATGAGTTTTCATCGCCGGCGGATCGCTAATCGCTCGGGCGCGTAGGCAACTTCGGGAGATGCACGTCGGTTGTGCGCTCGCGACACGCGGCGGCTATGTCGGTCACGGCAGCCGTCTTCACTTCGTACCAGCATTTCCCGTAGCACCGGGTCGCACGATGCGGCTCCAGTTTAAGCCATGTTTATTCGGGAAGGTTCATGGAGTAGAATCCTGGATAATTGCGGACGTGGAGGAAAGCGATGCATGCCGACCGAGTGGAAATTTCCTGGGACGCTGCCAAATCCAACTGGCTGGTGCGGATCGT
>DATAIH010000340.1:0-2418 GCA_036262755.1 Candidatus Acidiferrum sp.
GATCACCGCCAAATGTTTGCGCTGCCAGATCGTCTTGTATTCCAACTGCCTTCGGAACTCTCCGAAGGAGGCATCGGTCACCGATTTGGCCAGCTTGGTTTTCGCCAGCCCACGAACGCTCAGGTCCTCAATCGCGATGCCTTCGTATTTCTTCACCAGACCGGTGGTGAGTTTATGTAGAAAATCTGCCCGCTGATGGGCTATGCGGCGGTGGATCAGCGCCACCTTGCGCTTGGCCCGCAGCCGGCGCCGGCTTTGCTTTCCGCGGCGGCTCAGCCGGCGCTGGGCACGACGCAGTGCTCGCTCGGCCTGGCGGAAGAATCGCGGCACCGCAACCCGCTCTCCATCCGACACCACCGCGAAGTCGTGCAACCCCAGGTCCACGCCGACTACCGCGGCCGGACTGGCCGCCGGCAGCGGCGTATCGGGCATGTCGAACTCCGTTACCAGCATCACCTCCCATCTATGAAGTCGTCGGCCTTGTCAAGCAAAAAATGAAGCACACTTCTCCTTTTGGTTTGGAGAGGCTGTCAAGGGCGCCCGTTTTTTGGGCGTTCATCTCGACCCTTGACAGCCTCTCCAAACCCGCATCATGGAGCGAGGAACGAAGCGAAACGCAGTTCAGTGGAGCTTCGTTCCCTGGCTGAAGCGTTTTGTCTTTTGCTAGCTTCCCCTCGCAAGCCTGATGACGCCAAACCTGCGCGCGGAACTGCAAAGTAAACCTTCTCGATCTATCTCTGAACTGTCGCAAAGCTACCTCGACCAAAGGCTCGCTCGTAATCATCAGGGTTCGGACTCGGTCCGACCCAACCATCTATTCGGTCAAAACTTCGACCATGATTAACTAATTCAGACTCCCTCTCCTTTTCGTAGGAGGGAGCGGGGCGCCCAATCAATTCGGCGGTGATCGACTTCACACCATTGGGAGGTTCGAGCTACCCCACGTGCGAACCGAACTTCTTCCACTGCTGGTAATCCCAGCCGCGGCGCCATATCCAGTACAACCGCACCGCCAGTTTGCGTGCCATGGCTACTTTGGCGATTTGCTTATTGCGCCGCAGCGCCAGGTGCGCATACTGATGTCGCCACTGCTCGTCACAGCGCGCCACGCTTTGCGCCGCCTGCCCGAGCAAGAACCGCAGCAGCGCATTACCTTGCTTACTGATGTGACCCAGACGCCAGCTATCGGCACTGGAGTCCTCGCAGGGAATGAGCCCCAGATAGCTGGCCACTTGCTTGCCACAACTAAACCGATCCGGAGTGCCCAGTACCAACACAAAAGCTAGTGCGGTGATCGGCCCCACTCCCGGATGGGTTTGCAGTCGTTGCACCTCCGGCACCCGCTCCGCTTCTTGCTCGATCGCCTGGCTCAGCTGGTCGATGTTGGGGTCGAAGCGGTCCAGCAGCTCCAGCAATTCTTGCCGGCGCCGAGTGCTCCAGGGAGGTAACCGCAAGGACTCCAGCTGTGCCCGTCCCTTTTCCGTCCACAATCCCCGCTTACGCCGTACGCCTTCGTTCATTGCGATGGCTTGCAGCTGATTCATCACTCGAGTCCGCATCCCCACCAGGCGATGCCGGTGCAACACCAGTTGTCGTACATCGCGATTCTCCGGCGTGGGCACCCAGATACGAGGGAAGTTATCTTCCAGCATCAACTTCAATATGTGCTGGGCATCCAAGCGATCGTTCTTCTGCTTGCGCACGCGCTTGGCTCGAATCTGCGCCGGATCCCCCACCCACAGCTCGTAGTTGAGCTCGCCCAATAAACGCTCGAACCAACGCGAGTGCCCGGTGGCCTCCATCCCCACACGCACGTTGACTCCTTTCTTCTTCAGCTCGCGATAGAACTGCTCGGCTGCTTCCATGTGTCTCAGCCGCAGTTCTCCGCATTCTCCGCTTTCCATTTCGACCCAGGCGATTTGTTGTACGCTAGGGTGGTAGTCACAACCTATAATGAACATCTTCGGCCTCCTTTTGCCGAGCCCTTGGTCGTAGGCACTTCCAAGTGTACTCAGCAATTCAGGGGGCCGACGACTTTATGAAATCAATTCCCCGCCGCATCCTGTTTGAAGGTGGCATTCTTCGTCTCGCCGTTCACCGGTTGCGACTGGCGGATACGAACCGAGCCGACCTTGGGAATGTACACCCGACTGTCGGCCACGCGGACCCGTTGGGGAATGCGAAACCGACCCCGGTCTCGCTTGCGGCTCTTGAAACCAGGGAAGCCGGCACGCTTCTGGAAGAAGTTCCGGTAGGCCCGCCGCAAATCGGCCAAGACCTGCTGCAAGGCTTGCGAATCCACCTCGTTCAACCAACGCCGATCGGGCTGCTGTTTCAGAGCCGTGAGGCGACGCGAAAGCTCAGCCCAGGGCAGACTCTTTCCGGTCTGCTGGTAGTGCGCCTGGCATTCGGCCAGGG
>DATAIH010000341.1:0-7178 GCA_036262755.1 Candidatus Acidiferrum sp.
CAGGAGAACTAGCCTTTGTCCCCAGTTGAAGGAGGCGCCCAGCTCTCTCAAAGGACACACCCTCTGAGGACGCACAACCCCAAGGGTTGGCCGCCTCCCTTCATTCACTCGTAAACTACGGAGGCGGTCGCCCCTAAGCCGACCGTGTGCGACCGGTTGGGCAACCCCGGGTAGGCCGTCTCCATTTCTTAGGCTTCTGCAGGTTCATCTTTTTTTGCGCAAGGTCGACCTCGGCCAATCAGCCGCGATCATGGACAGCCTGACGGCGGGTTTTGGGCAGGCAGCCTTGCTGGGTGCCAATCGGGGGCACACCGAGTTGCCGTGCGCCGCCCAGGAAAAGTGAACGGGGCCACCGTTTTGGCGCAGATTGCAAGGGTTGGGATGACTTGCCCCCTTCGAGGAGATACTCGATGGTCTTAGTAGAGGAGTACTACGGTCCATGTCAGCGTGACCGCGCCGTTACTCTCGTGGCGGTTCTGGTGTCAGGGCCTTCAAAGTCGCGACCAGTTTCCACAGTCCGTCTTGGTCGGTGAGGACCGCATCGAATATCGTTGGAGACACCTGATTTCCCAAGCCCGCCGAAGCGCCGAACCCGACGATCTTGACATGGGGAAGCTTGCCGCGCAGAAGCGCCACCGTCACCAGGCTATCTTGTAGCGGCACCCCGAGATTGAGGAGTATTAGGTCGCAGGGAGCCTCCATCGCTTTGTGGATCGCGGACACGCCATCCTCTACTGCGTCGCACACTTTGTACGGAGTTGTGGCTTCGATGAACCCCCGAATGGCACCGCGCACGGCGGTACGGTGGTCAACAATAAGGAGTCAGGGTCTGCTCGCACTGGTCATCAAAGCGAAAAACTACTCCTGTTCATCGTCAAGAACAATTCCAGAAGAGACCCTATTACC
Source organism: Candidatus Acidiferrum sp. (assembly GCA_036262755.1). Classification (GTDB taxonomy): domain Bacteria; phylum Acidobacteriota; class Terriglobia; order Acidiferrales; family UBA7541; genus Acidiferrum. Next base: position 907 of record DATAIH010000341.1, read on the forward strand.
CCATCCAAAGAATTCCTCAGTACGTTTGGGACGAGGTGAGGCTTAAGCAGCGATCATCCCTCGCTGCTACTTGGAAGACCCGGACAAGCGAGTTGGGCAAGGAGTGCGATGCGAGGGCAGCAATCCTCTGAGCATCGACGGTTACGCGCGGCCGGCGAACGGGGTGGAGGGAGAGAAAAGTGTCCTTGACCCGACCGTGGTTCTGTTTCTTAGCGCCTCATCTCTGGGAGTCAGCGCTGTGCGATGGCTGCGACTTGTTCGGCGGTGGCCAGGGCCTGTTCGACGCACGCGCCGATTGCCGGGCCTCGCAAGTAGTTGCCCGTCAAAAAAAGACCAGGAAAGCGTGACAAATTCTTCTCGATGGCCGCCAGCCGGTCGCCGTGCCCGAGATTGTATTGCGGAAGGGCACGCGGCCAAATCGTGACGCTTGAAAACGTGGGAGTGGACTGGATGGAAAGCAAGGGGGCGATCTCGCGATGGACCATCGTCGAAAGCTCGTCGTGGTTCAACCTGGTGGCAGCCACGTCGGTTGCTCCACCAACGAAGGTCGTGAGGAGAGCGTACCCGTCGGGTGCGCGCCCGGGGAAAAGCGAGGAATTCCAGACGGTACCAAGAATGCGCAGACCGGCGGAGCGCGGAACGAGGAACCCGAAGCCGTCCAGCGGGTGGTTGACATCCTTTTGGGCATAAGCAAGGGAAACGACAGCAACCGCAGCGTACTCCACCGAAGCGAGCGGCGGTCCGAAGGAAGGCTCAAGTTGCCCAAGCAGCTTTCCTGTCACATCCGTGGGTGTTGCGAAAACCACCGACTTAGCCGATACGGAGTCGTTGGTGCTGCCTTCCAGAGAGACGTGGTACCAGCCATCATTTTGTTGATAGACGTTGGCAGCACGGGTTTCGAAGAGAATTGTTGAAGCGAGCCTGTCTCCGAGCGCGCGCACCAGCGTCTCATTGCCCGGGCGAAACGTATTCAGCGTGGGTCGCTCGCGAGGACCTTTCTTGGATTGAGCCAGCCGCAGCATCCCGCGAACGATGCTCCCTCGAGCTCTTTCCGCTTCGTGAAGCCGCGGAAATGCGCTGCGGACGCTAAGTTTCTCTGGATTGCCGGCGTAGACACCCGAAACCAAAGGCCCGACCAGGCGATCGAGGAACGGTTCGGAGAACTTTCTGCGGACAAAGGCGGCGACGGATTCATCGCCTTCCGGCGGAACGCTTTTTCCAAAAATGTCGCGCAGGAGCGCCCATTTCGTGGAGCCGTCGATGAGCGAGCTGGTGAAGAACGCTCGCGCACTTAGCGGCACGGCTTCGAGCTTGTTGCCGACCAGAACGTAGCGCGGAGCCTTGGCGGGAGCTTCAAGAAGCTGATCCGCAAGACCGAGCTCTCGGCACAAGCTTCGCAATTGCGAGGTTGCGGAAAAACTCTGCGGCCCAAGCTCCAGCAAGTAGCCGTCACGGCTAACCGAGTTGATGACGCCACCCGGCCGCGCGGAGCCCTCAACCAGCAAGACCTCGATAGCCGCTTTTTGGAGAGCATAGGCACAAACCAAGCCGGAGATACCGCCGCCAACGACCAGAGCTTGAACGTGAAGGGTCACGACGCAGTGCGCATCCTAGCGGGCTCAAAGAGTCTTTGAAAAAAGTGGCTTGGCGGCGAGCTGCTGTTTTTCAAGATACGGATCGAAGACCATGGCCAGGTTCCGAATGAAGATGCGGCCGAGCCAGGTGGCGCGAATTTCCCCGTTTTCATGGAGCACCAGTCCATCCTCGCGGAACGGCTCGAAACGGCGCAGCTCTTCCGCGAAGTGCTCGTCGAAGTTGATGCCAAACTCGCGCGAAATTTCGTCCTTGATCACCACCATGTGGCAAAGCAGCCGGCTGATGACCGCCCGGCGAAGGCGGTCTTCTTCGGAAAGATGATAGCCGCGCATGGTGGCCAGACCGCGTTCTTCCACTGCTTTTTGCCAGGAAGGGATGTCACGATGGTTTTGCGCGTAAGCCGATTGGATGCCACTGATGGCGGTGATGCCCATGCCGTATAGGTCAGCGCCCGCTTTGGTGGTGTAGCCCTGAAAATTGCGGTGCAATGTCCGCTTTTGCTGGGAGACGGCAAGCTCATCGCCGGGTTTTGCAAAATGATCCATGCCGATGTACACGTACCCGGCCTCGACGAATTTGAGCAGGCCGGTGCGAAAAATCTCAAACTTCACCATCCCTTCGGGGAGATGCCCGATAAAGGAACCCTGCTGCTTCTTCAACCACGGAACGTGCGCGTAGCTGAACAGTGCGATGCGGTCGGGGCTGAGACCGATGATCTGGTCCACGGTGTGAGCGAAGCTCTCTGGCGTTTGATACGGCAGGCCGTAAATTAGGTCCACGTTGACGCTGTCGAAGCCGAGTCGGCGCGCGGTGAAAAGCAGATCGCGCGTCATTTCGAAAGGCTGGAGCCGATGAACCGCTTTTTGCACGTCGGCGTGAAAGTCTTGGATGCCCATGCTCAGGCGGTTGAAGCCCAGCTTGCGAAGCATTTCGAGGTGCGCGCGCGAGGTGACGCGGGGATCGACCTCGATGCCGATTTCACTGTCGGGCGCGAACAGGAAATGTTCGCGCGTAAATTCGAAGAGATCCTCAATTTGATCCGGTGAGAGATACGTTGGCGTTCCGCCGCCCCAATGGAATTGCACCACGGGGCGGTGCTTCGAAATGCTGCGGCTAACGCGCTCGGTTTCACGTTTGAGCACAGCAAGATACGGTGGCGCGACACCCTTATTCTTCTGAATCACCACGTTGCACGCGCAGAAAAGGCACAGGCTCTCGCAGAAGGGGATGTGCATGTACAGCGAAACCGGTGTTTTCGCTTTTTCTGCTTGTTCGAAAACGCTTTCCAGGTCGCTTGGGCCGAACGAGTCGTTCCAAACGGGCGCGGTCGGATAACTGGTGTAGCGTGGACCGGGGCGATTGTATTTTGCGAGAAAGTCTTCGCCCACGCGAAGTTCGTCGTGCATTTGCCGAAGTGTAGGATATTCGAGCGTCATCGCCAAAGGCCTCACCGGGACTGCGCCGCAGGCCGCATTTCCTGCAGCAAAGCTTGTTGGCCGGTTTCCACAAAAAGCTGAGCCTTTTGGACCGGAGTGTCGGGCAGAATGCCATGACCAAGGTTGAGAATGTGCCCGCGTCCAGCGAGAGAATTGATGGTGTCCAGCGTCACTTCTCGAATTCTCTCTGCCGGACCGAGTAACACCGCGGGGTCAACATTTCCCTGCAACGCAATTTTCGGGCCGAGCGCACCGCGAATTTCCCCGAGGTCCACGCGCCAATCTACGCTCAACACATTGGCGCCGGAGCGCGAGACAGCGGGAAGCAAGTGTTGCGATGCCTTCGTGTAATAAATGGCCGGAACGGAGCCCGAGATTTCAGAGAACACTTCCCGAACCGCGGGGAGCGCGGTTTCCTGGTAGTCCTGCAAATTTAGCTCGCCGCACCAAGTATCAAACAACTGCACCGCCGCCGCGCCAGCCGCAATCTGCGCCTTGAGATAGGGAATCGTCGCTTGAGCGATGCGATGCAGCAATTCGCGAAACGTTTTCGGTTCCTGATACAGAAACTGCTTAACCGCAGCAAATCCTTCTTTCGTTTGACCTTCCACCATGTAGCACGCCAGCGTCCATGGAGCACCAGCAAAGCCCAAAACGGGAACTTCCGTGCCGACGGCCTTGACGATGCGGCGGATGGCTTCGGGCAGGAACCCGGTTTCTAGTTCCGGGTCGAAAATCCGCAATTTCTCGACGTCAGCCAGGCTACGAACTGGGTTTGGAAGGTTGGGCCCCCGATCGCCCAACTCGAGCGGCAGTCCCATGGCTTCGGCCGGAATTAGGATATCGGAAAAGACGATCACGGCATCGACGCCGAGCCTCCGAAAAGGCTGCAGGGAGACCTCCGTAGCCAAATCCGGCGTCTTGCAGACCTCCAGAAATCCATGCTTGGCGCGGATTTCGCGATACTCAGGCAGGTACCGGCCCGCCTGCCGCATCATCCAAACCGGCACGCGCGGAACGGTTTCCCCGCGGCACGCGCGCAGGAATAAGTCCTTTCGATTAACCGACGTTTGGACGGTCATGTCCCTTCCAACGGTTGCCGGGTAACCAATCTTAGCAGGTCTTGCCGGGCCGAGCACGGTGAGCCGTGTGACGCCGTGCGGGTTTCGAGCCGTGTAAGTTATACTCGAAGCGTTCAATCACTGCGGCCACGTTGCCTCGCAAGCGTCACGCGCTTGCTGTTAGGCCGGTGCGGCTCGCATGCGTAATGGGTATAAGAGTGCACTACGCCCTTTTCACTGCCACGGTCGTTGCCTACGCGCTGAGTCTCGCGCTGTATCTGGTTTTTCTGAACACCGGAAAAGTGCTCAGCGGACGGCTGGGAACGCTGCTGCTGGCCGCAGGCTTGGTGACGCACTACTTTGTCTTGCTCGAGAGATCTCAAGGGGCGCACACCGTTCCGTATCATGATTTATACGGAGCCATGTCGCTGTTTGGCTGGTTGCTGGCGCTGACGTATCTGGGCCTCGAGCTCTACCACCGCCAGCGGTCGGTTGGAGCGCTGGTTCTGCCGTTCATTCTCGCATTTTTTGTCGCCGCCCATCTCGCGCCCGCCGACAAACTCTCACCTCCGGATGCGCACGGGCCAACATTTGCATTCCATGTGGCCCTCAACATTTTAGCGTACGCGGCGTTTACCCTTTCCTGCGTGTTGAGCTTGACGTTCCTCATTGAGGAGCGCTTCCTCCGCAACCACCGGTTGGGAGACGTCGTTTGGCGCCTGCCTCCGCTCGAGCTGCTCGAACGCATGAGCCAATCCAGTGTTTTGATTGGCTTGGTCTGCATCACCATTGGGACGGCCTTCGGGTTCCTCTGGGTTTACCGGCTGAGTAACAAGTATTCTTTCTATGACCCCAAGTATGCGATCACGCTGCTCGTACTGATTTTGTACGCAGTGTACTTCCGGCTGGCTCGGACGACGGCCTGGCGCGGCGCACGTGCCTCGAAGCTGTGTGTCTTTAATTTTCTGATTGTCTTTCTGAGCTTTACCGTCGTGAACTTCTATCTTTCGGCGAACCACCGGTTTTTTTAGGAGCGTTCTAGGTCCGGCATGGAGATCGTTCTCGTTGGATTGAACCATCGCACCGCGCCTGTAGAAGTGCGCGAACGCGTGACCTTTACCGCCGAGCAGGCACGTCGCGCTTCGGAAGAACTCCGCTCGAAGGGCATTCTCGAGGAAACGCTGGTGCTCTCTACCTGCAATCGCAGCGAAGTGTATGGTGTGCCGCCCGAAACTTCGCGCGAAAGCGCGCCGGGGCTCTCCACGTTCCTGAGCGAATTTCATTCCGTGCGCATGGACGTCTTGGGAACGTCGTTATACCACAACTATGATCGCGAGGCGGTACGGCATCTCTTCCGTGTCGCCGCAGGGCTTGACTCGATGATGCTTGGCGAGGCCGAAATTCTTGGCCAGGTGCGCGAAGCTTATCGGCTCGCACACGAGCAGGGAGCCACGGGCCCTGTGCTGAATCGCTTGTTTCAGAGCGCGCTCGAGGTCGGCAAGCGCGTGCGCTCGGAGACCGACCTGGGCGCTCGGCCGATGTCCGTGGCTTCCGCGGGCGTCAAACTGGCCGAACGCATTTTCGGAAAGCTGCGGGATCGCTGTGCGCTTGTTCTCGGGGCCGGCACCATCAGCGAGCAGGTGATTGTTCAGCTGCGGGATCGTGGCATTGCGCGTCTTTTTGTAATGAATCGCTCGAAGGACCGCGCCGACGGCTTAGCCAAGCAATATGGCGGGGAAGTGCTGCCGTGGGGCGAGTGGGAAAAGGCGCTCCCCATGCCGGACGTGATTGTGTCGTCGGTATCGGCCGAGGAACCGGTTTTGCGCCGCGAAATCGTTGAACGAGCAATGGGAAGGCGCGGCAATCGCGCGGTGTTCCTGATGGATCTTGGCTTGCCGCGAAATATCGATGCGACCGTAGGAAAGCTCTACAACGTGTATGTTTACAACGTCGATGACCTCACCGAAATAGTGGCGCAGAACCGTCAGGCCCGCGAGAGCGAAATTCCCAAGGCCGACAGCATCGTCGAAGAGCATGTAGGAAAATTTCTATCGTGGCAGGCGGGCGTCGAGCTGGTCGGCCTGGTCCATGAGCTGCGCGCAAAGATGCGCGAGGAACGCAAACAGTTCATCCGTGCCCGCGTAGAATCCATCCAGCACTTGACCGATGCGGACCGCGA
>DATAIH010000342.1:0-3226 GCA_036262755.1 Candidatus Acidiferrum sp.
GTGGTTTCGATGCCATCGGTAGGTTGCAAGAAGGAGAGATCGGAAGCCTGCCCGATGGCGAGAATCACCGTGTCACAAGGAATGATGGTTTCCGTCCCCTCGGCAAACTTCGGGTTGAAGCGCCTCTGCTCGTCAAAAACCGAAGTGCAGCGAATCACTTCGAGCCCGGTGAGTTTTCCGTTCTTGCCCACAAACTGTTTAGGGCCTAGAGAGGGATGAATCTTGATTCCCTCCATCAGGCCTTCTCGGATCTCTTCCTCCGACGCGGGCATTTCGGCGCGAGATTCCAGGCAAACCAGATGGACTTCGCGGGCGCCCATGCGCAACGCCTGGCGGGAGACGTCCATGAATTCCTTCATGGCCACGTCCAATTCGCTGGAGGTCAGCTCGTTGGGAAGCACCACCCCGGCGATGTCCTTCATGAATTTTTGCTGCTGTTCGCGCATGGCGGAACGCGCCACGTCAATGGCCACGTTTCCCCCGCCGATAACCACAACTTGCTTGCCAATTTGGAAGCGGTAGCCAAGGTTGACATTCAGGAGAAAGTCGATGCCCTTCACCACGCCGTCCAGATGGTTGCCGGGAAGATGGAGGTCGCGGCTGCGGTGCAGGCCGAAGGCCATCAAAATGGCCTTGTAGCCCTGGCGGCGGAGGTCTTCGAGAGAGAAGTCCCGGCCCAGCCGCATATTGAGGCGCAGTTCCGGCCCAAGGTCGAGGATTTCGCGAATCTGCGCCTGCAAGACGTCGCGCGGCAAGCGGTATTCCGGAATGCCGAGGTGCATCATGCCGCCCGGCACCGCGGCAGCTTCGAAAACCGTGACCGGATAGCCGAGCAACGCCAGATCGTGCGCGGCAGACATGCCCGCCGGGCCGGACCCGATGATGGCCACCTTTTCGGAGCGAGTGATGCGCGAACGCCCCGAAAAAACGTCGACGGGGTTGCGTGACTCCGGCCCATAGCGCTCGGTCACAAAGCGCTTCAAGGCGCGAATGGAAATCGGCGCGTCAAACTGCCCGCGTCGGCAGGCCGGCTCGCAAGGATGACCGCAGACGCGGCCGCAGATCGAAGCAAAGGGATTAGGGACCCGGGCGTAGCGATAGGCCTCCTCATACCTGCCCTCGGCGATGAGGGAGACGTAGCGGCCGGCCTGCGTATGGACGGGGCAGGCCTGCATGCAGGGAAAGTTCGACTCGAGCCACTCGAGATCCACTAATTTGGTTCGGCTCTTCAAGAAGCACCCCGGGTCCCTAATCTCCGCTACTTCTTCACCGTCAGCTCAACGGTGGCCGTCGCGCCGCTCACCTCCACGGCCTGCGTGGTTGGCTTTCCGTCCTCGCTCCAAGTTTTCAGCGTGTACTTTCCGGCAGGAATGTTCTTGATTTCAAAGTTTCCGTCCTTGTCGGTGACCGCGAAATAGGGAGTCGGAGTGACGACAACATAACCCGACATCTCCGGGTGCACGTTGCAGAGGAGTGCGGCTACACCTGCATCATTAAATTGGAACGGCTTCTTCTCGCCCTTCGGCCAGGTGCCCAGGTTGTGGGCCAGCTTCTTGTTGCCGCTGATGGAAGGCCAGTAGACGTTGTGCCCCACGGCGTCGCTGTTCAGGAATTCCACGGTAGTGCCCTGCTGGACGGCAACGACGTGCGGAACAAACGCCATTTTCCGCTGGTCGACCACCACGGGATCTTTCGGAGCATCGAATTTCTTGTCCGGAATGACGTCCACGTACACCGCGATGTTCTCCGCGGACTTGATGCCCTGAACACTCACCTTGCCCTTGATTTCATTGGCCTTAACAACGCCGGTCAATGCCAGGGTGAGACCTACTGCGGCTGCTGCTTTTGCTGCGGTTTTGATGAGACTCATGACTACATTCCTCTCTTATTCGAATTCTTCCTGCCCTGCAGACTTTCAAACGCGAACTTGGTTTAGAAAACGTAGTCGATGCCCGCCTGGAACGCGTTCGGACGGAAAAACAGCGTGTTTCCCGTCACGGGATCGCTATATGGCCGGCCAAACGTGTATTGGTATTCGCCGACGATTTTGATGTTGGCACGTGCCAGTATCTGGAAGCCTGGGCTGAAGCGATTGCGGGTCTGATGTTCTGACGCTGGTGCGCCATTGATGAAGTCCGAGTGGGAGTTCACGACGTCGTAGTGGAACGTGCCGATGACCCACGGATAGAACCAATAATTGGCGCCGGCGAAGCCGCCGGAGAAGGTCACGGGCGACGTAGGGGCAATCGTCGCGGGAGGCCCCAGAGTGAACAAATGGTTGTCGTCGTGGCCATACATTCCGAGCCCGAATAGCTCCAGATGACGGTACTTGAAGCGGAGGTCGCCTCCCACGCGGTAGAACGGGTCCTCGACGGTCGACAGAATGCCGGGGAAGGTCGTACCGTTCTGATTCTGCTGATTATTCCCGTGGTAATAATAGAAACCGAAGCGGATGGAGGTGTGGTCGCGGGGACCAGTCGGCCCGGCAGCCTGGATGGCATTACGGCTTTCCGGGTCACGCTCCAGATTGAATCTTTGAGAAAGGCGAATATAAACATCTTTGGAACTGCGGACGGCGTTTCCCGCGTTGTTGCCGTTGATCACGGCCACCGACCAGTCAAAGTTTGCGTTGTTGGGTGTTCCGCCGAATTCGATGCCGCGTTGCGGCGAGCCAAAAATAAGGGGATTGTTCGTCGTCGTACCCGCGGGCCCGACGGCGGTTTCGAAGTAAATGTCATAAGGGGACAAGTAGATCGATTTCGCCTGCGTGAAGGGCAAATCCATCTCGAATTGTCCAAATCGCACGTTCAACGCGTTCTTCGGCAATCCGATGCCATGGCCCAAATCGCTGTATTTCAGCCAACCGTCGCCCATGGTGCCATTGGCATTGCCGGCATCCACGGAAATGTCGTCGTCGACCCAGAAGGAAAGGTTTTGGCCGAAACTCCCGGCGCTGATGATCGTGAAGGTGTTGGGGGCGAACAGGTCGGTACGGGGAGTGAATCCGTTTTGCGCGATGAAGCCGGCCGGCTGCTTGCGGTTCAATGTGAAATTGCCCTCGTACCGGAAAGCAATGGGCAGAAAGCCCGGAAGTTCGCCCGGGTACACGGCTTGGGGAAATGCTTCCCTCTGGGCTTTCGCGCCAAGCAAAACTGGAGGTTCCTTGACGAAGGTTTCGTCATCTTTAGGGAATTTGAAGCCGTTTTTCTTGAAGGCTTCGCCAAAA
>DATAIH010000343.1:0-33279 GCA_036262755.1 Candidatus Acidiferrum sp.
TCCTCGCTGATGTCCCGAGTTCGACCTTCACTCTGTCGTACCGTCCCGCGTTCCATCCACCAAAACACCGTAGGCGCCTCCAAGGGGAACCGCATGGCTTTTCTGCCGTGTCTCGGCCCATCCACCCCTCACCTCGACTGAGGCCCTCGTGAGTAAGCCGCTCATGGTAGGCGTCCCCGCAAGAGGTCCACAAGAGGTGCAATGTCCTTTAAGCGGGGGACATTTGTCTGAACCGATGATGGGGCCTGGCTAGAGCAAGGACCACCTAACAAGAGTCATGCAACACTGCCGGTACAAATGTCTCTCGCGGAAGGGGACTTTTCGCTCCTTGCGGCGCGAGAAAGGCCACGTAGGGTGCAGCTCACGAAGTTGGTCGGGAATGCGCCACCGAAAGCGGATGTGTTTTTGACGCGGAGACGTCGATTGAACTAAACGTGGTAACGCAGCTGCGGAATTTCGCCGCCCGGGAAGGTACGACGGTCCGAGCTACGGCGCTCGCTTGTCGGATTTGGGGCCGGTCGTCGATTCCACGAGGACCTCTGAATTGTAAAGTGTGTCCTCGCAAGGGCTAACTCTTATGTTTTTCCGAGTTTTTGTTGTAGTGCCGTGCTTCGCGTTGATGGCAGCAGGCCTGGTGGGCTGCACCAGACCCGTCCAAGGTTCCCGTATCGGTGGACAACGTGGTACGGGAAATCACCGCCGCCGGGAAGACCTGGAAGGCTTATGCCGAAAGCTTGCCCTCGGTCGGCTATGTCGGCGGAGACACGACCGCGGGAGGCGGGCATTACTACGTTCGACGCGTTCCATTGGCGTACCTCACCGACGTGCAGAATAGCTCGGCCCAACGTCAGAACCTGGTACCCTTTGCCCAATTGGCCCGGGATCTCTCCGCCGGGAACCTTCCCAACTACTCCTTTATCACACCTAACGGCTGCGATGATGCCCACGATTGTAGCCTCGGCACCGCCGACAATTGGCTCAAAACCGAGATCGACCCTCTGATCAAGAACTCGGTCTTCCAAAAGGACGGCCTGCTCATTATTGTGTTCGATAAGTCCGGCAACGATAATAGGAACAGCGACGGCCGCGTGGTCTGCGCGCTGATCAGCCCCGCATTTTCCAAACTCGCATATCAATCGACTACGCTGTATCAGCACGAAAGCGTGCTGCGCCTTACGCTGGAAGGTTTGGGCGTTACCACCCTACCAGGCGCTGGCTCCCGTGCACCGGACATGGGAGAGTTCGACTCCCACGCGCCCGCCAGATCCTTTTGACCTGACGGAAGTTGTAGTTGTTGAGAATGAGGCGCCGAAAGGCGGCAGTAACCAAGAGGACCAGTCTTGAGGCTATTTGCGCTTCGGCGACGTGTGGTCCAGCAGATCCACTAGCGGCCTCGCAGCGGCTGGAACGGGTGTGTCGCCCGTAACGATAGACCTTGCGGTCATAGATTCACCGTATAGTCTCTTATTTGCATCGTTGTCCGTATCAATCGAAGCTCCTTCCAGCGATACGCCTGCGAACATTCCTTTGCTGCGGGAATAGGTCAGCACGTCTGCGGTCATTTCCGCGGAGTTATAGCTCGTGGCCTGGGCACCGGTAGGACCCGCGGCGGCAGCGGCATTCCCGCCTAGTTTCACCTTGCCATTTAGGATCTGGTCTACGCCCTGCGGTCTCATCATCACTAGAACAAAATCCGTTGCTGTCGATCCGAGCTGAAGCCCTACGCTCCCTTGATCCAGCCCGTACATGGCCGGGGCGCCCCACGAGCCATCCATCTTGGGGCCCTTGCGGCAAATCAATGCGCCGCGTCCGTAGCTGCCGCCGAATCCAATGGCTACTTTCTTCACGCTTGGGAAGACGAGCACGCAGTTCGCCTGATCCAGGATGGTCTTGGGCAGGCCCTTGTCCCCGCTGAGAAGCTCTTGGAGAACTGCGGCAGATTGCTTCAGGCGGTCATCCTCTTTGTTTTGGGCAAAGAGTGAAGGCGCCATCAATAGGCATGCAGCAGTTACGAGCATTTTTTTTGTTCATGGACTCCTCCTCTAAATTCATCAGGTGCTCGGCCTTCACACAGCCAACCTTACTGCCTCCAGCCGCAGAACGTTCTCGAGACTGTGAAGGTAGCTCTTGGGCTTGCCAGGGGATACTGCCAAAAATAACAGATGAGCGTAAATGCAACTCATCCACGCCGGACAAAGAGAACGGCGCCGCGAAGCTGTCCAATGCTTCAAAACTGAAAGTTTTAACAGTATCTGAAGGAGATCGCCGACAAGAGAATAGTTATAGGAGATTTGGAATGAAGGCAGGGAGGGACTCCATGACTAAGCGAATGACAGTAATAAGGACCGGAGTGCTTTTGGCGGGGATACTGGCGGCGTGTGCGGTTACCAAGGCTCAGGACGTGCACTACAACTTCATGCCAGGAACGGATTTTTCGAAATATCACACCTACAAGTGGGTCAGCATCGAAGGCGGGGCGCACCCCAACCAGATCGTGGATGCGCAAATCAAGCAGGCGATTGACGCGCAATTGGCGTCGAGAGGTCTGACCAAAACCACGGGCGACACGGCTGATCTGTACGTCGGCTACCAGATCGCTGTCAATCAGCAGAAGCAATGGAACGCCTATGGCATGGGCGGTGGCCTCCGCTGGGGTGGATTGGCGACAGCCACGAGTTCCACTATTAGCATAGGGACTCTTGTTCTTGACCTGTATGACCCGGCTACGAAGCAGTTGGTGTGGACCGGAACTGCCACCAAGACTCTTGACCCCAGCTCCAACCAGGAGAAAAACCAGAGGAACCTGGACAAAGCCATGGAGAAGCTGTTGAAGAATTTCCCGCCCAAACAGAAGTAGACGGGACCAAAATACCTACGAATCAAGAGAGGATTCTCGAGAAAAAACGCCGCGAAGGAGTTTGTGCCGCTCCGCTTATGAGTCTTTCACATACGTCACCGATCGCCCGTTGCTCAATCTCGGCGCGCGCTCGGTGAGAAGCATCCTCCCGAAATCCGAGCCTTGGTCCGCTCCTCTTTGTTTGATGACGTAAAGGGCCAGTTCCAGCCGATTCGACGTGCCTAGTTTGTTAAAAATCCGGAACAGGTAGTTGCGGACCGTGTGTTCCGTCAGGTGCAGCTGACGGGAAATGTCGCGGTTCGTCAGGCCTTCGGCCACCAATTGGACCAGCTCCCCCTCCCTCTCGGTGAGCAGTCTTGTCCCGCTGGCATCCCGAATGGGTCGCGGCTCGTTCTTAGCCATGACTTCAATGATAAAACGCAGCTGCTCGCTACTAGCCCAGATCTGTCCGTCCCACACCGCACGGACGCACTTGCGTAACATCTCAAAGGGCTGGTCGCGGCAGAACACGCCGTCCGCCCCGGCTCGAAAACACTCGACCACCACAGCGCGCTCAGGAGAGTCGACCAGCACGATGGTACGAAGATGAGGGTAAGACAGCCGTGCGTCCCGCAGGACCCGAAGACCCGTGCTGGGTCCGTTTCTTAAGTCAGCACTGATGATGGCGACGTCGGATAGGGTGGCACCTAGGCCACTGAGGATCTCGACCGACTCCGATGCAGCGCCCACCACGCTGATCAGTTGACTGTCCTGTTGGAGAGCCATCGCCATTAACTGACAGGCCATACTGCTCGACTCTGCGATAAACACTCTTACGGGCTTCTCCGACTTTGTTTTTCTTTCCATTGGTTGGGCGTCCTAGCCCATTCGCCGCCAAGCCGGGTATCTCGCTCGGTGACCCGCTGGTCTGAGCGGCAAAAAATCTGCCATGAAAGACTTTTTTCACGTGCCGTCGGGCGTGGAGCCGCTCCTAAAGTCGGTGCAGCATCCGCTCGCAAGGCGATGTGTTCATTTGCGAGTTCATCGTAGAGGAGAGATTCCTCTGATTGTTCAACCGCGCGCGACTTGAGTCATCGCTTGGGCTGTACTCAAGGTGTCTGCGCCGCCAATCCATAAGAAGGAACCACTCCATTCGAATGCAAAAGAAATCACGAAGGTCCCTTGGGAGCCTCGCGAGTAGTGGAACGCACGTTAACCGCGAGAACACCTGTCAAAACATCCAGGTACACGGGCCGAGTGGCAAGGCATCGCTTAATTTTGTACGCAGGAAGCAGGCGCTCTCGGTGGCAAGGCGGAAGGAACGTCAGCGTCGTCACGTCTCGATTGACTGGCGATTTCGCCCGGCCATCGGCCCCTGCTTCCTAACGCGCGGATGTTTTTGAAGATGCATTGTTTCCCTATAACAACACCTCACGGGCCCGTTCTAGAAGATAATTACTTGAATTCGAGCGCAGCTCCTGGTCGTGCGTCGTTCTCTTTAAATACCGACTCGAAGTTAACAATGTAGAGTTTGATCCGGGGCGTGGCCGAGGCAAACATTGGCCTGCTCGCAATCTGTGTCATCGCTCCAGGGAGCTCGAACCTCTACAAAAGGGCTCCGAAGGCTCAGAGTGTTGCGCTTGATTGTCCGATTGGCATCGCTGGTGTTAAACGCTGTGCAGGATGGCTTTCGGTCGATGGGCACGCAGAGTTCCAAAGCATGTCGAGCCTAGTGCGCCCGGGGAGATGTTCAGGCACTTGCGGCACGCGTTCTGGCATCGTGGCTGCCTTGTCCCTCGGTGCTCGAAAGCGGAATTCGCGCTCGAATCCGCGTGCCGTGCGACACCTCCGATTCGATCGAAAGGTGGCCCCCCACCAATCGCAGCCGTTCACGCATGCTGATTAAGCCGAGACCGGCGTCGAGCTTTGCAAACGCAGGGTCAAACCCTGCGCCAGCGTCGGAGATGCAGAGGTCGATTTGGTCGCCATCACGGGTCAGTTCGACCTTAACCTCTGCCGCTCCGCTGTGCTTTACAACGTTTCTCAGCGCTTCCTGCACGACTCGGAATAAGCAGAGACTGATGTCCTTCGGGACCTCTTCAGGAACGTCTTCATGAACAAATCGCACTTGAAGACTGTGTTGCAATGAAAACTCTTTGCAGAAACTTCGCAGCGTGGTCACCAGCCCCAGTGTGTCTAGCCTTGACGGATGAAGCTGGTGGGAGATGTCATGGAGTTCGGACGAACATTCGGAAGTCAGCTCCGCAATGTTGTTTAATTCTCGGCGCGCCTTGGACGAAAGCTCAGCCGTGTCCTGCTTCAATCGCTCGACGTTTATCTGGAGAAGGGCCATCCGCTGCCCTAAATCGTCGTGTAATTCTCGGGCAACGCGGGCGCGCTCCTCTTCCTGCGCATCGATCAGCCTGCCGCTCAATTCGGAAAGCTCTCGTTCCGCACGCACCCGCGCCGTCACGTCCGCCACCATACCTATCATTCGCAGCATCTTGCCGCGCTCGTCGAACAGCGCATGGAAGTTCCGCTCTACCCAGATCACCGTGCCGTCCGCGCGCAGCATGCGATAAGTGATTTGAAGGTTGGGCCTCTCCCGACGAAGCTCGGCAATCGCGTACTTGAGCGCTTCTAGATCCTCTGGGTGGACCTTGGCCAACATTTCCTGACCCGTAATGCGCACCTCCGGCTCTATGCCGATAATCTCCGCGCTCCCTGCCGAGCGAACTATGACATCGGTGGCCACGTCCCATTCATAGGCGAACATTTTTCCGGCGCGACTTGCCAGACGAAACCGCTCTTCCGTCTTTCTTAGCGCCTCTAAGTCGCTTTTGTGTTCCTCCACGACGCCTGCCAAAACCATGAAAGGGGCCGCCGTGCAAATGAGGAAAAGCTGTAACGAAAACATGCTGCCGAGTGGAACGCGGTCGAGAAAAGGTCCGCGGCCATGGACTGCGCCCCAAATCGATAAAAAGGCGACTATGAGCATGGCCGAGCTGATACCAAGCGATCCGAACCGCAGCGCGGCCCACAGCAAAAATGGCACGAGAGAAAAAAGCAATGCCGGCCAGCTGCTCCCGATGGAGACTGTGAAGCTGAGGTAGCTGAGAAGGCCCAACCCGGCGAACAGCGCGGCTGCCTCCAGGTGGTAGGGAAGTGGTTTTCGCACCCAGGAACGCCCGTCACTGGCCCAACTCAAGGCGGCCGGAGTCAAAGTGAGGAACGCCAGCACTTCGGAAAAGAAAGCAATCCCCCAGCCGTTCCAATAGCCGCTGTTGCCGATGCCAGGTGCGCTTAGGAATGCTGCCGTGAATGGCGCAAGGATCACGGCAAAGCACAGGTATTTGGCCAGCGCCTCTACGCTATTCAGCCGGGGAGTCTCTCCGAAGAAATAAGTCAGGCACAGTGCGGCGATGAGGACCTGGACGGTATCGGCTGCAGCGAACCAGGCGATCGAACGAAGGGGCACGCGCGCCTGCAAATCGTACAGGGCAAACGACAGAAGGGCCACGGCGATGAGTATTGGCCAAATCCTTCGCGGAACCAGCAACAACACTGGCACCAAGAGCGCGCAACCCGGCCAAAGCGGCCAGATCGTTCGCGGATGCAGTATCAAGGACCCTTCCAGCATTGGAGCGAGGTAAGACAGCGCGGCCACCAGGCACACGAGCATCACGGTTTGAAGCGGAGAAATCGATTTCCGGATATTCCACAATGGGCGACTAGGCCCGGTTTCCACGGCTTACCTCCCGATCGCGGCGGCCTGGTTGCATTGCGACCGACACTGCCGTGTTCAAAACAGGAAGAGTACCGATGCCGCATTACCGCTAAGATCAATTATACGTCGATTAGAATCGGTAGGCCCACAGCTTTTGTACACCAAGGGCTCCCGCCCCCGGCCTGTTCATTGCTATTCCTGCCAACGGATAAAGCGTTGGATGACCCGACCGGGCGGAGACCTGCGCTTCCGGTTGCCTAGGGTTTTGAATCGCCGGGGAGCTGCTTCGCTGCTACGTTGCCCTTGCCCTCTACCGGCGAGTTATCTCGCGTCAAATAGAATAGGAAAGGAGTGATCTGGAAGGGCATCTTCTCGCTTTCCGCCACCGTGCCCACGGGCTTGGACTTGAGCATCCGCAGCTGATCATTCAACGGGTCGACTTTGATGCGTCCCCCAAGCGGCAGCGCGGCGATGACATTGGCCGTCGGCTTAGCATCGGACTCTGCGGAGGACGCGGCCGGGCCCGGGGCAATGCTCCAGTCGGTCGGAACCCTGTTGCCCAGGTCCGGACTGATAAGGTTGGGGATCTCCTTCGAGCGGTTCTTGAGCGCTTGGAGGAAGAGTTGCGCGGTGCCGGATTGCTCCTTATAGGGCGACTTCCCGAACAGTTCGATCCCCTTCTGGTTCGCAGCCTGTTCCTCTTCCGGTGAGCGGCCAAAGTCAAAGTGGCGGAACGTCTGTTTCTCGTTGAAGTGCAAGGTGTCAAAGAACCCAAATTGCGTGTTCACGGGATGTCCGAGCAGGACGTGACCCAGCTCGTGCGCCAAGATGGCCGCAAGGCTGGCTTCGTCAGGAAGCACATCGACCAAGCCACGGCTCAAAACGATAGTGTGCCCCATGCTGAAGGATTCCAACGTTGAAGTCATCAGGAGGCGGCAACGAACTTCCGGCTGGATGTCCAGACCATTGCTCACTTCCAAGTTGTTGACCACCGTCTCCAGCACTTTGTCCACTTCGCCCGGAGGTGCTAGCAAGCCGCGATGCTCCAAATAGTCCATGACGTTTACTTCCGCTTGTCGGTTCCAATAACGTTCCGCTTGAATTGGCGAATAGTCGTTGGCGGTTTCTGTTAGATCGTTTATCGGCGTCGGGGTTTCAATAAGCACCTTGCTTAGCTCTTGTTCTTCCTGAGCGTGCCCAAGGTTGTAGCCCCAAAGCCGCGTCTGTGCGCGGAAGGGCTTGAATCCCATTCTCGTCAGCTTTGGGTCATGCACGTCGCCCTGTTCGACGTACACGAAGGCCGGCAGCCATAGGTTCTTTCCGACATTGGTGCGCCAGCTATCGAAATTGAAGTAGTTGCTGGTCAGCGAGAACCCTCCATAGGCGCCGTTAAAGCGCACGATGTGATAGTCCTGGTCCTCCACCCAAATGCGCCCTACGAACCGTCCTTTGCCTGATTTGGGCAATGGCTCGACGTCGAAGACGAGACAACGAACTTCCCCCAAAAACTCGCGCCGGAGATACTCAATGTTGTAGTGCAGGCGGTCGAAACCGTCCATGTCCAGGTAGATCATCTGCAGGAAACCGCGTGGGACAAACTGCGTTGAAAAGAACTCTCGCAAGCCTCCCAGCATCTTGCGCTTCAAACCACCACCAGCGTCGCGCTCTAACGGCTCGAGCTCCACTCCCCTCGCCAAGCCCGCTCTGCCGAGAAAGTATTTGTCGCCGTTCGGCACGACCCCGTTCTCTTTATCTGGCAGCCGATACTGGATGTACGTCTCGACCAGTGGCGAATACTGGCGAAGTAGTTGCACCTCGGCCTGCTCCTGCGCCACAATTTTGTCCACCACTTGGTTCGCGCTTCCCAGTTGCTGGGCAGTTGCGCAGGTCGGCAACGCAGCAAGGGCGAGCACCGCCGGCAGAATTTTGAGGCTGCGCATTGCGCCTCCCAACTTGGACCTTGCAGCTAGGTCTGCGTCTCCGCAAAACCGCGGCCTTCGTCCCATTGTGTGCCGTCTCCTGGACATCCTCGATACCCCTGGCATAGTTGATGCTAAATTGCAGGCGGCCGGTTGCAAAGCGTGCTACTCCCGATTGTTACCAAGACGGCACGCCCCCCCCGGCTTTGACGCAAAACCCCGCGAATCTCAAAAAGTTGCGCACCCAACCGGAGGGATTCCTAGCCTAGGTACCGAGATTTGCGCTAATGTGGGGCCTCAGGAAGTCTGATGTGAGGCCGGGGTCTTTCGGGGCGTTAGGCAGTCTGAGGAGGTTGCCAAATGAACATGACGACAAGTACGCGAGAAGTAGGTGGCGTCACCATCGTGGACATCAGCGGGCGGATTGTTCTCGGCGAAGAGAGTGCCGCGCTGCGCAGCCTGGTGGGCGACCTACTAAGCAAGGGACATAAGAAGATTCTTTTCAATCTTGGCGACGTCAGTTACATCGACAGCTCAGGCTTGGGACATTTGGTCAGCGCCTTCACAAGCGTGCGGAAGCACGATGGAGAATTGAAGCTGCTCAACCTCACGAAAAAGGTCCACGACGTGATGCAAATAACAAAGCTGTATACGGTCTTCGACATTATGGATGACGAAGCGGCCGCCGTTCGATCCTTCGGTCATTCGTCAACGGCAAGCGCCTGATTGTCGAACTGGATTGTCGGCACCGATCGCGGAATGCGCAGGGCGCTCGAATTGCCGGCGGGAATCTCCATTCGCGGCCAAACATCTTTGCTTTGAATCTGCCTTTCCGGCAACCCTGTCAATCAGGCGAATGGTTGTTCCGGCGACAAATCTCAATGAAAAACGCTGTCGAAGTCGTAGTAGTCGGAAACACGCTTGATCCGGCCATTTTCAGCCTCAACCACGGAAGCACCTCGTCCGAAGATGCGCCTAGGTGCAACCGGCCGCACAGAGCTGTCGCCAATGAAGGTTCCTGTCCAAACCCATTCTGCGGCCGCCAACGAGCCGCCATCGACGATGCTGGTCACGTGCCAGTTGAGATCGGGATGATCCTGAATCGTCGTGCGAATAGACTGTTTGATTTGGTCAGGTCCCACGTCGCGGGAAGGCCTGGCCATGTCTTCGTGGACCGCGTCGGAAGCCAGCAGTTTGTCCAGGGCAGCGAAATCGCGCCGATTCCACGCCGACACGTAGGCTTCGAGTAGCGCCTTTCCCGATGGCTCGGTCTGCGTTCTTGCTTGCCAGCTAAAGGTCAGCGCAAGGATACATAGAAGGGTCGCGGAAGCGAACGGACGTTTCATCATTGGGCTCCCATTTTGGAGGACATCGGCACACCCACCGGGCGGAATTCCCGGCACACACCAAACCGAATGGACTGTGCAGCCGCGTCAACCCGGACGATGCACTCCATCATACACGTACCCGGGGCGGTGGTCCGTGCGCTGCGATTCGTTGGTCCTAGATCGGGCCCTACTGCCCCTACCCCAGTGAATGCATGGTCATCGTTTGGCGAAGGCGTCTGAATAGTTTGCCGCCAGAGCGAGCGCTTCTTACTACTTAGGGTATTCACCGAACGGTTTGGGGGTTGTTCTTTTGCGTGCATTAGTACTATTGTTCCGTTGCCCGGCACTTCGACTCCCTCTCTAATGATCTGAATGGACCAACAACTCGCAGTTGGCGGGCAAGTTTTTGGCTGTGCGAAGGCACGTATCTTGGCCTTAGGATCATTCTTTCTGTGGGTGTCGCCGTACGCATTGGGGCAAAACGTTCCGCTGGACCAAACGGAGATTCTGGGCCGCCTGGCGGCGGGCAACACGCCTAGCTACGTCGCTCATCTGCTCAAGACAAGAGGCGTCAGTTTCTCTGTTTCCCAAGACTTCCTTTACCGAGTGAAGCTCGCGGGCGGCGAGGGGATTCTTGTCGAACGACTGTTGTCGGCGGAGGAGTCCGGACAGCCACAGTCGGTGTCCGAGAAGGAAGCGAGCTTCAATCTTTTGGCCAAGTGTGCTGAACTGATCCACTTGGGCGCGACCGATTTGGCGGAAAAAGAGTGCCGTATCTCGATTCAGGAAAACCCCCGAAGCCCTTGGCCCTTGCTAGCGACGGCGCGGCTCCTACAGCACTACGACCTGACTGGGAATCTGGTTGAAGCCTCCCGAGAGAATCCGGAAGAAGGAAGGGAGCTGCTTTGGCGCGCTGCTAAGCTGGGCCCTAATCTAGCGATGGTTCACCAAGCCCTCGCGGTGACCCTCGATTCTGACCAAGCTGCGACGGAACTTGAAAACGCAAAAAGGCTGGATGCAGAGCAATTGGAAATCGGCGAGACAGTCGCGCAAGAGATTCCCCGCGTAGGTTACGTTGCAGGGGATGAAGACAGGTTCGGTTCGACGGCCTCTTCCAACGAACCAGCAATAGTTGACCCGGAAACTGCCCGCCATGTCGAAGTTGACCCTGACCTAGCCAGTAATCACCGCAGGCTGGCCCTCGGATATCTCCAGGTTGGCAACTTCGAAAAAGTGGAAAGCGAATTTGCCGAGGCCATCCGGCTGGAGCCTGACAATCCGGCGATTCGGAGCGACCTAGCTGTTTACTACCTCTCCCGGCGCAACCGGGCGGAAGCTGTGGCTGAACTCCGAGAAGGTGTTCGCATCGTGCCCTTTGGGATTGTTCAGCGTATCTTCCTCGCCGAAACGCTTGCATCTTTTGGAGATAGCTCCGAAGCCATCGATGAATTGCAGAATCTTACCGCTACCTATCCTGCCGCCTCAGCCGCAAGCGAGTCCTTAGTGGAGCTTTACCTAGCGGAGAAGGACCCGAAAGCGGCGACCGAGGAGCTCCGACGTTCCCTCAAGGCTTCCTCGGTCGCTTACAGCGACCAGAGCAAGTTTGTGGAGGCGCGCTACCAGGACTTGAACCGCCTGGCCCAAATGTTGGCAGAAAGTCGCGACCTTGACGCGGCCGCCGAACAGTATCTGTTCCTGTTGCGCTACGCCCCAGACTCCGCGGAGCTCCACAATAATTACGGAAACATCCTGCTCGAGCAGCGCAAGCTGGACCAGGCCATGGGCGAATACAATGAAGCCATCCGGCTGGATCCGAGCATTCCGAGCGCCCATAACAACATCGGGATCTGTCTCGCGATGAAGAATCTCGATCGAGCGATCGGGGAATAACGCTCGGCGGCGAGTTAAAGACAAACGATCTAATGACGCCTTGCTCTCAGCCGAATGGCGGCAGCACGCTAAAGTAGGCTCGCCCAGTTTGTAAATTTCTAGTAAATTCCTCGCTTTGACGACCTTTCCTTGCTGCAGAGCATAGAACCTTTCCTTCCGCCCAAATACGCTGCCGAGCTTTGGCGGTCTCTTAGGCGATCAGGGACTTGTTAGCGCCAGCTGCATGCAAGGGGAAACATTTGTCGCCCGTAAATCCCAGCTGGGGCCTAAGAATCGTGAATGTGACATCGGGAATCGGTAAGGGATTTGTGGTTGTAGAAAGTGATCCTGGGTGTGGTAGCGCTACACCCCGGGCGAGCAGGGCGCACTTGACAGAGAGCGCTTGCCGTAGCCTCCCCCCACGAGGCTTGGCACGGAGTTTTCTGCGCGCCATTGCGTTCGACGAGGAGGGCTGTCAGGGATCGTAGCTCCCTTCCCACCAGACCTGCCAGCCCCCTTGTCCCGGCTGTATGTGCGCCGTGTGGTTTTCTCTTTTCTTGGACGTCGAACACGCTTGTGTGGCCGTTGTGTTCATCAGGGCTCAGCCGCTTCACTCGTCAAGGAAGCCTTTGTCGAACTTCCTTTCATGAGTTGCTCTGCCCTCTCTGTTCCGGACCACGGTCTTCGGTTAGCGTGCCGATGATCATCCGTCGACCGCGAAGAGTTTTGAGCGCGTTCCTGGCTTCGTGAATGGCGTTCGATCCAGACACAGAACGCCAAAAAAGCCGCGGTTATCACGAGTACTACAATCGTAGCTAGTTTCATCGTCTCTCCAACTGATTCGTTGCCATCAGCCCCACACTTACCTCAATCGCGACGTTCTTGTTTCCGTCGAGTGCTTCCCGGACTGTCCAGCGCCGGGACTCGAGCGGTCAAGTGCGGATCGCATAGGCGGCTCCAGCACCTCGGGCATTGCGCCCCGGTTTGTGTGGAAGCCAAAACCTGCGTTAGAAAACTCAGGCGGTGACCGCAAAATGGACAGGTCATGACGTATCCGGTTCCTTTCTAGCGATGGGACTCCCCGTGTGTTGTACTCGGTCGTGCCCCTTTAGGATTGGCGCTGTCGCGGAAACCTAACCGTCTCGCGGTTCCGTCTCCGCCCGCGGTTCCGCCCCAGTGCCCTCGCGAACGAGTGCCCGATTCCTTCTATGGCGCGGCCAATTGCCGCGTAGAGATTCGCGTCGACGGCCCGCTGAATGACCGTTGCCCCGGACGGCAGGAGTTCCGCAGAAACGCAGCAAGCCTTGTCCACTCCTCCTCGGAAACCATTCACGTCAGTGATGCGGACCCTAACACGCCCCACTCGTCTACCGAAACGGCCCAGAGAGAAATGTAGCCTACGCTCAATGTAGGACTGCAAAGCCTCCGTTAGGTTCGTACTCAAAATGCGAATGTCGGCTTCCATTTCGTCCCTCCGTCATCCTTCCCTCAGGTGGTTCGTAGATATCCTCGCTCGGCCTCATGGGTTCAACGAGCTCGCCAAGTACCTTTCGATCATCGAATCTATATCCCCGCTTGAGACGGGTTTTTCGAAATAATCCATCGCCCCGAGTGCGAGTGCTTTCTGATGACACCGCGCGTCCCTCGGTCGCGCAATCACGACGAAGGGCGTAGGTAAGTTGTAGCGAACCAAGTGCCTAATGACTCGAATTCCCTCAAAACCCGAAGAGCCTTGATCTACCAGGGCAAAGTCAAAGTCCTCTCTTTCGATACAGCGCAACGCTGTTTCAACTGACGTACATTTGTGGACCTCAAAGCCATGGGCTTCAAACGGTTCGGAATGATGAGCCAAGTCGATCCAGTCTTGATCGAAAACCAGTATTTTGCGTGTGGCCGGGAGCATTTCGGCCCGGTCCACCTTCTCCTCTGTTCGTTCTCTCATCTTCGTCCCCGAATACAACATTTCGCGTTGCACCATGCGTGTAAGTTTCAAGCTCTGAATTGCGAAGCCAAATTGTCCGGATTGCGCCTAAACCGGCTCCGCCCCATGCCGAGCCAACCAAGAAAGCTCTTTCCGAGAGGGAATCGCGCCCGCCATTTGTCTAGCGCTCGGCCGAGCCGCGGAGAGTGAGAACGGAGCACAGCAACTCCTGCTATTAGGAGCCCGGCTCCCGGCACGACCGGTAGCGGCAACCCCACGATGCCGCAAAGCACCAGAATCCATCCAAGGGCGACGAGCGCTGCTCGTCGGGGTGTCATGGGCGCCTCGGCGGTTTCCGTTTTCTGCATGTCCCATCTCCTTAAGTGTCTTACCCATCGATGCCTCGGCTGTTTCTTCAACTTCAGCTTTGAGCATAGAAGGGGACGTGACGGGCGGCTATCCCAACGACAAGGTATTCAGAGGCGTAAATTTAGCGAGTTTGCCTGCGACGCCTGGCCCGCACGACGATGAAATCGACAGCGCAACACATGTCCGATCTCGATGATCCGACCATCAAAGCTCGGCTGTTCCACGTCCCGAGAACAAATGGTGAAGCCGTCCCTTGCTCATCGCCTTCCACTCACTGTGCTGCCTAGAAGGACTCTCGAACCCCGCCGTGCGCAAGATGGTCCAGATCGCTGGTTGCGTAATGCTGCAGCGAGTCGCTGTTGCAGTGCGGACATTTGGAAAGGTTTTGGTCGAAGTAGATTCGGCTGCAGACGAAGCACTGTGTGCTGCGATCAGAACGTTCAGGTTCTGTTTCGCGAGACGGTCTCCGGCGAGCTCGCATCGTTTCTTGCGTTCCAAGCAGTGCTCCCACGTTGAATACTGCGATGATCTCTGGTTCCACGATGTTCTCCTCGTTTCTTAAGGCGTAAGTCGTGACAATTGCGGAGCCCCTGATTCCGTTCAATGCTTTTGCGCAAAAGGTGCTGTCGGCGGGCGGTCCTAGCTGTGCGGTTTCCTTCTGAATCTCCGTTAGGAGCGCGGATGCTCGGCCAGACCGATAGACCGATGAGTCAGCCGAAGGCGACAGAGAAGCAAGGGCTGATCCGCCACTAACTGGGGCAACCGCCGCGCGAGCAACGATCATCGGTTTCAAGTTCAGTCGCATTTCGATTCCTCCATTTGGCTTTCTAGGCTCGGGGCTGGTCCCGGTTATTCCTGTGTTGCCGACCAGCCCCATGTTTTTTTTCCTTTCCACCGTGAGCATAAAAGGCAAGCAAACGGTCCGCTATCCCGACGGGGAGGTATTTAGTTCCCCAGATTTAGCCATTGCCGGGGGTAAGCCGCCTGAAGAGATGAACCTCGGCACCGGAGACAAAGAAAGGCCCGCTCGACAAGGCAGGGCGGGCCCTTCCGAAGAAGTCAACCTTTGATAAGCTTTCGAGCGGCACTTAATCCAAATGACATTGCGACTGTCACCGCACCGAGTAGCCCGACCAAGGGCAGGTACGTACCGGTGTTCGGCAAGGTTGACGCAATTTGCTCTTCCCGAGGCGGAGCGGGTTGGTCGGCGCCGGGTGAAAGCTTTGGTGCCGTCGAAGAGTGCTCGACGAGCAAAACGCCAAGCTCCACTGGCGACGCCGGAGGCCGCGCCTGGCCGACGACGGAGTGGCTCCGCTCGATAACCGTCTCCGTATCATCGGTGATGATGGTTGCCTCGAAGGACATCCCTTTCCTCAGGTGGAATACCGATTTCTTTTCGCCGTTGATCGTGAACTGCGCGTGGTTTGGAACTCGGTAGATATGGTTTGTGCCCTCCGGCAGCGTCAAGATCACCGAGTTGGGCGCGTTCACGTGCCACACTTTTCCCTTTAGCGTTCTCACTGTTGTGACATATCGGGGCGCGGTGGTTGTCGTAATCGTCTGAGTCAGCTTCGTTCCCACGGTCAGCTCATGCACGGTGACTTCTTTACCGTCGATCATGAATCTGTCGGTATCGGGAACAACGAGATGTTCGACCTTGCCGTCGTCGACCCGCAGGACAAGATCGTTGCCTTCGACGTAAACCACTTCCGCATTCTTTACCGTCGTATCGTACCGCGCCGGGCCTTGCCGGACAGTTTTCGAAGTGGTGTCTTGCGCCCCAACTCCGATGGCTACCATCGCGAAAGCAACCGCAGTGGCAGTCGCTCGGCCGAGCCAGCCGATTATTTGATTCATGGTTTCCATTTTGTTCTCCTTGTTGCGTTGCGTGTTTTCGATAGCAAACCGGGTGTCAGAACTCCCCGTTTCGCTTCTCCTCTCTGGACAAGAGAAGTCGTTACGATGTAGCGCTTTGGCGCGCTACCGATGAAATAAAACGGATAGCAAGTCACGAGCGTGAGGGATGGAACCGAGTGTGGCCGCAGGGAAGCGACATCGGTGGGCGAGACGATGTTGACCTGCTCCACGGTGTACAGGTCGACCCCCTTAGGAGTTTTGAGCTCGATGGTGTCACCGATACCAATGTAATTCAGTCCGCGAAAAAAACCGTCCCTGTGGCCGGCAATGCCGATATTTCCCCGTTCTCCGGGCCTGGCCGTTCCCGCAATCCGTCCGACGGCGTGATTCAGCGTGAGGTCATCCGTTCCATCGAACACAGGCACCTCGAGACGTATCTTCGGGATCCGCAGCACCGCCAACGGAGTGCCGGCCTGTTCGGCGAGACTTTGCTGGTATGCCTGAACTCGGTGACCATCCCAAAGCGTGAAATTCACTTCTGGCGAAGCGGGACTTTCGCCGACGACTGGTCCAGCAGCAATAGCTGTTGAGTCGAATGTTTCAGACGCCTCGAGGGCAGCCCGCGACCTCAGGATGCCCTCGGTTCGGGCTGCGAAATAAACCGCCAGCAAAGCGGCACCGCATAGGAGCAAGGAGCGCTCCATCCAGACCCACGCTTTCCGTTTGCGCACCCGGTCGTGCGAGGCATTGAACAGCGGTCCGAAGCGGTGATCTACCCGTTCGCTGCATTTCCGCATGAACCCTCCGTCCAGGGACACTTCGAGCGTCGACCGGTTTTTGCGAACGATCATCGGCGCGGAATTGATCGCAATGGGTGTGGGCCACTTCAGAAAGCGCGATCTGCCATCGAAGGTCTGGAGGTGAACGAACGCGTTTAGGAGTGCTCCCTGTAATGCATCCTCTGCGTCCTCGCGATTTCTGGTGACGCGAAAGGTGGTCCAGTAGAGCCTGCTCGAGTGAGATTGCCATAGCTCATTGAAGGCCGATGTTCGACTCCTCTTGACCGCGGTCACGCGCGCGTTCTCGTCGCGCCCGTGAAGGCTGTATCTTGAGCTGAAATCTTTGACTCGAGGAGCTTCGCCAATCGACGGAACCAAGCAATCCGAGACCACCTTCAGCCTCCACCGTGTCTTCAAGCTGCAGCAGCGACCAGTTTCCGCGTCGGTTTGCTTGCGACTTGGAACCGTGAGCATAGAAGGGCAAGGGAAGTGTGGCTATCCAAACCAAAGGGTATTTCGAGGTCGGAATTTAGTTATGGCTCGGCGCAAGCGGCGCGCGACATGAACAAGGGGGTGCAAAAGAGATGGATAGCGTCTGAGATTTTAACGTGGTGCTGGAATCAACGAGCGCTCACCCTTTCCTTTTCGCATGGCTCGAAGGCGCCATCGAGCAGCCTACCAATTGCTTGCGGTAAATCACTGGAGCGCAGTATAGGCGCACCGACACATCGCCTGCCTCGCTCGAGCATCTTGAGCCACAATGAGCCATCCTCGACGCGCGTCGAGAAGAAGAGAGTCGCAGAAGATCCCTCAAGGTGGTCCAGCAGGGGAAAGGCAGTTCGGTCCGGCAGCGCGTACTCGCTGAGTACGAGGTCAAACTGCGTCGAGCGGATCAGATGGCACGCGTCCCCATAAGTGCAGGAGAATTGGCAGCAGCTGCCTCGTTTTTGCAACCATTCCAGTAGGTTAGAAGAGCTTCTTGCGGTCTCGCCGATGAGAAGTACCATTATTGGTTTTGCATGCATATCTTTTGCCTTCCGGGCGAAGCTAGATAGCACCAGCAACTTTGCGGCTCTGTCCGTTCCAAACGAGAGCGTTGCGGATCGCGCGTTCGAGGTCCCCGGTCATGGGTGGGTAAGCCACGTAGTCAAATGCTCCGCGATCGACTGCCTCGAAGTATTCCGGCCACTCGCCGGTCCGCGACACAACAATCAATGGGATCGTGGCCTGAGACCGGTGCGCCAGGTTTACGACATCTTCGTAAGCACCGTCGGCCAGGAATTCGCTGCAGAGAACAACGACGACCTTACGCCCCGCAAGCGCTATCCGGCTTTCGACCGCCGTAGAAGCAAACAGGGGTGTAACCCCGCATCGCCCGAGGCTTTCCGCTAGCCTGCCACTAACTTCATCCTCTGAACTGACCACCAACCCGCGAGGAGGTTCCGGCCTAGCGTCCTTCGCCCGGCTCGTGGCGAATGCCAATTCAAACTCTCGATGTCTCGTGTTCTCGGTTCTAGAGTCATTGAACACGGTCGCTGCTGCGACTTCCGTCAGGAGATTGGACATAAACACGACCATGGGAATCTCGTTTCGCACGACCAGAATGACACTGAGGGCGCTCGCGCTCTATCCCTTCTCGAGGGTATTTCGCGACCCACGTTTAGCTATAAGTCGATGGAGAAAGCGGCCAGGTCCAGGTATACAAGGCCGAATCCAGGATCCCGGCTGCGCCCTCGAAGGCCCTTGATCGATTCGACCACCGCTCCTACACTACCTTTTCTTGCGCGGGATCTCCCATTTTGGTGGCCTCGCGGGTTGAAAACATGCAGCCGGAAGGTCCAATTCAGCCATTGCACGACGAACTTTCCCGGACAGCACGAATCGTTGCGACCAAGAAGCCGACGAACCCGCTGATCGTGGCATCCTGCGTTGCGGTCGTTGCCGTGCTTTTCACAGCGGATGTACTGACCCCTCGTGGTGTTACTCCCACAATCGGATATTGCGTCGTCCCTTTGCTAGCAGTGCAAACTGGGCGCCGCCGGTTCGTTGTAGGAATGACCGGGCTCTGTACTCTCCTTACCTGGGTTGTGTATTTTCTCGAACCGCCGGGAGCGCCTGCCTGGATGTCGCTCGTCGAGCGGTGCATACTGACAGGAGTTCTTTGGTTCTCCTTTGTGCTTGTCTGGCAACGAATGAACGCGCAAAGCGAGCTAGCGCGCCAAGCGCAGGTTCTGGCGGACCTGAATCGGGAGCTCCGTCGTTCGAACCAAGAACTTGATGCGTTCGCCTCTGTCGCGTCCCACGATATCCGCGGTCCATTGGCTACTACGGGAATGCTTGCAAACTTGGTTGCCAGCCGTTTGGCGGGGAAAACCGACGAAGACTCGGCGCAATGGCTCTCCTTGATCCAGTCGGAAATCCAGCGAATGCATGCGATCGTTGAGAATCTCCTCGAATACAGCCGGTTCAACGCAGACCGTTTGGGAGTTGTTGACTGCGAGTGCGAGGCTGTTCTGGCAGCCGTGTTGGATGGCCTGAAGGCAGACCTAACCGCCAACACCGCTCAAGTCACGCACGATCCGCTTCCGAGGGTCAAGGGTGACCCGATGCAACTGGCTGTGCTGCTTCAGAACCTCATCGGGAACGCCATCAAGTACCGCAGCGACGCTCAGCCGAAAATCCACCTTTCCGTTGCAGCAGAACAAGACGGCTGGAGGTTCTCCGTCGAGGATAACGGAATCGGGATTGATCCGGCGGATCGAGAGAGGATTTTTCGCCTGTTTGAACGTGGGGAGGGCAGCAAGGCAACTAAGGGGACGGGGATTGGATTGGCGACCTGCAAGAAAATTGTGGAGTTACACGGCGGCCGGATCTGGGTGGAGTCGGCACGAGGTCGCGGATCTATTTTTCACTTCACAATCGCACACCCGTATAACTCGTCTTCCCGAGTCTCCACTGCCGCGAAAGAAGCTAGCGAGAAAGCGAAAAGCGCCATAGCTTCATCGGGAAGTTCCACACCCAGGTAACTTTCGACGGAGATGCGATACCATCCCCATTCCCGAAAACCATTTCAGATGATCTCCTGAAGTCCGCGCAATCCGCCGAGTAAGCACGGCAGGCAAAGGCCCCAAGGCGGATCCCATCTCATTCTGCGCCGGTCGACGGTCCAGAGAAACTCTTTAACTGATAAGCCCTTTGCGTACTGCATAGAGGATCAGCTCAGCCGGATTGTGGAGGTTCAGTTTCTCGAGAATATGACTGCGGTGCGTCTCGACGGTGTAGGGGCTGATATTGAGGGCTGCTGCCACTTCCTTGTTGGCTTTCCCTTCGGCGATAAGCTGCAGGATTTCTCGCTCGCGACTGGTTAGGAGGTCATAGCTGTCTACTGCGCCTTTTTGCTTGAGCACACGGATGTAATCCTCCGCGAGGATGCGGCTGACTTTAGGGCTAAAAAACGACTTATTTTGCGACACCGCCTGGATCGCGCCAATCAGATCGGCGGGGGCCGAGTCCTTAAGCAGATAGCCTCGCGCTCCGGCCTTCAGGGCTCGCATGATATACGATTCATCGACGTACATACTCAAGATGACGACTGCCGTCGTCGGATGCTGAGTAACGATCGTCTTTGTCGCCTCGATGCCATTGAGAACAGGCATGCCCACGTCCATCACCACGACATCTGGCTTGAGCGACGCGACGAGCTCAATGGCTTCACGTCCGTTCTCACCCTCGCCGACAACTTCCAGATTGGGTTGACGCTCAAGCAACGCGCGCAACCCCGTGCGCATAACGACGTGGTCGTCAGCCAACAATATTCTGAGCTTCTTCATCAACAATTCTCCAGATCTGCTCGTGAGCTTGGGAGCGGCAGCTCGACTCGGAGACGCGTGCCGCTCGCGGGACCGGAGTCCACTTTCAACACGCCGCCCAGCTGACTCACACGCTCGTTCATGCCGACTAGCCCCAACCCGCGCGCGCGGCTTGGATCAAAACCTTTCCCGTCGTCGTCGATGCTGACGCGTAGGTGATTCGGCTCCTGTCGAACCACCACACGAACGTTCCTCGCATAGGCGTGTCTCGAACTATTGTTCAAAGCCTCCTGCACGATTCTGTACACGCACGTGCGATGCTCGTCTGGTAAGGCATCCGAGACATTCTCACTCACCGTTTCAACGAGCATGCCGGTGCGCCGGGAGACTTCCCGCGCCTGCCACTCGAGTGCAGCGATGAGGCCTAGATCATCTAACATCGAGGGGCGCAGCAGCAGGGCCATGTTGCGCACTTCGTTGACGCAGTTCTCCGCGAGCATTTTGATGTTCTCGAGACCCTGCCGAAACCCACCATTCTCGTGAGACATGTCCGTTAAGCTTTCGACCTCCAAAAGCATGGCGCTTAAAGACTGACCGACTTCATCGTGAAGTTCGCGGGAAATGGCCCGGCGTTCTCGCTCCTCGGCTTCGACAAGGCGCTTGGATAATTCCTTCAATTCACGCTGCGCTTGGAGGCTCTCGCGGTACCTCTCCTCGACGCTCTTTTCGAGTCGCCCGGCATAGACGATCGTAGCGGTGGCCAGAATCAATCCGAAGCTTAAGGCGACTGTGGCCACCATGACTAAGCGATGTCGAAACTCCGCGGAGACTTTCGAGATCCTCCCTTCCGCCTCCGTCAGCTCGGCATCGTTCACGGCGCTGACTTCTTTCGCGATCTTCAGGATCTCGGCGTGCTGAGAGAGTATGTCCGCGTGCAGCGCGCCTGATTGTGCTTTCTCGATCGCACCTGACGCGATCGTACGTCCAGCCTTTGACCAGTAATGTTCTAGCTCGACAGCCAGATGCTCCAACGGCTTTCGCTTGTCTAGGGGCAGCGACTGCATACACGCTTTTAACGCTCGAGTGGTCTCACTCCGAATTGATTCAAGTTGCGTGAGGAGTGCGTCCTGACCGCGGCGTTCTGATCTGTTCAGTAGGATATAGTCACGCATAATGGTGCTCGATTCATACAGACCGGCTCGCACCTGTTCGAGCGTGCGCTCGCGGTACAGAAACTCTTGACGAATCTGCGTATCATTCGTTTCGAAGGCTCCCAGAGTGTGCAAGGCATCGACGCATAGGATCACCATCAGAACCAAGAGCGCTCCGAATCCGGCAAACAGTGCCGTCCTGGACCCCAATCGCCTCCGGTTTTTTAACGGAAAGGCCGCCGACGTGTCCATGTTTTCACGAGTCATTTGTTCGATGCTCTGTAATTGCTCGCCCGCAAACTCCGCGCCTATGCGGCCGCCGCGACCGCCGGGGAAAACTTTCTTCCGAGCCAACCGAGCGTGCCGCGCACGATAAAAACGTTCAGAAATATCGAAATCAGAGACGCGGCAAGCGTGGCGCCGAAGACATTCTCGGCTACGAGTCCCGAGGACCGCGCCACCTGGATCAGGACGAAAGACAGTTCGCCAATCTGTGTCAGCCCGGAAGCCACCACAATTGCGGTCCAGAGGGGATAGCGGAACAGCCGAACAACGGTCGTCCAGATGAAAAATTTCCCGACCACGATGAGCAGGAGCATCGTGCCCAAAAGCGGCAAGCTTAGCGCAAGCATTTTCGGAGCGATCAGAGCGCCGAGCGAGACGAAGAAAAGCGCCACGAAAGCATCGCGAAGAGGGACAAGCTGAGCGTGGGCGTGGTGCAGGTCCTGGGAACCGCTGATGGATAGTCCGGCAAGGAAGGCGCCAAGCGCCACGGAAAATCCGGCAGCTTGCGCGAGCGCAGCGGTCCCGAGGCAAATGGCAATGGCCACCAAGAGGAATAGCTCCGCGTTATTGGTCTGCTTTACTCGTCGCAGAACGCGCGGAATCAACTTGATGGTGAAGAAGGCCAGAGGGATAAGGAGGAGGAGCGCCTTTCCAAGAGTCCATATGGCCTTCGTGATCCGATCATCTCCTGAACCGCTGAATATGGGGAGCACCACTGTCATACAGACGACGGCCAAATCCTCTATAAGAGTGATCCCGATCATCACCTGCCCATAGGTCGTAGCCAGCTTTCCGCTGTCGCGCAGCAGGTGCGCCAAGACCATGGTGCTTGCCACGGAAACCGTCGCACCGATCACGGCACCCTGCGTCATACTCCATACCCCCAGCTTTCCAAAAGCCATGGCCAGGCCTATTATGAACAAAATTCCGATCGGTCCGCCGACAAGGGCCACCCACTTCACGCGCAACAGGTCCGGGATCGAGAACTCGACACCGATGGAGAACATCAGCAGGACTACGCCGACCTCGGCAAATACTTCGAAGGAATGCAAGTCGGACAGTTTGGGCCCGGGCGTAAATGGGCTGATTACCATTCCGCCCAAGACGAACCCCAGGATCAGAGGCAGCCGCAACCGCCAAGCGATCAGACCCCCGGCTAGGGCCGCGAGAAATATGTAGGTTAGATCACGAAACAGAACGGGATTCGCTTCCATCCTTCTTCACATCGTGCAAACTTTGACTGCTCGGGTTGCCGTTATGGCATGGAAAAGGTTAATTGCACGGGCCGTCCCGGGCCATCCCAACTGCAGGGTATATGGGCGCTGAAATTTAGCTATGCCCTTCAAACAAAAACGGTCTCAAAAGCATTGGTATTCGCCTAGGGAGCATCAGCGCTAGAAGGGTCGCAAGAAATTTGCCTCTGCTCCGGACCGTGTGGTCCTTTCATCGCCCGGTTGCCCCGCTTGTCCGCATTCTTGTTGTGGTACTCTCTTCGCCTGAGTGGCTTCTAATAGTCCACTGAATCGCGAGTAGCGTTTCACAAATGGCCGGATGTCCCTCGTTTAAAAGTCCACCGGTAAGGTCGATCACAGATGATGGATAGCAGAACAAGAGGTTCAAGATTCAAGTCGGGAAATGTCGTCTTGGCGATCGCGATGAAGCTGGTTTGTGCCTCGGCAACACTCGGCCAGGCCGTGCCGACGTTTGTGGGAGTTCGCACGTTCTTGGGAGCGCCTTACCTTAGCAACCTCGACGACGTGCACGCCGATTTCGCCGTTCTCGGTGTTCCGTTTGATGAAGGAACCTGGGGATGGCCGGGTGAGCGGTATGGGCCACGTGCCATGCGCGAGAGCTCTCAAGAATACAATCACGACCTTACCGAGGGCTTCTACTATGTCGACGGGGATCGCACCGTGCTCAAAGGCAAACACTGGGTGGATGTCGGCGACGTTCCCGTCATGCCGACAGTTCCGTCACAAACCGATGACAAGATCACCGAAATGGTGCGCAAGATTCGTTCCAAGGGAGCCTTCCCGATTGTCTTGGGCGGAGATCACAGCATTACGTTTCCCATCCTTCGGGCATTCGATATCCCTGTCACGGTTATTCACTTCGACGCCCATCTCGACACCTGGAATGGAGCGCCCGGCAATCTTGACCATGCGTCTTGGGTAAACCGCTCCGTCGAACTTCCCAATGTGAAGAAGGTCGTTCAGGTTGGGCCACGGGGTTTAGCCAATGATCAAGAGGCGATGGGTAATGCTCGCAAGGCTCACACCATCATCATCACTGCGGAGCAAATCCACCGGAAAGGAGTTGACTGGGTGCTTTCGCAGATCCCCTCTGCGGAAAACATCTACATCACACTGGATGTCGACGTTATGGACCCGACGCTGGCACCGGGGACCGGAACTCTGGAGCCCGATGGCCTCAATTTCGCGGAAATCGATGGCCTGCTGAAGGGTGCAGCCACCAAAGGGCGCCTGGTGGGAATGGATATCGTGGAGGTAAACCCTATGCGCGACGGTAGCACGCGCACCGAGCAAACCGCCATCCGGCTGCTGATCGACACACTGGGATCGGCATTCAAGTAGGCGCTAAAGCGTGGCAGAAGGGGAGTGGCGAGGGAGGGTAGAGTGCCTGAGAGGCTTGCCTGTTTGCTTGCGGTTGCCGTTTTTTCTCTGAGCTGCCTTCATGCACAGACGAAAAAAAGGCACGCGGATCGTATCTTCGTCAACGGCAAGATCTGGACGGCGGATGATGCCGAACCGCTGGCCCGTGCTTTAGCCACGAGTGGCGACAGAATTATCGCGGTGGGAAGCGACGAGGAAGTCAGGGCAATGGCTACTCCCGATACGGCGGTCTTCGATCTGCGGGGCCACCTGGTCGTTCCCGGGTTTCAAGATTCGCACCTGCACTTTCCCGGACGGTCCGTAAATGAAGTGGATTTGCACGGGGTCGAGGCGGTTGAGGATTTTCAGCAGCGCCTGTCGGATTTCGCCAAAACACATCCCTCGCTGCCCTGGATTACCGGGCATGGATGGGGCTACTCGGCATTCCCAAACCAAACCGTCAACAAGAAATACATCGACGCCGTGATCCGAGACCGCCCTGTATACGTGCTCGAACGGGACGGCCATATGGGATTCGGAAATTCCAAGGCGCTCGAGATTGCGGGCGTTACGAGCGCCACGCCTGATCCGCCGAATGGCCACATCATGAAGGACAAGAATGGCGGACCGACAGGCGAGTTCAAAGAGGCAGCGCAAGGCCTGATCTTCCGCCGCATTCCTCCCCGATCGATGGACGACGAGTACCAATCGCTCCTCGCGCATATGGATGAGGCTGCGGCGGCCGGTCTTACGGCCGTACAAGACGCCTATACGAGCATGGAGTCCTTTCCCGTCTTCGAGCGAGCCGCGGCAGGGAACGCGTTGAAGCTGCGATTTCGCTTTGCGCCGCCCATCCTGTTGAGTGAAAGAGGAGGTGCCCCGCCAAAGCACAAGCTGGAAAAGCTTCTGACCGAGGCGGATCTGGCGCCCTACCGAAAGCTGCGGGATACCTTCCAGGGTCCGCTGTTGAAATTTGGAGCGGTCAAGGGAGTTCTGGACGGGACCGTGGATGCCAGGACAGCGGCCATGTTCGAACCCTACGTGGGCGGAGGAACGGGAATTCCATTCTGGGAGCAAGACGACCTCAATAAGACAGTGGCCCTGTACGACAAAGAGGGGTTTCAGGTCCTGTTGCACGCCATCGGCGACAAAGCCATCCATATGGCGTTGAACGCCTTCGAGTACGCAGCGAAGACGAATGGCACCTCGGGGCGCCGTCATCGCGTGGAGCATGCGGAGGTTCCGTTGCTTTCCGATCTGCCGCGATTCAAGCAGCTTGGCGTGATCGCTTCAACGCAGGCCATGTTCGCGAATCCCGACGCGACCGTGCTCAAAAATTTTGCGGTGCTTCTCGGGCCGGCCCGCGCTTCGCACGCAGATTCGTTCAGAATTTTTGACGACGCCGGTGTGTTGCAAGCTTTCGGGAGTGACTGGGGAGTCTTCCCCTTTGAACCTTTGCCTGCGATCTATTGTGCGGTAACACGCACAACACCCGAGGGCACGCCTGCAGGTGGGTGGTATCCGGCGGGACGCATCTCGCTCGAGGCCGCTCTGCGCCACTTCACCCGAGACGGAGCCTACGCGACTCTTGACGAAGGGGTGAGAGGCACGCTGACTCCTGGCAAATTAGCGGACTTTGTTGTTTTATCAAAAGACATTCTTACCTCGCCGCCGGCCGAGATCTTGACGACTAAGGTTCTTCTCACCGTCATGGGTGGCAAGGACACCTACCGAAACGAAGACTTTAGGTGACCCGAGGGCAAGGAACAACCCGACAGGCTAAGGACGCCCTAAGCAGGGGTTAGCGTGTTCGGCCGCGCAGCTAACCAGCCGCGCGCTCTAACGTTGGCCAGCTGGGAGTGAGGTACTGCTCGTTGCGCACTATTTTTGAATCACACCACAGGCGATGCGTGCGCCAGAGTTGCCGGCTGGATCGGTTTTGTAATCGTCTGCTTTCTCGTGAATCACCAAAGCCGTGCCGCCTTCATGGAAGAGCGAGTTTGCACC
Organism: Candidatus Acidiferrum sp.; assembly: GCA_036262755.1. GTDB lineage: Bacteria > Acidobacteriota > Terriglobia > Acidiferrales > UBA7541 > Acidiferrum. Next base: position 26,470 of record DATAIH010000343.1, read on the forward strand.
TTCGCCAAGCGTCGCGTTCGGGTTTAAGAGCGACGCTTTGCCAGTTCCATTGGCGCCCACCTCGATATTCAGCAGGTCACCCGCGTGTGGTCCTTCGGGATTTTCTTTTCCGTGTTTTTTTGATGTTGGATTGAAGTGCCCCCCCGCGCTTGCGAACGCCGGGCCTTCACACTTTCCGACGGTATGAATGTGGATGCCGTGCGTGCCGGGCGAGAGCTGAGAGACCTCCACATCGATGCTAACACCGCTACCGGACGGATGGATCACGGCGGTACCGATCTTTTGCCCTTGCGCATTGACAATGTCCGCGTGGCCGGACAACGGTGATTGTTGCGCGACGGCGCGCGTCGTGCCAATCGTCGTCGCTAGACCGGACAGGCAGACGATAGCGAGCATAATTAAAGGTCGACGCATGGAAGCCTACCTCCTGGTTTTAGGGACCCTCGGTCCGGTTCGCAGACTATTCCCATGTTCCGACCAGTGTCAAGCGTACTCTTTGCCCCGTGTCAAAGCTCGATAGAAAGCTCCCCATCCTCTGTTCCGGTTCTTGGCCTCTTTTTTCGCTTTTCCGCGTGGACAACGGTTTTTCTCTGAGGGAATCTCGCCAGGAGGCTCCGGGAACCACGATTTTCTCACGCTATAGGCCTGGAGTTAATCAGGCCCAGCGGCAAATGGAGGGGACAGTCGAGACGAACTGGGCCGTATGACCTCATCCAAAGATGTTTAGGTTCAAGAATTCATTGCGGAATTTGCCATTCGGGTCGTAGGTCTTACACAACTCAATGAACTCAGGCATCTTTTTGTAGATGGATTTCAGTTCCCCAGGGGGAATAGTAAAGAGCTTTCCCCAGTGCGGGCGAGCTTCGAATGGTGCGAGTTCGCTTTCGATGACCGGCAGCAGTTTTCTAACCGCTGGCCAATCCTGCTTCCAGGTGAAGTGAATGGTGACGCAAGGCTGGTGGTAGCAGGGGCTCATCCAGAGGTTGTCCGCGGCAATGGTGCGGATTTCTGTGATCAACAGATGCGGGCTCACCTGTTCGTGCAGCCGCTCAACCGCCAAAATGGCTTCGACGGCGTGATGGCGAGGCACAAAGTACTCCGACTGCAATTCTTTCCCGGCGCTAGGGGTAAAGCCCATGCGAAAGTGCGGAAGCCGCTCGTACCAGGGGCCGGGAACACCCATCTGCTCGGTACAGTTTTCCGCGGACAGCGCTGCAATTGGATGAAAATTTCGGGTTGCCGCTTTCGCTCCGAAAAATTCGGGCGCGGGAGTAAATGCTTGCCTTTCCGCCAAGCGGCTTTTGATCCACACCTCGTTGACATTCTTGGTCCGCCAATCCGTGAACAGGCTCACGCTGTAGGCGCTAGATTCGATGGCCTCGAAGTGGTCCTTCACTTGATCCAAGGGCATGTTCAAGTAAACGTACTGCCGCATCATGTAGGCTGGCTGAATGTCGAGTGTGACCTTGGTGATGACGCCGAGTGCGCCCAGCCCGACAACCGCTCCTAAGAATTTCTCGCCGTCTTTCTGCCGGGAAAGCTGAATCAGGTCACCGCCGGCAGTAATCAGTTCCAGAGCCGAAACCGCGGTCGAGAGGTTGCCATTCTTGTCGCCTGAACCATGAGTAGCCGTGCCGCAGGAACCGGCAATGGAAATGTGAGGCAATGAGGCCAAATTGTGCAATGCAAATCCCTTTTCATGAAGAAGCGGGCACAAATGGCCGTAGGTCATGCTCCCGTCGACGGTCACGGTGCGCTCTTCCGCGTTGACCGACAAAAGCTCTTCCGCCGGCTTTAAGGACAGGAACTGGGTGGTGCTGTCAGCTATGTTGTTAAAGCAGTGACGCGTCCCCAGCACTTTCAACTTCACCTGTTTCCGGACGAAATCCCGCGCCTGTTCCAAGGAATTTGCGGTGTACATCGTTTCGGTGCCGTATTCCAAGTTGCCGGCCCAGTTTCTCAGTTTGCTGTCCGGAAGCAGCCTCAGGAGTGGGGAGACGACCGGTGCCGTCGCCATCCCGGAGAAAAGCTTGATAAAGCTTCTTTTGTTCATGGCTAAGGCTAGCTAATGGAGGGTGACATGATCGAATGGCAATTCCAGAACGGGAACAGCGCCCATTGTACACGCGATTGTTTTGCTCGGGAATACATTGCCGGGTGCTCCGGTACAGATTGACCGACTGGCAGTCAGCCATGACCCTATAGCGCGGGCCGGGACTGATGCGGAGGCCGAATCTGCATTCAGGTCCTGGCACGGGTATGGAAACGGATCGAGGAAAATGATTTTAAAGAGATCGCATCTCCTTGTCCTCTCCGCTCACAAGTCTCGAGAGTGTTGACTTGAGCGAAACACCCTTCCCAGTGGAACGCTCACGTAGTATGGTATCGGCGGTTGCGCAATCTCAATCGGTCGAGGAGGTTCCTTGATCCGAGCGACCATCTGCCGATGGCTGCCGGCCGCCGCCATGGCGTTGTGCCTTCCTTTGCTGGGTGCCTGGCAAGCGCCGCCTAACCCGGCGGAGAAACGGGTAGACTTCGACCGCGACGTTCGCCCGATTCTCTCGGACGCCTGCTTTGCCTGCCATGGCCCGGAAGAGGACAGTCGTCAGGGCAACTTGCGGCTCGACAGCAAGGAAAACGTGTTTGCGGATCGCGACGGGTACCGGATCATCGTGCCCGGCAACAGTGCGGCCAGCCGGCTGTACCAGAGGATCAGCGCGAAGGAAAGACGCATGCCCCCGGCGTCATACGGCAGGACGCTGACACCCAAGCAGATCGAACTAATCCGCGAATGGATCGATCAGGGCGCGAAGTGGCAGTCCCACTGGGCGTTTGACGCTCCAAAGCGTCCCGCCGTACCCGAGGTTAAGGGCAAAGCTTGGCCAAAGAACCCGATCGATTATTTCACGCTCGCCGGTTTGGAGAAGGAGGGGATGAAACCTTCGGCAGAAGCGGACAAAGCCACGCTGCTGCGACGCGTTTCCTTCGATTTGACCGGTCTGCCACCCACTCCCTCCGAAGTGGACTCGTTTATCGCCGACCATTCTCCGGATGCTTACGAAAGGAGAGTGGACCAGTTGCTGAAGTCACCACACTACGGCGAGCGCATGGCGATCGAGTGGCTCGATCTGGCGCGTTACGCGGACACCCATGGCTATCACATCGACAGCTTGCGCGAGATGTGGCCGTGGCGCGATTGGGTCATCAGCGCCTTTAACCGCAACATCCCGTTTGACGAATTCACGATAGACCAGTTGGCCGGCGATCTGCTTCCGGACGCGACGGTCGAACAGAAAATCGCGAGCGGGTTCAACCGCAACAATATGATCAACTTTGAAGGCGGCGCGATCCCGGAGGAGTATCACGTCGAGTATGTGGTGGATCGCGCGAGCACCACGGCAACGACCTGGCTCGGACTCACCATGGGCTGCGCGCGCTGCCATGACCACAAGTACGATCCCATCAAACAGAAGGACTTTTACCGCTTCTTCGCTTTCTTCAATACCGTGCCTGAGCGTGGCCTCGATGGGTATGAAGGAAACGCCGATCCCGTGCTCGAGTTGCCCACTCCGGAGCAGAAGCGACAGGGAGACGAACTCCATCAGCAAATCGCCGATGTTTTGGCGGCAATGCCTGAGAAAGAAGTGCTGACGCTGCGAAATGAATGGCAGAAGACGCGGCTAGCCACTTTGCCCGAGGCGCCTAGCGACGGGCTCGCGACACACTATGCGTTCAACGGCGACCTGTCGGACGCGGCGTCAAAACACGATGGAAAGCTGGTGCGAGGGGAAGTTGTCTATGAAGACGGGCCGACCGGCAAAGCTGCAGAATTCAGCGGCGAAACGGAAGTTAGCCTTGGGCAGGCCGGGGACTTCGACGCCCACGAGCCGTTTGCGCTCGGCGTGTGGGTAAATCTCTACGGGTTGAAGAGCGGCGAAGTTCTTCAGAAAAAAGATTCCTCCGAGCACTGGGCAGGCTATGAGCTCGGCTTTGACGACGTCGCATATACGGGCAGGCACCAGCGAAACCTTCGCGTCGTTGCACGGTTCGCGGCGCCATGGCCTGATTCTGCGATCGAAGTGCGAACCAAAGATCGCGTGCCGATGAATGGCGCCCATCACGTGGTCGTTGACTATGACGGTTCAGGCACGGCGAAGGGCTTAAAGATATATGTTGACGGCAAGGTGTGGGAGGCCGAGATCGTTAAAGATACTCTCGGCGGCAACTTCCGCACTTCCGGGTCATTGGAAATTGGCAATAAGAATACGGGTGGGCTGTTCCAAGGCCAACTCGATGACCTGCGAATTTACACGCGGACGCTGACCGACACCGAAGCCGAGAATCTCGCTGTGCATCTGCCTGCACGCGTCCTGTTGACCGAGCTTGGCGGCACTCCTGCGACGGAAATTGCGGCGCTCGAACCCGACAAGCCGCCGCAAGAGCCCGATATCGGAGAACTGGCCAAGGCAGAAAGCAAAGAACAGAAACAAGTGCGACTCGAAAAGCAGCACCAGGCTCGCTTGACCGAGTACTTCCTGGAGCACGACGCGCCGGAGAAGTACAGGCTGTTGTACTCTCGCCTGCAAGAACTCCGAAAAGAGCGCGGCCAGCTCGAAAAGTCGATTCCTACGACCATGGTGATGGCGGAGATGTCGAAGCCGCGCGACACTTTCATTCTAGGCCGCGGTCAATACGACAATAAAGGTGAAAAGGTCACGCCCGGTGTTCCCTTGTTTTTGCCCCCAATGTCGCGTGACATGCCCCCGAACCGTCTGGGATTGGCAAGGTGGATCCTCGACCCGTCGAATCCGCTCACGGCACGTGTTGCGGTGAACCAGTATTGGCAACGGTATTTCGGAACCGGGATCGTCAAGACCGCTGAAGACTTTGGCTCGCAGGGAGAACCGCCGAGCCATCCTAAATTGCTCGATTGGCTAGCCACCGAATTCGTCCGGAGCGGCTGGAACATCAAGGCCATGCAGCGACTGATTGTTACCTCGGCGACCTACCGCCAGTCTTCCAAGGCGTCGCGCGAACTCATCGAGCGCGATCCGGAGAACCGGCTTCTGGCGAGAGGGCCAAGATTTCGTTTGCCGGCCGAGATGGTTCGCGACAATGCGCTGGCGATCAGCGGGTTGCTGAATGACAAGATCGGCGGGCCGAGCGCGTATCCGTACCAGCCCAAGGGCTTGTGGGAGGAGATGGCCTTCGGTGAAGGCTATTCGGGCCAGAGTTACACCGAATCTTCAGGCTCACAGCTATACCGCCGCGGTATGTACACGGTGTGGAAGCGAACCGTCCCGCCGCCGTCGCTGACTCTGTTCGATGCGCCTGACCGTGAAAAATGCACAGCCCGGCGGACGGTGACCAATACGCCGCTGCAGGCCCTGGCGCTTCTCAACGATCCTACCTATGTGGAGGCTGCGCGCGCGCTGGCGGAGCGCACTTTGCGCCATGGTGGCAAATCCGACCGAGCGCGCCTCGATTTTGCCTTCAAGCTGGCCACGGCGCGAACGCCGGATCTGAAGGAAAGGGCTGTGCTTCTCAAATCTCTCAGGGAATTTCGCTCGACTTACCGCCAGGACCAGGAGGGCGCAAAAAAACTGCTGTCGGTTGGGGAATCCAAAGCGGATCGCAGCCTCCCTCGAGGCGAACTCGCAGCCTGGACGAACCTAGCGAGCATGATCCTGAATCTCGACGAGACCATTACCAAGCAATAGCCGAAGGCGAGGCACAGTATGGGTGACAGGTTGACTCCGGAAATCGGCGCGGCCATGACGCGCCGGCAGTTTTTCCGCCGAAGCACCGCCGGAATTGCCATCGGCGTTCCGGCGCTGGCGACGCTGCTCTCGGCGGACGGCTTTGCCGCCGATACCGCAATTGACCCGAAAACCGGCGGACTCGTAGGGCTGCCGCACTTCCCGCCAAAGGCCAAACGAGTCATCTTTCTGCATCAGTCCGGAGCCCCCTCGCAGATCGAGCTGTTCGATTACAAGCCCCAATTAGTCAAATTACAGGGCACGGAGTTGCCGGATTCGGTTCGCCAGGGGCAGCGCATTACCGGCATGACCTCCGGGCAGTCGTCGTTTCCGGTAGCCCCATCCCTTTTCGAATTCAGTCAATACGGAAGGTCGGGCACGTGGATCAGCGAACTGCTGCCTTATCACACGAAGATCGTGGACGACATTACCGTCATCAGGTCTGTCTATTCGGAAGCCATCAACCATGATCCGGCAATCACGTTCCTGCAGACCGGCTTCCAGCAGCCCGGGCGTCCGAGCATGGGCGCATGGGCTAGCTATGGTCTGGGCAGTGAAAACCAGAATCTGCCAGCGTTCGTCGTGTTACTTTCGCAGGCCAATGCATTGAATCCCGATCAGCCGCTGTTTTCCCGCTTGTGGGGAAGCGGATTCCTGCCATCGCGCTACCAGGGAGTGAAGTTCCGTGCGAGCGGCGACCCGGTGTTGTATCTGTCGAATCCGCCGGGCGTGCCGGCCACGACCAGGCGTCGCATGCTTGACGGCATCGCAAAATTGAATCGCCTGCTCGGAGAAAAATATGCCGACCCGGAGATTGATACGCGCGTCGCCCAATACGAAATGGCGTATCGCATGCAGACCTCCGTGCCTGATCTGATGGATCTTTCAAAGGAGCCGGAATCCACCTTTGCGTTGTACGGGCCGGATTCGCGGAAGCCGGGGACGTACGCGGCGAACTGTCTGCTCGCCCGTAGGCTCGCTGAGCGCGGTGTCCGCTTTATTCAGCTCTATCACCGCGGCTGGGACCAGCACAACGACCTGCCGCGCGATA